>NZ_JBJGYJ010000039.1:0-40681 GCF_054049935.1 Geodermatophilus sp. SYSU D00742
AAGCCATCACCGCCGTCGGACACACCCAACGCAAGGCCGACGAAGCCATCACCGCCGTCGGACACACCCAACGCAAGGCCGACGAAGCCATCACCGCCGTCGGACACACCCAACGCAAGGCCGACGAGGCCATCACCGCCGTCGGACACACCCAACGCAAGGCCGACGGGGCCATCACCGCCGTCGGACACACCCAACGCAAGGCCGACGAAGCCATCGCCGCCGTGGGCGGCACGACCGCCCGTGCCGAGGGGGTGGTCGGCGCGGCGGAGGACCTGCTGGGCCGGGTGGACCCGCTGGTCGACGTCTTCGAGGAGCCGTTGCTGGCTCTGGCCCCCGCGGTCCGCCGGCTGGCCGCGAGCGTGGAACCGGACGAGGTGGACGCGGTCATCACCTTCATCGACCGGTTGCCTCAGCTGATGACGCACCTGGACGAGGACGTGTTGCCCGTCGTCGCGTCGATGGGCAACGTCGCCACGGACGTGCACGACCTGCTCGACACGATGCAGGACCTGCGCCACGTGGTGAAGGGGTTCCCCGGCTCGCGGCTGTTCCGCCGGCGGGGTGCGGAGGAGATCGCCGAGGACGAGGAGCGCACGGCTGCGGACGGCGGCCAGGAGCCGGAGCGCGCCGGCTCCTGACCGCGACCGCTCAGGTCTCGGTGGGGTAGCCGAGCGCCCGGACGACGTCGCCGATGCGCTCGTAGGTCTCGCCGTCGGGCAGCCGGCGCAGTTCGTCGACGACCGCGTCGGGAGCGCGGTGGTCCAGCGCGGCCTCGACGAGGTCGGGGCCGGTGCTGGGGAAGTCGGCGCGGTCCAGCCAGCGCGCCAGTTCGGCCCGGGCGATGACCGCATCGGCGTCCATGCCGACCGGCGTGCCGCCCACGAGCGTGCCGGCCGGGTCAGCCGTCAGGTCCGGGTCGCCCTCGGCGGTCGGCTCGACCTCGCGCCACTCATGGGAACGGGTGGCGTGCTCGCCCTTGAGCATGCCCTGGATCTCGTGCTCCATCTCCTCGTCGAGCCGGGGGTTGTGCTTGGTGCTGCGTGCCGACACGCCGGCGAACTGGTCTCCGGTCTCGCTCACGGTCGTCCTCCTGATCTCGTCACTTCTCGTGCAGGGCGCCGGGCTTGTGCACCGCCGTCTTGCCGCTCTTGTCGCTCTCCACCTCGTACTGCGGCTCGTCCGGGCTGGCCTTGACCTTCCGGCCGGAGGCCTCCGTCTCCTCGGTGATCTTGCGTGTGACGGTGCCCTCGGCCTTGCTGCCGTGGCTGTTCCACGTGACGTGATCGCCCTTGCTGAACTCGTCTGCCATCTGTGGCCTCCTGGCCCTCGGACGCTGTCCCCCTGCCCCTGCCCCCGGGGCGGCCGGGACACACATCACCCGTTCGGAACGCCGCATCACCCGTCGGGGCTCTACCCAACGGTCTCAGGTCACGTAGCGTTGCTGTCGACGGGAAGCGCTACGACAACGCCCCTGCTGGGCGCTGTGTCGCAGTGACCCACGGTGACGTGGTCTCGTCCTCGATCGCCGGCCCGGTCGACTCCATTCCCCCGGGGTCGGCCGGGTCGGCCCGTTTAGGCTGGCTGTCCGTGACCGCTCCCGACGCCACCCGCCCGGTCGACGTCCTCACCGTGGTCTCGGTCAGGGACGTGACGCCGTCGATGCGCCGGGTGCTGCTGTCGGGCACCCCGGCGGCGGTGGCGGCCGCCGGGCCGACGATCTCCCTGCTGGTCCCCCGGGTCGGGGACCCGGCGCCGCGCTGGCCGGCGGTGGCCCGTGACGGCCGCATCGTCTGGCCGGAGGGCTCGCACGGGGTGCACCTGCGCAGCTACACCGCCCGCCGGCAGGAGCCCGACCGTGGCGAGGTGGAGGTCGACTTCGTGCTGCACGGCGACGGCCCCGCCGCCGCGTGGGCGGCGGCAGCCGCGCCGGGCGCGCCGATCGCCGTCGCCGGCGGCGGTCCGCTGGGCGTGCGCAGCGCCGGCTGGCTGCTGCTGGCCGGGGACGAGACGGCCCTGCCCGCGATCAGCCGGATCCTCGCCGCCGCCGCGCCGGACATGCGCGGCGTGGCGTTGGTCGAGGTCGCCGGGGCCGCGGAGGAGCAGCCACTGCCCGCGCCGGACGGCGTCGAGGTGCGCTGGCTGCACCGGGAGGGCACCCCACCGGGGCAGAGCACCCTGCTGGCCGACGCGGTCGCCGGGATCGACCGGCCCGAGGGGGACGACGTCTTCGCGTGGGTGGCCGCCGAGTCCGCGGCCGTCCGCACCATCCGGGCGGACCTGCGCGGCCGCTGGGGTCTCGGGCGGGCCCAGCACCACGCGATCGGCTACTGGCGACGCGGCCGCGCGATGTCCCCCTCGGCCTGACCCGTCGTCCAGACTCCTCACAGGTGGTGTCCAGGGGTGGTCCAGCCCCCGGTCGCATGCTCGGGACCATGACGACGGCTGCACGTTCGACGGGAGGTGCTGTGAGCGGCACCGGCAGGAGCTCGGTACCGGAGGCCCGCCTCCTCGTGGTGGACGACGAGCCCAACATCCGCGAACTGCTCTCGGCCAGCCTCCGCTACGCCGGCTTCGAGGTGGCCACCGCCGCCGACGGCCAGCAGGCCCTGGCGATGGCCGCGACGTTCCGCCCCGACCTGCTGGTGCTCGACGTGATGATGCCCGGGCTGGACGGCTTCGGCGTCGTCCGCCGGCTGCGCGAGAGCGGCCGGCACACGCCGGTCCTCTTCCTCACCGCCCGCGACGCCGCCGAGGACAAGGTCTCGGGGCTCACCCTCGGCGGGGACGACTACGTGACCAAGCCGTTCAGCCTCGACGAGGTGCTGGCCCGCATCCGGGCGGTGCTGCGCCGCAGCACCGGACCGCAGCGCCCTGCCGAGTCCCCGCGGCTGTCCTTCGCCGACATCGAGCTCGACGAGGAGTCGCACGAGGTCGTCAAGGCCGGCCAGGTGGTGAGCCTGTCGCCGACGGAGTTCAAGCTGCTGCGCTACCTGATGGCCAATGCCGGGCGGGTGCTGTCGAAGGCCCAGATCCTCGACCACGTGTGGAACTACGACTTCAACGGCGAGGCCAACGTCGTGGAGTCCTACATCTCCTACCTGCGCCGCAAGGTCGACACCACCGAGCCGCGCCTGCTGCACACCATCCGCGGCGTCGGCTACACGCTGCGCCTCCCGCGCGGGACGTGAGCGGCCAGCGCCGGCCGGTCAGGGACCGAGCGCGTCGCGGCGGCCGACCGGTGACGACGTGAGCGGACCTCCCCGGGCGCGCACGGGTCCGCGCGTCCCGCTGCGGATCACGCTGGTGGCCCTGCTCGTCGCCCTGGTGACGGTGGCGCTGGCCGCCACCGGGCTCGCCGCCACGTCACTGCTGCGCGGCTACCTGGAGGGGCAGCAGGACGAGCAGCTCGAGGCCGCCGTGCGCGGCTTCGACCGCACCAGCGGGTTCCGGGAGGCCTGCGCGGCCGGACTCGACCGCCCCTACCCCGGCAACTACTACGTGGCCTGCCTGGCTCCGGGCGCGGACGACGTGACGGTGGTCTTCTTCCCGGCGCACCCCGCCGGGAGCCTGCCGCGCATCGACGTGGGACGGGCCGGGGAACTGCTCGAGGGCGACGGCCGCGCGATGACCCTGCGCGCCCGCGACGGCAGCACCTGGCGGATGACCAGCGACGTCATCTCCGGGGGCTACACCGTCGTCGTCGGGACCGACCTCGAGCGCGACGAGCGGGTGATCGGCCAGCTCGTGCGGATCGAGCTCATCGTCGGGCTGATCGTGCTCGTGTTCCTCGGGGTCACCGGGTACGTCGTCGTCCGCAACAGCCTGCGGCCGCTGGCCGAGGTGGAGCGCACCGCGCGGGCGATCGCCGCCGGCGACCTCTCCCAGCGGGTGCCGGAGGGCGACGAGCGCACCGAGGTCGGCAGGCTGACCACCGCGCTCAACGGGATGCTCGGCCGCATCGAGAGCGCCTTCCGCGCCCAGCAGTCCTCCGAGGAGCAGGCCCGCGCCTCCGAGAGCCGGATGCGCCGCTTCGTCGCCGACGCCAGCCACGAGCTGCGCACGCCGCTGACCTCCATCCGCGGCTTCGCCGAGCTCTACCGGCAGGGCGCCGTCCGCGACCCGGAGGAGACCGCGCGGCTCATGCAGCGGATCGAGTCCGAGGGGGCCCGCATGGGTGTCCTCGTCGAGGACCTCCTGCAGCTCGCGCGCCTGGACCAGCAGCGCCCCCTGACGATCACCCCGGTCGACCTGGGCGAGCTGGCCGGCGATGCGGTCCACGACGCCCGCGCCGTCCAGCCGGACCGGCCGATCACCCTGCACCTGGACGACTCGCTCAGCGAGCTGCCGGTGGTGCTGGGTGACGAGGCACGGCTGCGCCAGGTCGTGGGAAACCTGGTGACCAACGCCCTGGTGCACACCCCGCCCACGGCCGCGGTCACGGTCGGCATCTCCGACGAGCCGGCCGCCGGGGACGTGACCGGGGACGGCGAGGACGGCGGGGTCGTCGTCCTCCGGGTCGCCGACGAGGGGCCGGGGATGGCCCCGGAGGACGCCGACCGCGTCTTCGAGCGCTTCTACCGCGCGGACGCCTCCCGGACCCGCACCCAGGGCGGCACCGGGCTCGGCCTGGCGATCGTCTCCGCGCTGGTCTCCGCGCACGGCGGGTCGGTGCACCTGGACACCGCTCCCGGCAGGGGGGCGGTGTTCACCGTCCGGCTGCCCCGCTCGGGTCCCGCCGTCGGGAACGGAGCGGGCGCCCCGCACGACGTCGCCGACGGCCCGGCCGCCGGCGACGGGGCGGGGGCCTGACCGCCGGAGCGCGACGGTTACGGTCCGTCCGTGGACTCCGACGACGGCGGGCGACCCTACGACCCGGACCTGATGGCCGCGGTGAGCGAGCTGGGCAGCGCCCTGCGGGAGCTCGTCGACGCCTCGGTGCGCACCACCGTGCCCGCCGGTGAACTGCGCGCCACCGCGGCCGAGGCACGGGCGGCCACCGCCCGGCTGGCCGCCGGTCGGCGCCCGCCGACGCAGCTGCCCGCCCTGGACGACCCGCTGGTGTTCCGCCGGGTCTACAACCCGGTGAGCGGCGTGGGCAGCGCCCTCGCGCCGCCGCTGTCCATCCGCAGGACCCGGGACGGCGTCGTCGCCGACGCCACCCTGGGGATGGCCTACGAGGGGCCGCCCGGGTACGTGCACGGCGGGGTGAGCAGCCTGCTCATGGACCAACTGCTCGGCTCGGCGGCCATCGCCGCGGGCCTGTGGGGGATGACGGTCCGCCTGGAGCTGGACTACCGGGGTCCCGTACCGCTGTCCACCCCGCTGCGCCTGCAGGCCGCCGTCACCGACGCGGCCGGCCGCAAGTGCGTGGTCGACGGCACCATCGCGACGGCCGAGGCGCCCGACCGCGTGCTCATGGCCGCGCACGGGGTCTTCGTCATGCCGCGCGAGGAGCTGCACGCCGCCTACTTCGGGGCCATCACCGACGCCTCGGGCCGGCACGCCCCGCCCGGCCGGCCCACCGACGCCACCGCGCTGGCGGACCGGTCGTGACCGACGTCGAGGTCGCCGCGGAGGCCGCGGGCGCGGCCGCCGCCGCGCTGCTGCAGCTGCGTGCCGACGGACAGCGCACCGGCCGGGCCCTCGGCGACGCCGGGGACGCCGCGGCGCAGGCGGCGATCAGCGGTCTGCTGGCCGCCCGCCGTCCGGGGGACGCCGTGTTCAGCGAGGAGGCGGTCGACGACCCCGCCCGCCTCACCGCGGACCGGGTGTGGATCGTCGACCCGCTCGACGGCACCCGCGAGTACGGCGAGGACCGGCCGGACTGGGCCGTGCACGTGGCGCTGTGGGACGGCGGCGACCTGACGGCGGCCGCCGTGGCCCTGCCCGCGCTCGGGGAGGTCCTGGTGACCGACCCGGCCCCGGTCGTGCCGGCGTCCGGCGGCGGGCGGCTGCGCATCGCGGTGAGCCGCACCCGCCCGCCCGCGGCCGCGGCCACCGCCGCGGCCGCCCTGGACGCCGAGCTGGTGCCGATGGGCTCGGCCGGGTACAAGGTGACCGCCGTCGTCCGCGGGGAGGTCGACGCCTACGTGCACGCGGGCGGGATGTACCAGTGGGACTCCGCCGCCCCGGTCGCCGTCGCGCTCGCCGCCGGGCTGACCGCCGTCCGGCTCGACGGCTCGCCGCTGCGCTACAACGGCGCCGACCCCTCCCTGCCCGACCTCGTGGTGTGCCGTCCGGACGTGGCCGGCCCGCTGCTGGCGGCCGTCGCCGGCGACGGGTGAGTCCGGGGTCACAGCCGGAGCCGCAGGGCCATGGCGGACACTGGACGGGGAATCTCCCCCGGACCGGTGCGGTTGGTGCTGGTTCGAGCCCTGTCCCCGAACGACCGGAGCACTGGCACGTGAGCACACCCGACTACCGGCTCTCCCAGCTGGAGACGCTGGAGGCCGAGTCCATCCACGTGATCCGTGAGGTGGCCGCCGAGCTGGAGCGGCCGGTGCTGCTCTTCTCCGGCGGCAAGGACTCGATCGTGATGCTGGAGCTGGCCCGCAAGGCGTTCGCGCCGGCCCGCATCCCGTTCCCGGTCATGCACGTCGACACCGGCCTGAACTTCCCCGACGTGCTGGAGTTCCGCGACAAGCGGGTCGCCGAGCTCGGCGTCGAGCTCATCGTCGCCTCGGTGCCCGACGCGATCGCCAAGGGCCTGGTCAAGGAGGAGCCCAACGGCTCGCGGAACCGGATCCAGACGCCGGTCCTGCTCGACGCCGTCGAGGAGCACGGCTTCACCGCGCTGTTCGGCGGCGCCCGCCGCGACGAGGACAAGGCGCGCGCCAAGGAGCGGGTGTTCTCCTTCCGCGACGAGTTCGGCCAGTGGGACCCGAAGAACCAGCGCCCCGAGCTCTGGGACCTCTACAACGGCCGGATCCACCTGGGTGAGTCGATCCGGGTGTTCCCCCTGTCGAACTGGACCGAGCTGGACATCTGGCAGTACATCCTCCGCGAGCAGGTGGCGATCCCGCCGCTGTACCTGGCCCAGGAGCGCGAGGTCGTCGAGCGGCAGGGGATGCTCTACGCCGTCAACGAGTTCATCCGCCCCAAGGACGGCGAGCAGCCGTTCCGGGCCATGGTCCGCTACCGCACCGTGGGCGACGCCAACCTGACCGCCGCCGTCCGCTCGGAGGCGACCACCGTCGAGGAGGTCATCGCCGAGATCGCGGTGACCCGGATGACCGAGCGTGGCGCGACCCGCGGCGACGACAAGGTCAGCGACGCCGCCATGGAGGACCGGAAGAAGGAGGGCTACTTCTGATGGCCTCGACCGCAGACACCCACGACATCCCGCTCGGCGCCGACGGCGCGACCACCGCCGCCCAGCCCGGCGTCCACCCCGTCGACGTGCACTCGCCCGTCGCCGAGCACGCCGTCGAGCTGGCCACCGCGCGCAAGGACATCCTGCGGATCGCGACCGCCGGCTCGGTGGACGACGGCAAGAGCACGCTGATCGGCCGGCTGCTCTACGACAGCAAGGCGATCTTCGAGGACCAGTACGAGGCCGTCGCCCGCGCCAGCAAGGGCGACTTCGTCGACCTGGCGCTGCTCACCGACGGCCTGCGCGCCGAGCGCGAGCAGGGCATCACCATCGACGTCGCCTACCGGTACTTCGCCACCCCGCGCCGCACGTTCATCCTGGCCGACACCCCCGGGCACGTGCAGTACACGCGGAACATGGTCACCGGCGCCTCCACCGCCGACCTCGCGATCGTGCTCGTCGACGCCCGCAAGGGCATGGTCGAGCAGAGCCGCCGGCACGCGTTCCTCGCCTCGCTGCTCCGGGTGCCGCACCTGGTGGTGGCGGTCAACAAGATGGACCTCGTCGACTGGTCGGAGGAGGTCTTCGAGGGGATCCGCGACGAGTTCAGCGCGTTCGCCGCGAAGCTCGCCGTCCCCGACCTCACGGTCATCCCGATCTCGGCGCTGCACGGCGACAACGTCGTCACGCACTCGCCGAACACACCGTGGTACGAGGGCGCGACGCTGCTCCACCACCTCGAGCACGTGCACGTCGCCAGCGACCGCAACCTCACCGACGCCCGGTTCCCGGTGCAGTACGTGATCCGCCCGCAGTCCGACGCCTTCCACGACTACCGCGGCTACGCGGGCACCGTGGCCAGCGGCGTCCTGCGCCCGGGGGACGAGGTGCAGGTGCTGCCCAGCGGCCTGACGACGACGATCGCCGGCATCGACGGCCCGCGCGGCCCGGTGGACGAGGCGTTCCCCCCGATGTCGGTGACCGTCCGGCTGGACGACGACCTCGACGTCTCCCGCGGGGACCTCATCTGCCGGCCGGAGAACTCGCCGACCGCGACCCAGGACCTCGACGCGCTGGTGTGCTGGATGGCCGACGAGCCGCTGCGTCCCCGCCAGCGGATCGCGGTCAAGCACACCACCCGCACGGTGCGCGCCATGGTCAAGGACCTCGCCTACCGGCTGGACGTGAACACGCTGCACCGCGACACCGAGGCGACCGAGCTGGGGCTCAACGACATCGGCCGGGTGCGCCTGCGGGCCACCCAGCCGCTGTTCGTCGACGACTACACCCGCAACCGGGCGACCGGCCGGTTCATCCTGGTCGACGAGGCCACCAACGCCACCGTCGGCGCCGGGATGCTCACCCCCGCCGGCTGAACCACCCCTGGCACGACCGGGGCCCGGCCCCTCCGCGGGACCGGGCCTCGGTGCGTGCTGTCCGGACGGAGGGCGGAGACGGCCGTCCCTGCCCTCCGTCCGGCCGGCGTCAGGCGGCGGCTGCCGCTCCCCCGGACGCCTTCTCCAGCGCCCGGCGGGTGAGCAGCCGGGCCAGGTGCCGGCGGTACTCCTGGTCGGCGTGCATGTCGGCCCCGGGGCTGGTGCCCTCGTCGGCCAGCGCCGCGGCCTCCTCGATGGACGCACCGCGGGCCAGGGCCTCCTCGGTGGCGGTGGCCCGCACGACCGAGCCGGCCATGTTGGCCAGCGCGACCCGGCCGTCCACCGCGGCGGCGGCGACGATCGGCCAGTCGTTGGCGCGGCGGGTGAACTTCTCGTAGGCCCAGCCGGCCGAACCGGTGCGCGGCACGCGGATCTCGACGATGATCTCGTCCTCGGCCAGGGCGGTCTCGAAGAAGCCCAGCCAGAACTCGGTCAGCGGGATGCTGCGGCGTCCGTTCGGCCCCTGCACGACCGCCTCGCCCCCCAGGGCCAGCAACGCCGTGGGCAGGTCGGAGGCCGGGTCGCTGTGCGCGACCGTGCCGCCGATGGTGCCGCGGTGACGGACCTGCGGGTCACCGACCTGGCTGGCGGTGTACGGCAGGATCGGCACCTCGGCGCGGGCGACCTCGCTCTTCTCCAGCTCGTGGTGTCGCGTGCCGGCGCCGATCGCGACCCGGTCACCCTCGACCCGGACGTAGGACAGCTCCGGGATGCGGCTGATGTCGATCAGCACGGCCGGCATGGCCAGCCGCAACTTCATCAGCGGCAGCAGCGAGTGCCCGCCCGCGATGATCTTCGCGTCGTCCCCGTGCTCGACGAGCGCGGCGATCGCCTCGTCGACCGAGCCGGGCCGGACGAACTCGAACGGCCCGGGGATCATCGGGCCACCTCCTGCGACTGCGGCACCTGACCGGCGGCGGGGCCGGCCTCGGCGGCGGCCTGCACCGCCCGGACGATGTTGTGGTAGCCCGTGCAGCGGCAGAGGTTGCCCTCCAGCCCCTCCCGGACCTCCCGGTCGCTGGGGTCGGGGTTGTCGGCCAGGATGCCGATCGCGGCCATCACCATGCCGGGGGTGCAGAACCCGCACTGCAGGCCGTGCTCCTCGCGGAACGCCTTCTGCATCGGGTGCAGCTCGCCGTCCGGACCGGCCAGCCCCTCCAGCGTGGTCACCTGCGCCCCCTCGGCCTGGGCCGCCAGGACGGTGCACGACTTCACGGTCAGGCCGTCGACGACGACGGTGCACGCACCGCACGAGGTCGTGTCGCAGCCGATGTTCGTGGCCTTGAGCCCACACGTCTCGCGCAGGTAGTGCGCCAGCAGCAGACGCGGCTCCACCTCGTCGGTGCGCTGCTGACCGTTGACGGTCATCGAGACCTTCATCAGTTCGTGCCCTCCTGCTGAGCCTGCTGGATGGCCCGCCACACCTTCATCGGCGTGGTGGGCATGTCGATGTGCCGGACGCCGAGGTGCGCGACGGCGTCGATGACGGCGTTGTGGACGGCTGGGGTCGAGCCGATGGTGCCCGCCTCGCCGATGCCCTTCGCGCCGAGGGGGTTGATCGGCGTGGGCGTGGCCATGTCGACCAGCTCGAAGCTCGGCAGCTCGGTGGCCGAGACGAACGGGTAGTCGGCCAGCGTCGACGTCTGCGGGTTGCCGTCGGCGTCGTACAGGACCTCCTCCAGCAGCGCCTGCGCGACGCCCTGGGCGAAGCCACCGTGCCGCTGTCCCTCGGCGAGCAGCGGGTTGACGATGATGCCGGCGTCGTCGACGGCCACCAGCCGCTGCAGCTCCGCCTTGCCCGACTCGGTGTCGACCTCCACGACGGCGACGTGCGCGCCGAACGGGAAGGTCGGCGCCGCGGCCTCGAAGCGGGTCTGGACGACCAGCGGCTCCCTCTCGGCGAGCTGGGCGAAGGTGATCCCGGAGCCGGGGGTGCCACGGACGCTCAGCCCGGCCGAGCCGAGGTCCACCTCGAGGTCGGCCGGGTCGGCCTCCAGCTGCTCGGCGGCCCGCTGCTTGGCCAGCTCGACGAGCTCCGTGGCGGCCTGGTGGACCGCCGCGCCACCCTGCTGGAGGCTGCGCGAGCCCATGGTGCCGCCGCCGCGGGGGATCCGGTCGGTGTCACCGTGCAGGACGGTGATCTTCTCGACCGGGATGCCCAGCTGGTCGCTGGCGAGCATCGCCCAGGCGGTGGCGTGGCCCTGACCGTGCGGCGAGGTGCCGGTGAGCACCGTCGCCGTCCCGTCGGCGTGCACCTCGAGCTCGGCGGACTCGGCCGCACCCAGACCGGTGTCGGCGCCGGTGATCTCGACGTAGGTCGACAGGCCGATGCCCAGCTGCCGCACGTCCCCGCTCTCCCGGCGGCGGGCCTGCTCGGCGCGCAGCTCGGTGTAGCCCGCGGCCTCCAGGGCCTTCTCCAGCGCCGCGACGTACTCGCCGGAGTCGTAGGTCGCGCCCGACGGCGTGGTGTGCGGCTCGTGGAAGGGCGGGACGAGGTTCTTGCGGCGCACGTCGGCCGGGTCCATCCCGATCTCGGCGGCGAACATGTCCATGGCCCGCTCGACGGCGGCGGTCGCCTCCGGGCGGCCGGCGCCGCGGTAGGCGCCGATGGAGGTGGCGTTGTTGACCAGCACCCGCGCCGACGCGTGCACCTTCGGGAAGGCGTACGTCGCCGAGGCCATCAGCATGGTCAGCGTCGGGAGGACGACGCCGATCCGCGGGTAGCCGCCGGCCTCCTGGTCGACGTGGATGGCGTAGGCCTCGACGGTGCCGTCACGGCGGCCGCCGATGGTGACCACCTGGTCCTGCCCGCGGCCCTGCAGCATGCCGACCAGGTTCTCCGAGCGGTTCTCGGTCCAGCGGACCGGCCGGCCCGCCTTCCGGGCCAGCCAGGCCATGAACGCGTACTCGGGGTCGGCGCCGATCTTCGCGCCGAACCCGCCGCCGACGTCCGGGGTGATGAGGTGGACCTGCGCCGGGTCCAGGCCGAGCCAGCCGGCGATCTCGCCCTTGGCCTGCTGGGCGCCCTGGTTCGTGCACCAGATCGTCACCCGGCCGTCCTCGCCCCAGGCCGCGGCGGCGGCGCGGGTCTCCAGCGGCACGGGGGCCACGCGCTGGTTCTTGACGGCCTGCCGGACGACGACCTCGCAACCGGCGAAGAAGTCCTCCGGCGGCGGACCGCCGAACTCGGCCACGACGTTGGTCCCGGCCTCTTCGAACAGCAGCACCTCGTCCTTCGCCGCGTCGGCGGTGGAGACGACGGCCGGGAGGGGGTCGATGTCGACCGAGACCAGCTCCGCGGCGTCCTCGCCCTGGTAGCGGTCCTCGGTCAGGACGACGGCGACGATGTCGCCGACGAACCGGACCTTGTCGGTGGCCAGCCACGGCCGCTGCATGGCAGGCGGCACCATCGGCAGGCCGGCGGGCATCGGGGCGAGGTCCGCGCAGTCCTCGGCCGTGTACACGGCGACGACCCCGGGCGCCTCGCGGGCGGCCGAGGCGTCGACCGAAAGCACCCGGCCGTGGGCGACCTGCGAACGGACGAAGGTGGCGTGCAGCGCACCGGTGAGCCGGTCGTCGACCAGGTCGTCGGTGTAGGTCGCACCACGCGTGAGGAACAGCGGGTCCTCCGTGCGGACCACGCGGGTACCGAGGATGCTCATGCGCTCACTTTCCGTCGGGCGAGAGATCGCGGTCACTATCTCCGGCCGGGCCCCGTCCCGCCAACCCCCTCCCGTCCTGCGGAACCACCGACGCCGGGTACAGGCGGCATCCCGCGCGTGGTCGGCCGCCCGCACACCGCCCGGGGTCAGCGCAGGGTCACCGGGAGGTGCTCGAAGCCGCGCAGCGTCTGCAGGTCCCGGCGGACCGGCCGGCCGGCCACCCGGAGGCCGGGGAAGCGCTCGGTGAGCGCCTGCAGCGCCACCGCGCCCTCCAGCCGCGCCAGCCCGGCTCCCACGCAGTAGTGGATGCCGGCGGAGAACGCGAGGTGCTCCCGGACGTCGGGCCGGGTCACGTCGAAGCGGCCGGGATCGGCGAACACCTCGGGGTCCCGGTTGGCCGCGCCCAGCAGGACGACGACCCGGGTGCCGGCCCGCAGCTCCGTGCCCGCCACGGTGGTGTCGGCGCGGACCATCCGGCCGGTGATCTGCACGGGGCTGTCGTGGCGCAGCACCTCCTCCACCGCGTTCGGCCAGCCCGTGGGGTCGGCCAGCAGCGCCTCCCGCTGGTCGCGGTGGGCGTCGAGGAGGACGACGGCGTTGCCGAGGAGGTTCACCGTCGTCTCGAAGCCCGCTCCGAGCAGCAGCATCACGGTGGCGTGCAGCTCCCGGTCGGTGAGGGCACCGCCGTCGGCGGCCGCCACGAGCTGGCTGACGAGGTCCTCGCCGGGCTCCCGGCGCAGCCGGGCGAAGTGCCCGGCCAGGAAGGCGTGCAGCGCACGCAGGGCGCGGTCGGCGGCGACGAAGCGGCGGAACGGCAGGCCGGGGTCGAGCGTGGCCGCCGCGGCCGCGCCCCAGTACAGGAAGTCCTCCTGCCGGTCGGTGGGCACACCCAGCAGGTCGGCGATGACCAGCACCGGCAGCGGGGCGGCGTAGGCGGCGACGAGGTCGACGGTCTCGCCGCGGGCGGCCGGGGCCTCCATCCGGTCGAGGAGCTCGTCGGCGATCCGCCGGACGAGGGGCTCGGCCGCCGCCGTCGCGCGCGGGGTGAACGCGCGGCTGACCAGCCGGCGGTAGCGGGTGTGGTCGGGTGGGTCCACGACCAGCATCGAGGGCGGCTCGGCGACGCCGGTGGCCGCCGGGTCGTCGCCCACGGCCAGGGCCCAGCGCACCGGGCGGGGCGCGAGCGACCAGTCGAACCCGACACCGAAGCGGTCCGAGCGCAGCAGCGCCGAGGCGGCGGCGTGCGAGGTGGTGACCGGCCCGAGGGCGCTGGGCACCCACGGGCCGCGGACGCGCAGCTGCTCGTGGAGCGCGTACGGCTCGGCGCGCAGCGCCGGGTCACGCAGCAGCCGCGCCACGAGGTCGCCACGGCGGACGGCGCGGGTCAGGTAGGCGGCGGGCATGCCGTGCCGCACCGCCCAGCGGGCGACCGTGCGGGCCGGCCCGGGCACGGCGGACGGACGTGTCCGCCGCACCCGCGTACCGACGGGGGAGCTCACCCCCGCCCCGGCTCAGCTGTTGGGGTCCGGCGCCGAGGACGGGTCGCCGTCCCAGTCCTTGCCCGCCACGTCGGCGTGCTCGGAGGCGCTGTCGGTCTGCTCGGCGACGGTGCGGACCATCTCCTCGTCGGACAGGCCCTCGCCGGCGCTCTCGGTGCGGCCGGTCGGCTCGCTCATCGCATCTCCTCCTGGCTCGTGCGGTCACCTGCAGGCTCCCCGCAGGCCGACGCCGACAAACCCCGTCGGGCGGTCAGGACCGCGCCGGGGCCAACTCGAACCACACCCGTTTGCCCCCGCGCTCCGGCTCGACACCCCAGCGGTCGGCGATGCCGGCCACCATGCGCATCCCCCGCCCGCGGGCGCCGGCCACGTCGAGCTCGCGCACGAGGGGTTGCACCGCCGAGCCGTCGACCACCGCGATCCGCAGCCACTGGTCGGACAGGGTGACCTCCAGGGTGAACGACGCGTCCCCGCCGACGTGGTCGACGACGTTGGTCACGACCTCGGTGGTCAGCAGCGCGGCGTCCTGCGGGTCGTGGCGGGCCCCCCACGCGTCCAGCAGGACCTGCACCAGGCTGCGGGCGACCCGCACGCTGCGCGGCGCGGGCGTCAGGTCGATGACGGCGCTGAACGTGGACATCCGGCCTCCTCGGGGGCGCGCGACCGGACCATGTCCGTCGAGCACGATCAGGTTGCGCGCAACACAAGCATGAGGAGTGACGCTGCGCAACGACCCTTGCACGCCATCGGCGTTGCGCGTCACCGCCCTTGCGTGCAACCTGCGTTCAATCGAGTAGCGTGCAACATGATTGGGCCACGCAGAGCGGCTGCGGTGGCGGGAGGGGGACGTCGTGGACGTCGAGCAGCAGACCACCGGAGCGCCGGACGTCGCCGCCCAGGCGCTGGCCGACCTGCTCGACGTGCTCGACACGTGCCTCGTGGAGCTCACCCGCGCGCGGGCGCGGGCCGAGCAGCTGCTCGCCGAGCGGCGCGCCGGGCGGGCCTGGCTGGACATCGTCACCGAGGAACGACGCCCCCTGGTGGTCGAGCAGATCAGCAGCGTGATGGCCTCCCTGGCCACCGCCGGCGGGGCCTGGCGGCGCGAGCAGGCGCACGCCCTCCAGTCGGAGCAGGTCAGCATCAACCGGATCGCCACCCTCTTCGGGGTGACCCGCCAACGCATCTCCGCCCTGCTGCGGGACCGCGCGGAGGCCGTGCGCGCCCGGGCCTGACGCCCCGCGGGCTCGTCCGCGGATGCGCCCGGCCTCAGGCGGTCAGCTGGTCGATCGCCTTGTAGACCCGCTGTTCGGAGATCGCCCGCGGCGTCCCGATGCTCTCCGCGAACAGGCCGACCCGCAGCTCCTCGATCATCCAGCGCACCCTCGTCACGGGGTCGTCCGGCGCCCCGGTGGCCGGCACCTGGCGGCGCAGCTGCTCGTACTCGGCGGTGACCGCGGCGACCTGCGCCGTCCACAGCTCGTCGCGGACGGCGTTGGCCGGCAGCTTCTCCAGCCGGTGCGCCATCGCCCGGAGGTAGCGGACGACGTCGGGCAGCCGGCGGCGGCCGGTCGCGGCGACGAACCCGCGGTGCAGCAGCCCACCCATCTGCCGGCGCAGGTCGGCGACCGCCGCCTCGGGCACCCGCCGCCCCGGCGCCGCGCCGATCGCCACCGCGACCTCGCGGGCCTGGGTGAGCACCGCCTCGACCCGGCCGACCGTGTCGCGGGTGAGGGGCAGCAGCTGCCCCCGCGCGGTCTCCGCGAGGGCGGTGAAGGCGGCCTCGTCCCGCGGCGGCCCACCCGCCGCGGCGATCAGCTCGTCGGCGGCGGCGTCGACGCAGTCGTCGACGAGCGCGGGGATCTCGCCGTCGGGGTTGAACTGCAGCGCCAGGCGCGTGCGCGGGGACAGCCCCTTGACCACCTGCCGTGCCGGTGAGCCGGCCACCAGGACCAGCAGCCGCCGGGCGCCGCGCCAGGTCAGCCGGGTGGCCTCCACCTCGGTGGCCACCACCCGGATGCCCACGGTGGCGCCCTCGTCGACCAGCGCCGGGAAGGCGGTGACCACGTGCCCGCCGCGGCGGACGTCGACGGTGCGCGGCAGGGTGCCGAACGACCAGGAGGTCAGCCCGGTGCGCTCGACGTCCGACGCCGCGGCGGCCAGGCTGGCCCGGCTCTGCGGCGCGACCTCGCGGCGCAGCGCCTGCAGGTCCTTGCCCGTGGCCACGGGCCGGTGCCGGTCGTCGACGACGCGGAAGGTGGCCCGCAGGTGGTCGGGTACCTGCTCCGGCGCCCAGGCGTCCGGCGGGACCGTGACAGCCGCCGACCGGCGCAGCTCGCGCTCCAGCGCCGGCAGCAGCGGCTCGGTGGGCGCGATGTGCGGCAGCACCTCGCGGACGCGGTCGGGGATCGGGACCAGCGCGCGCCGGAACTGCTTGGGCAGGGTGCGCAGCAGCGCGGTGACCAGCTCCTCGCGCAGCCCGGGCACCGTGAAGGCCAGCGACTCCCCCGCCGTCCGCTCGGCGACGGTGTCCAGGACGGCCAGGGGGACGTCGACGGTGACGCCGTCCTGCGGGGTGCCCGGCGCGAACGCGTAGGACAGCGGCAGGGTGAGCCCCTGGGTGAGCGGCACCTCGTCCGGGAAGTCCTCGACCCGCACCTGCCCGGCGGCCGCGGCGTTGGTGAGCATCTCCGGGGTGAAGCCGAGCAGGTCCGGGTGCTCACGGCGGGCGGTCTTCCACCACCGGTCGAAGTGCCGGGTGGAGACGACCTCGGCGGGGATGCGGGCGTCGTAGAGCTCGAACAGCGTCTCGTCGTCCACCCGGATGTCGCGGCGGCGGGCCCGCTCCTCCAGCTCGGCGACCCGCTGCATCGCCTTCTGGTTGTCGTGCCAGAAGCGGTGGTGGGTGGTCCACTCGCCCTGCACCAGGGCGTGCCGGATGAACAGCTCGCGGGAGACCACGGGGTCGATGGAGCCGTACTGCACGCGGCGGCCGACGACCAACGGGATGCCGTAGAGGGTGACCCGCTCGGTGGCCACGACCGATCCGCGCTTGGCGTCCCAGCGGGGCTCGGAGTACTGGCGCTTGACCAGGTGGTCGGCCAGCCGCTCGACGACCTCGGGGTCGATGCGGGCGACGGTGCGGGCGAACAGCCGGCTGGTCTCCACCAGCTCGGCGGCGACCACCCAGCGCGGCGGCTTCCTGGCCAGCGGGGTGCCGGGCGCGAGGACGAACCGGGCGTTGCGGGCGCCGAGGTACTCGCGGCCGCCGCGCCGCCGGTCGCCGTCCTTGCGTCTCGTGTCCTCGACCTGGACGCCGACGTGGGACAGCAGCCCGGCCAGCAGCGCGGTGTGGATGCCGCGCTCGTCGGGCTCGGCGGCCGGCTCGCCGGTCTGCATGCCCAGGCGGCGGGCGGTGCTGCGCAGCTGGCCGTAGAGGTCCTGCCACTCGCGGATGCGCAGGTAGTGCAGGAACTCGCGCTTGATCGTCCGGCGGAACTGACTGCCGGAGAGCGCCTCCTGCTGCTCGCCGAGGTACCGCCACAGGTTCAGCAGCGCGAGGAAGTCGGAGTTCTCGTCGGCGAACCGGGCGTGCATCTGGTCGGCGGCCTGCTGGTGCTCGCTGGGCCGCTCGCGGGGGTCCTGGATGGTCAGCCCGGCGGCGATGACGAGGACCTCCTCCAGCACGCCCCGCCGGTCGGCCTCGACGACCATGCGGGCCATCCGCGGGTCCAGCGGCAGCGCGGCCAGGGCGCGCCCGGTCGGGGTCAGCCTCCCGCCCCCGTCCAGGGCGCCGAGCTCCTCGAGCAGGGCCAGCCCGTCGGCGACGGCGCGCCGGTCGGGCGGGTCGATGAACGGGAAGTCGGCGACGTCGCCCAGGTCGAGCGCGGCCATCTGCAGCAGCACCGAGGCCAGGCTGGTGCGCAGGATCTCCGGGTCGGTGTACTCGGGCCGGCTCTCGAAGTCCTCCTCCGTGTACAGCCGGATCGCGATGCCCTCGGAGGTGCGCCCGCAGCGGCCCGAGCGCTGCCGCGCCGACGCCTGGCTGATCGGCTCGATCGGCAGCCGCTGCACCTTCAGCCGCGAGCTGTACCGGGAGATGCGGGCGACGCCGGTGTCCACGACGTAGCGGATGCCGGGCACCGTCAGCGACGTCTCCGCGACGTTGGTGGCCAGCACGACCCGCCGTCCGGTGTGCGGGGCGAAGACCCGGTGCTGGTCGGCGGCGGACAGCCGGGAGTAGAGCGGCACGACCTCGACCGACGGGAAGCGCTCGGCCAGGACGTCGGCGGTGTCGCGGATCTCCCGCTCGCCGGCGAGGAACACCAGCACGTCGCCGGGGCCCTCGGCGACCAGCTCGTCCACGGCGTCGGCGACCGCGGTGACCTGGTCGCGGTCGGGGTCGGCGGCCGGGTCGCCCTCAGGGGCGTCCGGGTCGACCACCGGCCGGTAGCGGACCTCCACCGGGTAGGTGCGCCCGCTGACCTCCACGACCGGCACCTCGGCGCCGTCCACGCCGAAGTGCTCGGCGATCCGCTCGACGTCGATCGTCGCCGAGGTGATGACCAGCTTGAGGTCCGGCCGTTGCGGCAGCAGCCGGGCCAGGTAGCCGAGCAGGAAGTCGATGTTGAGGCTGCGCTCGTGCGCCTCGTCGATGATCAGCGTGTCGTACTGGCGCAGCAGCCGGTCCCGGCCGATCTCGGCGAGCAGGACGCCGTCGGTCATGACCTTGACCAGCGTCGTGTCGCCGACCTGGTCGGTGAAGCGCACCTTCCAGCCGACGACGTCGCCCAGCGGTCGGTCCAGCTCCTCGGCGATCCGCTCGGCGACGGTGCGGGCGGCGATCCGGCGCGGCTGGGTGTGCCCGATCCGCCCGCGCACCCCCCGGCCCAGCTCGAGGGCGATCTTGGGCAGCTGGGTCGTCTTGCCCGAGCCGGTCTCCCCCGCGACGACGACCACCTGGGAGTCGCGCAGGGCCGCGGCGATGTCGTCGCGGCGGGCGCTGACCGGCAGCTCCGCCGGGTAGGTGACCGGCGGGACGGCGGCCCGGCGGCGGGCGATGCGCTCCTCGGCGGCGGTGACGTCGGCGGCGATGGCAGCCCGCTGGCGGGCCCGGGCCTCGGCGTCCCGGGTACGGCGGGTGCCGTCGAGACGGCGGCCCAGCCGGTGCTCGTCCTCCAGGGTGAGCCCGGCCAGCCGCGTCCGCAGGTCGTCGGGCGGGGTGGCCACGGGTCCTCCTCGGATGGACGGCAGACGGTTCCCGGACGACGGCCGGGGGGGCACGGTGGACGACGGCGCGGGTGGCGCGCCCACCGGCGGGTACCCCGTCCAGGATCCCACCGGGCCGGGCGCCGCGGACGTGGCCCGCCTCACTTGCATGCGCCGCACAACTCGTTGCTTGCAACGAGCAACCTCTTGTACCGTGCACCTGTTCCGTCGTCCGGCCCCCGGAGACCCCCGTGCCCCCCACCTCCACCGAGCCGACCGCGGCCGCCGACCGCGCGGCCGAGGTCCGGACCCTGGGTGAGCAGCTCCCCCGGTTCATGCGCCTGGTCCACGCGCTGAAGAGCGCCCACACCACCGAGGCCCGTGACCGCGCCGCGCTCGTGCTCCTGTTCCCGCTCGTCCGCCTCGGCCCGCTCCGCCAGGGCGCGCTGGCCGACCTGGTGCACGCCGACCCCTCCACGGTCAGCCGGCACGTCGCCACCCTCATCGAGCAGGGGCTGGTCCAGCGGGTCCCCGACGAGACCGACGGCCGGGCCAGCCGGCTGGTCGTCTCCGAGGCCGGACGGGCCGCCCTGGAGCAGGTGCGCAGCGAGCGCGAGGCCGTCCTCGCCCGGGTCACCGCCGACTGGTCCGCGGCCGACCTCGCGACGCTGACCACGCTCCTCGGCCGCCTGCTGGACGACCTGGCCTCGTCCCTCCCCGCCGAGTCCCCCACCGCGCCGTCCCCGAGAGAGAACCCATGACGCACAGCACCCGAGCCGGCGCGGCCGAGCGGCGCAGCGCCCGCGCGGCGACCGCCGCCCCGGACTCCGACGGCGCCTTCAGCCACCGGCAGATCGTGACGATCCTGGTCGGCCTGATGGTCGCCATGTTCCTGGCCGCCCTCGACCAGACGGTGGTCTCCACCGCCATCCGCACGATCGCCGACGACCTCCAGGGCTACGACCTGCAGGCGTGGGCCACCACGGCCTTCCTCATCACCTCGACCATCGCCACCCCGCTGTACGGGAAGCTCTCCGACATCTACGGGCGCCGGCCGTTCTACCTGTTCGCCATCGGCGTCTTCGTCGTCGGCTCGGTCCTGTGCGGCCTCGCCGACACGATGTACCAGCTCGCCGCCTTCCGGGCGGTCCAGGGCATCGGCGCGGGCGGCCTGATGTCGCTGGCCCTGGCGATCATCGGCGACATCGTGCCGCCGCGCGAGCGGTCCCGGTACCAGGGCTACTTCATGGCCGTCTTCGGTACCTCCAGCGTGCTCGGCCCGGTCATCGGCGGTTTCTTCGCCGGGCAGTCCTCGCTGCTGGCGATCACCGGCTGGCGCTGGATCTTCTTCATCAACGTGCCGCTGGGCCTGCTCGCCTTCGTCGCGGTCTACCGCGTCCTGCACCTGCCGCACGAGCGCCGCGACCACCGCATCGACTGGCCCGGCGCGCTGGCACTGGTCACCTTCCTGGTCCCACTGCTGATCGTGGCCGAGCAGGGCCGCCTCTGGGGCTGGGGCTCGGGCCGGTCACTGACCTGCTACGCCGTCGGTGCGGTCGGCTTCGTCCTGTTCGTGCTCGCCGAGCGGGCCTACAAGGACGAGGCACTCCTGCCCCTGCGCATGTTCGGCAACCGCAGCTTCACCGTCAGCGCCGTCGGCAGCGTGGTCATGGGTGCCGGCATGTTCGGCGGCCTGCTGCTGCTCCCCCAGTACCTGCAGATCGTGCACGGCTCCAGCGCGACGGTCGCCGGGCTGCAGATGATCCCCCTGGTCGCCGGGATCATGGCCGGGGCGATGAGCTCCGGCATCGCGATCTCGAGGACCGGGAGGTACAAGGCCTTCCCCCTCATCGGCATCGCGCTGATGACGGCGGGCCTGGTCGGCATGTCCCTCGTCGTCGAGGCGGACACCTCGGTCTGGACGCTGGTGCCGTTCATGGTCGTGCTCGGCGTGGGCCTGGGGTTCAACTTCCAGCCGGTCATCCTCGCCGTCCAGAACGCGGTCTCCCCGCGGGAGATGGGCGTGGCCACCTCGTCGGTGACCTTCTTCCGGCAGATGGGCGGCACCATCGGCACCGCGGCGTTCCTGTCGGTCATGTTCACCCGGCTGCCCACCGACATCGGCAACGCGGTCGCCGAGGCGGCCGCACGCAACCCCGAGGTCGGTGCCGCCGCCGCACGGTTCGACTTCGGCACCGCCCTGGACGACACGAGCGCGATCGGGGCCGAGCCGCTGCTGGTGGAGCCGTTCGAGGTCGGCTTCTCGAACACGATCGACCTGGTGTTCCTCATCGCCGCCTGCGTGGTCGTCCTGGGGTTCTTCGTCTTCCTGTTCCTGCCGCAGCTGGCGCTGTCGGACAAGTCCGGCATCCAGGCCCGGCAGGCCGCCGAGCAGACCGCCGGTGACCCGACCGCCGACGACGACGCCGGGCAGGCGGTGCAGGCGGTCGGTGCCGCGGCCCCGACCTCGACCCCGCCGCCGGTCGGACGGCCGGGGGGCGCCGGCACCACCGGCGGTCGACACCGCGGCTGACGACCCGCACCCCGCCACGTCCAGGCCCCTCTCCGCCGCCGCGGGGAGGGGCCTCGACGCGCCCGGCGGCCGGGTGCGGCGTCAGGCCGCCGGGTCAGCCGGGTCCGCCGGGTCCGCCGGCGGCAGCAGCTGCCGTCCGGTCCGTCGCAGCCCGTCGGCGAGCGCGGCGCCCAGCCGCTCCGCCGCCAGCGGCCGGGACAGCGCGAACCCCTGGGCGTAGCCGCAGCCCACGGCGCGGGCACGGGCCACCTGCTCGGCGGTCTCCACCCCCTCGGCCACCACCTGCAGGCCCAGGGCCGAGCCCAGTGCGGACACCGCGCCGAGGATCGCCGCGGGAGCGGTGCCGCGCTGCGCCGGCGGTCCCGACACCAGGGTGCGGTCGACCTTGAGCACGTCGAGCGGCAGCGAGGCCAGGGTCGACAACGAGCTGTAGCCGGTCCCGAAGTCGTCGATCGCGATGCGCACCCCGTGCTCGCGCAGGGCGGCGAACTGGGCGCTCGCCTGCTCCGGGTCCCGGGCCAGGCTCGTCTCGGTCAGCTCCACGACCAGCCGACCCGGGTCGAGTCCGCTGTCGGCGAGCGCGCGCAGCACGTCCTCGACCAGCGTGCCCGAGGTCAGGTGGACGGCGCTGATGTTGACCGCGATGGTCAGCTCCAGCCCCTCCCGCGCCCAGACGCCGGCCTGGGCGCCGACGACCTGCAGCAGCCACCGGGTGACCGGCACGATCAGCCCGTTCTCCTCCGCGACCGGGATGAACTCCGCCGGGGGGACCGGCCCGCGCCGGGGGTGGTCCCACCGCAGCAGCGCCTCGCAGCCGGTGACCGTCCCGCTGGACAGCTGCACCACGGGCTGCCAGTGCACCTCGAACTCGCCGTTCGCCACCGCGTCCCGCAGCCGGCTGGCGATCTGCCAGCGGTCCTCGAGCTCGCTGCGCAGGGCCGGGGTGAAGACCACGTACCTGTTGGGGCCGCCGGCCTTGGCGGCGTACATCGCGGCGTCGGCGTCACGGAGGAGGTCGTCCGGCCCGGCATCGGCCGCGTCCGCCGCGGCGATGCCGATGCTGACGGTCAGCGGCAGCCGGGTGCCGGCCAGCTCGAAGGGCTCGTCGAAGACGCCGTGGAAGCGCCGGGCCAGCGCCTCCCCGCCCGCGGCGTCGCAGTCACGGGCGACCACGACGAACTCGTCGCCACCGAGCCGGCCCACGACGTCGGTCGGGCGGGTGCGGTGCGCGAGCCGCGAGGCCAGCTCGCGCAGCAGCAGGTCCCCCGCGGAGTGACCGAGGGAGTCGTTGACGTGCTTGAACCCGTCGACGTCCATGTAGAGGACGGTGACCCGGCCGGTGTCGTCCGCGGCCAGTGCGTCGGTGATGGCCTCGTGCAGCGCCGCCCGGTTGGGCAGGGCGGTGAGGTGGTCGTGGCGGGCCTGCCAGGCCGCGCGCTGCTCCGCGGTCACCCGGTCGGTGATGTCGGTGTGCGTGACGACGACCCGTGGCCCGTCGTCCACCGGGAAGGCCTGCATGTGCCACCAGCGGGGGCCACCGTCCCGCCCGTCGGTCACCGGCCAGGCGTAGTCCAGGGAGAACGACGGCGCCCGTCCACCGAACACCGCCTCGAGCCCCTCGACCGCGGTCCGGGCGTCGCGGTCCCCCGCCGCCGCCGCGGCACGGCACGCCTCGAGGTAGTCGGCGCCCGCGCCGCTGACCAGCGGGCGGCCGTCCAGCGCGGTGCCCGCCGCCCACGCCGTGTTGGTCGTCAGGATCGTGCCGTCGGCATCGAGGATCGCCGTGCGGGCGGGCAGCGCGTTGAGCACCGCCCGGATGAGCGAGGACTCCGCCGCCTGCGCCTCGTCGAGGGTGCGCCGCTCGTGCACGTCGCGGAAGAAGACGACCAGGTCACCGCCGGTCGGGTACGCCCGGACCTGGAACCACCGGTCCAGCGGGCCGTAGAAGAACTCCACCTGCTGGGGCTGCCGCTGTCCGCGGGCGCTGCGGTAGGCCTGCCCCAGCGGGGACCGGACCGCCTCGGGGAACGCCTCCCAGACGGTCCGGCCGACCAGCTCGTCGGCCGGCGTCTCCAGCAGCCGCTCGGCCGCCGGGTTCAACCAGGTGAACCGGTCCCCGGGGTCGAGGAAGTAGACCGCCTCACCGATCGATGCCAGCGCCTCGGCCGTCCGCTCCCGCCAGGAGCTCCCGGCCGACCGGGACGGGTCCTGCGAGTTCGCCATCGCGCCTCCTCGCACGTCGGGCGGGCGATGACCCCGGCGTCCGGGACGATAGCCACCCCGGTACCCGGCCGCACGACCGGCGACGCAGCGCCACCCGCGGGCCGGCGCCTACTGTGGCGGCCGGCTCCCGCACCCGCTCCTGGAGGCACCCGTGCGCTCGTCGCTGATCCTGTCCCGCCGCGACCTGGAGTTCCTCCTCCACGAGTGGCTGGGCGTCGAGGACCTCGTGAAGCGGCACCGCCACAGCGAGCACTCGCGCGAGACCTTCGACGCGGTGCTCGAGCTCGCCGAGCAGATCGCCACCGAGCACTTCGCCCCGCACAACCGCACCGCCGACGAGCACGAGCCGCGGATGGTGGACGGCCGGGTCGAGATGGTGCCGGAGGTGGGGCGGGCGCTGCGGGTCTTCGCCGAGGCGGGGCTGATCGCCGGCACGTTCGACGAGGAGCTCGGCGGCATGCAGCTGCCGCACACCGTGGCCCAGGCCGTCATGGCCTGGTTCCAGGCCGCCAACATCGGCACCTCGGCCTACCCGTTCCTCACGATGGCCAACGCCCGGCTGCTCGTCGCGCACGGCAGTCCCGAGCAGGTGGACACCTACGTGCGACCGATGCTGGAGGGCCGCTGGTTCGGCACGATGGCGCTGTCGGAGCCCCAGGCCGGCTCGTCGCTGGCCGACATCACCACCCGCGGCGAGCGGCAGGACGACGGCACGTACCGGCTCACCGGCAACAAGATGTGGATCTCCGCGGGCGACCACGAGCTGAGCGAGAACATCGTCCACCTGGTGCTGGCCAAGGTGCCCGGCGGCCCGCCCGGCGTGAAGGGGATCTCGCTGTTCGTCGTCCCCAAGTACCTGGTGGGGCCCGACGGCGCGCCCGGCGAGCGCAACGACGTCGTCCTCGCCGGGCTCAACCACAAGATGGGCTACCGGGGGACGACGAACACCCTGCTGAACTTCGGCGAGGGCGTGCACACGCCGGGCGGGCGGGCCGGCGCGGTCGGGTACCTCGTGGGCGAGGAGCACCGTGGCCTGGCCTACATGTTCCACATGATGAACGAGGCGCGGGTCGGCGTCGGCGCGGGCGCGGCCGCGCTCGGCTACACCGGCTACCTGCACGCCCTGGAGTACGCCCGCACCCGCACCCAGGGCCGCCCGCCGACGAACCGCGACCCGGCGACCCCGCCGGTGCCGATCGTCGAGCACACCGACGTGCGCCGGATGCTGCTGGCGGCGAAGTCCTACGCGGAGGGCGGTCTGGCGCTGGCCCTGTACTGCGCGCGCCTGGTCGACGAGGAGCAGACCGGCGCGACCGAGGCCGAGCGCGCCCGGGCGCACCTGCTGCTGGAGGTGCTGACGCCGATCGCGAAGTCCTGGCCCTCGCAGTGGGGGCCGGTCGCCGACGACCTGGCCATCCAGGTGCACGGCGGCTACGGCTACACCCGCGACTACCCGGTGGAGCAGTTCTACCGGGACAACCGGCTCAACCCGATCCACGAGGGCACGGCCGGCATCCAGGGGCTGGACCTGCTGGGCCGCAAGGTCGTGATGCAGGGCGGGGCCGGGCTCGCCCTGCTCGGGGAGACGGTCGCGGCGACGACGGCCCGGGCGGCGGGCACGGAGTGGGCCGCGTTCGCCGCCGACCTCGACGCCGTCGTCGCCCGCCTCGGCGCGGTCACCGCGGCGCTGTGGGGCGCCGGCGACCCGGCGGTCACGCTGGCCAACGCCACCGCGTACCTGGAGGCCACCGGGCACGTCGTCGTCGCCTGGCTGTGGCTGGAGCAGGCGCTGGCCACCGGCGACCGGGACAGCGACTTCCACCGGGGCAAACGGGCCGCGGCGCGGTACTTCCACCGCCACGAACTGCCGAGGGTGCAGCCGCAGCTGGACCTGCTCGCGTCGCTGGACCGCACCGTCCTCGACACCCCCGCGGCCTGGCTCTGACCGAGACCCTGCAGGGACCGGGCCCGGACGCACCCGCGCCCCACGACTCCGGAGCGGAGCGCGGGGCGCGGCGGCGGTGTGCTGGGACGGTCACCGTCCAGCGGCCCACGTCGAGCGTGGGGAGGGTGGCTCTCGCTCAGGCGGCCCGGGCGACGCCCACCGGCTCGGCCGCCCCGGAGCGGCCGCCGACGCGGGTAGGGGAGCCGGCGGCGGCCGCGCTCTTCTCCCGCTCGTACCGCGCCGTGGACGAGGTGCCCATGACGATCACCAGTGCGGTCAGGACCAGGAACCCGATCAGGGTCACGGCCGGCCACAACACCATCAGTACATCCCCCTGCTGTTCTCTCGGCTACGCCTCCGGGCGGGGCCCGCGGCACGTCGTCGGAGCAGTCCTTCCCCCGCCGACCGCCGTCTCAATCGTCGGGACGTGAGGTCTTCCTGACACTCCGCGGCGGACCTCATCCCATCGGGTGAGGCCGGGCGGTCGCGCGGACGGCCACCCGGCCGTGGTCTCATCCCCGCGTGCCCGCCGACGCCGCCGCCGCGCGCGGGCGTGGTCGCACGCCCGGGGTGGGGCCCCTGGTCGGCACGCTGGCCCTCGGCACCACCGCGCTGTCGCTGTTGCAGAGCCTCGTCGTGCCCGTCCTGGACGCCATCGGCGACCAGCTGGGTGTCTCCCCGGCCGCCGCCGGCTGGGTGCTCACCGCCAACCTGCTCGCGGCCGCCGTGTCCACGCCCGTCCTCGGCCGGCTCGGCGACACCTGGGGCGAGCGCCCGGTGATGATCGGCATCCTGGTCGCGATGACGGCCGGCACGCTGCTGGCCCTCCTGGCGTCCTCGCTGCCGGTCCTGATCGCCGCCCGCGTCCTGCAGGGCGTCTCCTACGGGCTGTTCCCGCTGTCGATCAGCGTGCTGCGCCGCGAGCTGCCGGCGTCCCGGCTGAGCGTGGGCATGTCCGTCGTCAGCAGCACCCTCGCCGTCGGCGGCGTCGTCGGCCTGGTCGCCGCGGCGCTGCTCACCGAGGACGGCGGGGACTACCGCCGGCCGTTCTGGATCGGCCTGGTGGCCTCTGCCGCCTCGCTGGCGCTCGTCGTCCTCGTCCTGCCCCGGCGCCCGCCGACCGGCTCCGGCCGGGTCGACTGGTGGGGTGCGGTCGTGCTGGCCGGGGGCCTGGTCCTCCTGCTGCTGCCGGTGTCCCAGGGCAACGCCTGGGGCTGGGACTCACCCGCGACCCTGGGGTGCGCGGCCGGCGCCGCCGTCGTCCTCACCGGGTGGGTGCTGCTCCAGCGGCACCGGGAGGACCCGCTCGTCCGCCCGGCGATGCTGGCCGACCCGCGCACGCTGGTGCCCAACCTCGCGGGGCTGATGACCGGCATCGGCCTGTTCGCCTCCTTCCTGGCCGTCCTCCAGTTCGTGCAGACGCCGCCGGAGGCCGCCGGTCACGGGTTCGGCGCCTCCGTCGTCGAGGCAGCCGTGGTCTACCTGCTGCCCGGGGGCCTCGCGGGCGTGCTGCTCGCGCCGGTCGCGGGGCGGGTCGTCGCCCGCGCCGGCGCGCTGCCCACCCTGCTGACCGGGGCGGCCTGCGGCCTGGCGGGCTTCCTGCTGCTGGCACTGCTCCGGGACGCCGCCTGGCAGGTGGTCGTGGCCGGTCTGCTCACCCAGCTCTGGGCGACCGTGGCCTACGCGGCGTTGCCCGCGCTGGTGGTGTCGGCGGTCCGCCCCGAGGAGACCGGGGTGGCCAACGCGGTCAACTCGATCGCGCGCTCGGTCGGTCAAGCCGTGGGCAGCACGGTGACCGTCACCGTGCTGGCCGCGGGCCTGGACCCCGCCACCGGCTCCCCGTCGGCCGGGTCGTTCACCGCGGTGGCCCTCGTGGGCGCGGGTGCAGCCGCCGCGGTGGTGCTGCTGACCGTCGCCGGCCTGAGAGGGCGGCGCAGCCGCGGCGGCCCCGACCCGCTGGCCGACGTCGAGCGGACGACGGCCGCGGCCGGCGAGTGGACGCCCGTCAGCGGCCTGCGCTGAGGTCACGGAGCGGTCGCGACACACCGCGGACGAGCATGGAACGGGACCGTCCGGGGCACCGAGGGTGCCGACTGGCTCCCATCCGACCGGAGGACGAACGAATGGCCCGCTCCACCGGACCACGCAGCGGTACCGCGGCGAAGGACACCCGGTTCTCCGGCAACACCGCGGGCGACCCCGCGCCCGACGACCCCAAGGTCAACGACACCCGCTTCGACAACGCCCCGCGGGGGGCCGATCCGGCGCCCACCACCGGCGGCACGCTCAAGCGCACGCTCAAGGAGTTCAGCGAGGACAACCTCACCGACTGGGCCGCCGCGCTGACCTACTACGGCGTGCTGGCGCTGTTCCCCGCGCTGATCGCGCTGCTGTCGATCGTCGGCCTGCTGACCAACCCCCAGCAGCTCACCACCGCCCTGACCGCGGTCGTGCCGCAGCAGGCGGCCAGCACGCTGAACCCGGTGATCGAGCAGATCGCGGGGAACACCGGCACCGCCGGCTTCGCGCTGGTCATCGGTATCGCCGGCGCCGTCTGGTCGGCGTCGGGCTACGTGGGCGCGTTCACCCGCGCGGCCAACGTCGTCTACGAGACGCCCGAGGGCCGCAAGATCTGGAAGCTCAAGCCGCTGCAGCTGCTGGTCACCCTGATCGGCATCCTGTTCGCCGCTCTCATCGTGGCGATGCTCGTGCTCAGCGGCCCGGTCGTCGAGGCGATCGGCTCGGCCATCGGGCTGGGCGACACGGCGCTGACCGTCTGGAACGTCGTGAAGTGGCCGGTGATGCTCGTCGTGCTGGCCCTGATGATCGCCGTCCTCTACTACTCGACGCCGAACGCCAAGCTGCGCGGCTTCAAGTGGGTCAGCCCGGGCGCCGGCGTGGCCATCGTCGTGGCGATCGTCGCCTCGGCGGCCTTCGCGTTCTACGTGGCGAACTTCGGCAGCTACAACAAGACCTACGGGACGCTGGCCGGTGTCGTGGTCTTCCTCATCTGGTTCTGGCTGATCAACGTCGCGCTGCTGTTCGGCATCGAGCTCGACGCCGAGCTCGAGCGGACCAAGGAGCTCAAGGAGGGCGTGCCGGAGGCCCACAAGGAGATCCAGCTCGACGCCCGCGCCGAGCCGAAGCCCCGCCAGACGAACTGAACTAGGGACGAGCCCGTCCACACGGCGACCGAGGTCGCTTCGCCGCGCGAACGGAGCCCCCGGGTCACCACCCGGGGGCTCCGTTCGCGCGCTGGGGCCCGCGGGCCCCTGTCGATCCTGGCGTCACCGACCCTCGGACTGCGTGCCTTCCAGGAGTTCAGCGGAGACGTCGGGGGCGGTGCCGCCGACGGTGGTGGTGAGCTGACCGTTGACGGGGTTGAGGACCGCCGCCAGCTCGGCGTTGTTCAGCGCGTGCTGCCCGTTGCCACCGTCACCGGGACTGGTGCGGTGGGGCAGCGTGGTGTCGGCAGACACGTTGCCGACGCCCTCCCGGCCGGTCGAACCGTCGGTGTTGTCGCTCAGCGTGATGCCGAAGGCGTTGTCACTGCTGGCGAACCCGCCGTTGATGTCGGCGGCCCGCGTCGCACGCGAGTGCTGCCCCATCGCGCCTCCCTTACCACCCTCGGCAGTGGTGTCCAACTGCGCCAGGTTGCTCGCGACCCCGCCCCACTCGCGGTTGAGCTGGCCACCCACCTCGGAGGTGTTGGGCGCCCTGTCCACCGGGTGCGGGTTGTCGGCCATCGCAACCGGAGCACCCATCACCATGAAACCGGCGGTGCCCGCCAGGACCACTGCTGCTGCACGCTTTCGCATGGAGTACCTCTCCCCGTGGTTCGGATGTCGGGATCAGCACGTTCGCAGGGGGCGCGCAGAGGCCGACAGGCCGAAGGTCCTGCTCATGGGAGGCCGATGACCGCTCGACACCATGCAGCGTCAACGGGAGATCGCAGTCAGCGACGACACGCGCCCGCGTGACGAGTGTCGGGCATCCCCCCACGGTCATCCCGTGTCGCCGTTCGTGAGGAGCCCGTCCTCCCCACCGCCTGTCGAGCCCGGGCCGGGCCCACGGACGACGAGGGCCCCCTCCACGGAGGGGGCCCTCGTCACGTCCGGACGCTCAGCGGGACGTCGGTGGGCGGTCGCCGCGGCGGGCCGGCGGCACCCGCTCCACGAGGCCGGCGAGCCCGGCCAGCCCGCGGCTGACCGCCTCCCCGGCCGGCGCGTACCGCTCGGGTACCCGCCGGACGACGGCGTCGACGGCGTCCCGGGTGCGGTCGAGCACCGACAACGGCAGCGCCGACAGGGCGTTGCCCGGGGGCCGGCGGGAGACCGTGGGATGCGCCCGGGTCGGGGAGATCCGGCGGACGAGTTCCCACTGCCGGCCCAGCCGCCGCAGCTGGGCCGGGTCGAGCCTCTCCTGGAGGCGGGGCAGCAGGACGTCCTCCTCGTCGCGCACGTCCTCGCGCAGCACCTCCACGAGCCGGGCGAGCCTCCCGGCGCGGCGGGGGTCGTCGTGGCCCATGGTCTCCAGCTCGGTCACCAGGTCGTTGACCTCCTGGTGCTCCTGCTCGATGCGCAGGGTGAGCGCCTCGCCGTCGGTCAGGACGCGGCGCACCACCGGCCACAGCACGCTCTCCTCGGCGAAGGCGTGGCTGAACACCAGGCGGTCGATGCGGATCAGCACCTCCTCCTGCGCCCGGCCGGTGGTGCCGTCCAGCTCCTGCAGCAGGCGGTCGAGCTCGATGTGGTCTCGGCGCTGGCGGGCCAGGACGCTGCCCGGCCCCCCGAGCTCCTCCACCGTCTGGTCGGCGATCGATCTGCCCACGGCAGGCTCCTCCGGGTCGTGCGGGTCGGTGACACCCTTCCTGCCCTCCCCGGCACGCAGGCATGCGCGGGCCGGTGCGCTCAGCGCCCGGCCCACCACAGCGCGGCGGCCTCGGCCGGGGTCTTCCCGTCGAGCACCAGCCGGTTGAGCCGCACCAGGTCGGCCCGGTCCAGCCGCGCGCTGACCGCGTCCAGCGCCTCCGCCAGGCCCTCCCCCACGCGGTCGAGCACCGCGGTCCGCACGATCGGCACCACGTTCTCGTGCGGCTGCAGCCCCCGGTCGTCCTCCAGCAGCACCAGGGGGGCGCCGGCCAGCCGGGCATCGGTCGTCTCCAGCATCCCGACGTCGATCGTCCCCGCCAGGAGCGCCTCCGCCGTGGCCGAGCGGGTCGGCATCGGCTGCACCTCCCGGAACTGCAGGCCGTAGACCTCCCTGAGCCCCGGGAGGCAGTACCGCCGCTCGGGGCACTCGGGTGGTCCCCCGAACACCAGCCCGGGGGCGAGCGGGGCCAGGTCGGACAGCCGGGTGACGCCGTTCTCCTCGGCGAAGGCGGCGCGGACGACGAAGCCGTTCTGGTCCTCGGCGTCGGCGGCGGCCAGCACGGTGGCCCCGCGCTGTCCCATGGCGCGGGCCAGCGCCGCCCGCAGGTGCTCCGGCTCCCGGCGCACCGCCGGGCCGCCGGGGTCGACGAACTCCAGGGCGGTGCCCAGGTAGTCCACGACGACGTCCACCACGCCCTGCTCCAGCGCCGGCAGCACCACCTCGCGGGTGCCGATGCCGTGCTGCACGGACACCGGCAGCCCGGCACGGCGCACCGCCTCGGCGTACACCTCGGCGAGGATCTGGTTCTCGGTGAAGTCGTAGGAGGCCAGGCGCACCGTTCCCTCCGCCGCCGGCGCCGGCGTGCCGGGCCCCGACCCGCACGCGGTCAGCAGCGCGGACAGCACGACGACGACCACGGCGGGGACCGCTCGGCGACACCGCATCGGGGCTCCTCCCGGCTGGCGCGGGGCCACGCTAGCGGTGGACGGCGACGATCCCAATGGACCGACGGCCCGCGGGGGTGCAGCATCGGGCGGCATGGCGTCGCCGCCGCACGCCGTCCCGGAGGCCGACCCGGTGCAACGCCCCGGCCCGCCGGGGATCCAGCGTGTCCGCCGCCGCCGCCGCCCGTCCGGTGAGCCGCCGCCGCTGCCCCGGCACCTCAACGCCTCCGGCCGCTGGTGGCTGGGCCTGTCCGCCGCGGTGTTCGCCGGGTGGACGGTGGTCGTGGCCACCGACAGCGTCCCGCTGGTCGACCTCGCGGACACGCGGGTCCTGCAGGCGGTGGCGGCGCTGCGCACCCCCGCGCTCACCGAGGTGGCCGAGGCGGCCGGCGTGCTGGCCACCCCGCCGGTGGTCCACGCGCTGTGGCTGGCCAACCTGGCGGTCCTGCTGGGGTTCCGCCGCTGGCAGCACCTGTTCACCTGGGTCGGCGTGGCGCTGGTCGTGGTCAACCTGGGCTCCCTGGCCACGCTGCTGCTGCGCCGTCCCCGACCCTTCGAGGTGGAACTGCTCGGCGCCTGGTCGGGCTACGCGATGCCCTCGCTGCCGGTGACCGTCCTGGCCGCCTTCCTGGTGAGCACCGTGTACGCGCTCGTGCCGGCCGGCCGGTACCGCACGATCGGCAAGTGGGTGGTGGTCGGCCTGCTCACGGTCACCGTCGCCTCCCGGCTGTACCTCGCGCAGGACCACCCCACCGGTGTCGTGGCCGGGGTGGTGCTCGGCGTGGCCACCCCGCTGGCCGCCTTCCGGCTGATGACGCCCAACGACGTCCACCCGGTGCGGTACCGCCGCGGCCGCCCGGCCCACCTCGACGTCTCCGGCGCCCGCGGTGAGGCCATCGTCCGGGCGCTGCAGGACCAGCTCGGCCTGCTGGCCACCGCGGTGCAGCCGTTCCACCTCGAGGGCTCCGGCGGCTCGACGCCGCTGCGGATCACCGTCAAGGCCGAGGACGGCGCGGGCCACGACGGCGAGGACTACGTGTTCGGCAAGCTCTACGCCGCCACGCACGTCCGCTCCGACCGGTGGTTCAAGCTGGCCCGCACGCTGCTGTACGGGGGGCTGGAGGACGAGAAGCCGTTCCACAGCGTCCGCCGGCTGGTGCAGTACGAGGACTACGTGCTGCGGCTGTTCACCGACGCCGGGCTGCCGGTCCCGCAGCCGATGGGGATCGTGGAGATCACCCCGGAGCGGGAGTACGTCCTGGTCGCCGAGTTCCTCCTGGGCGCGCACGAGATCGGGGACGCCGACGTCGAGGTCGACGACGCGGTCATCGACCAGGGGCTGGCCGTGGTGCGGCGGATGTGGGACATCGGCGTGGCCCACCGCGACGTGAAGCCGGCCAACGTCCTGGTGCGCAGCGGCACCCTGTACCTCATCGACTCGGCGTTCGCCGAGATCCGGCCCAGCCCGTGGCGGCAGGCGGTGGACCTGGCCAACATGATGCTGGTCCTGGCGCTGCGCACCGACGCCGCGCGGGTGCACGCCCGGGCGCGGGTCCGCTTCTCCGACGAGGAGATCGCCGAGGCCTTCGCCGCCACCCGCGGGATGACCATGCCCAGCCAGCTGCGCCGCTGCCTGCGCGCGGACAGCCGGGACCTGCTCGCCGACTTCCTCCGGCTGCTGCCCTACCGGCTGCCCCCGGTGCGCATGCAGCGGTGGAGCTGGCGGCGGGTCGGGCTGTCGCTGCTGGCGCTGGCCGGGGTGCTGCTCATGGGGCTGGTCGCCGTCGGCCTGCTGGACTCACCGCTGTGAGCCGGACCCGGGCGGTGGCCGTGCTCACCGCCGTGCTCGCGCTGCCGCTCGGCGGGTGCGTGGCGCCGGTGAGCAGCTCGTTCGGCGCCGCCCCGGCCTGCTCGATCGGGGACGACGCCAAGGCGGCCAACGGCGTGCTCCTCATGGCCCAGGCCGTGCCGACGGCGACGCGGGTGCCCTGCGTCCAGGGCCTGCCCCTCGGCTGGCACTTCGCCGGGCTCGAGGCCCGCAACGGCGAGGCGCGCTTCTGGCTCGACTCGGACCGCGACGGGGCGCGGGCCATCGAGGTGCGGCTGACCCCGGAGTGCGACACCGACGGCGCGACCGAGATCCCCAGCGACCGCGACGGCATGCGCAGGCTGGAGCGGGTCACCCAGGTGACCCCGCAGTACCGGGGCTCCCGCATCTACCTGTTCACCGGCGGCTGCCTGACGCTGGTGTTCACCCTGACCGGTGACAACCGGGGCGAGCCGCTGGCGCTGGCCAGCCAGGGCATCGGCGTCCTGCGCCGGGCACAGCTCGACGACCAGGTGCGGGCCGAGACCGGCGGCCGGCTCGGCCTGGACCCACCCCCGGCGGACGGGGACCCGCCGTGAGCCGGCCCCGCTGGCAGCGTGCGGTCGCGCCGGTCCTCTCCCTCGCGCTGGCCGGCGCCGTCCTCGCCTGGTTCCTCCCGCAGTTCACCAGCGTCGCGGAGGTGTGGACGTCGGTCCGGGCGATGACCGGCGGCGAGGTCGCCCTGCTCGCGGCGGCCACCCTCTGGAACCTCGCCACGTACCAGTTCGTCGTCGTCGCCACCATGCCGGGGCTGACCCTGCGGCAGGCGACGGTCGCGACCCTCACGACGACCGCGGTGTCCAACACCGTGGTCGCCGGTGGTGCCCTCGCGATCGGCCTGACCTACGGGATGAACACCTCGTGGGGCTTCTCCCGCTCCCGGACGTCGGTCTCCCTGCTGGTCGCGGGCCTGTGGAACAACTTCGCCAAGCTGGCCCTGCCGGTCCTCGCGCTCAGCCTCCTGGCGCTGGGCGGGACCCCGAGCTCGGGCCGGGTGCTCGCGGGCGCGGCCGGGCTGGCGGGCCTGGTGCTCGCCGTCGTCCTCCTCGGGCTGCTGCTGCGCAGCCGGGAGGGCGCCGCACGGATCGGCCGCGGCGCCGGGCGGGTGGCCTCGGCACTGGTGCGGCCCTTCGGCCGGCCGGCGGTGCGGGGGTGGGACGCCGCGACGACGAAGTTCCGCGACCGGACGGCGCTGCTGCTGCGGGCCCGCTGGCACTGGCTCACCGCGGCGACCCTGGTCAGTCACCTCTCGCTGTTCCTGGTGCTGCTGCTCGCACTCCGCGCGGTCGGGGTGGACGCCGGCCAGGTGGGCGTGGTCGAGGCGCTGGCGGTGTTCGCCTTCGCCCGGCTGCTCACCGCCGTCCCGTTCACGCCCGGCGGGCTGGGCGTGGTGGAGGTGGCGCTGATCGCGGGCCTGGCCGCGGCGGGCGGGGACCGACCGCTGGTGGCCGCCGCCGTCCTGGTCTACCGGGCGCTGACCTACGTGCTGCCGATCCCGCTGGGGCTGGCGACGTACGTGTTCTGGCGGCGCAACCGGTCGTGGCGGCGCCCGCCGAACACCGCCCCGAGGACCGCACTGGTACCGGAGACGGTCTGAGAGCAGACTCCCTGCCCGCCCGCCCGCGGGCTCGCCGTGGCCCGTGCAGTGGACCGGGACGCGCGGGACGTCGCTGACCGGGCGATCGGCGCGCGGCCGTGGTTGAGTGGCTCGGGTCACACGCGATCCGTGCACGGGAGGAGGCCGGCCATGACCGAGGCAACGAGACGGTCGGAGGACCGCACCACCGACGGGCCCGTCCAGGACCCGGGTGAGGCCGTGATGGGCCTGGACATGGTGCTCGTCGACGGTGCCCGCGGGCCGCTGCGCCGGATGATCCCCCCGGCCCGGACGACGCTGCGCTTGGGCCGGGCACTGGCCGGCAAGCCGAAGACCGTCGCCCGACGCGCCGGCGACCTGGCCAAGGACCTCGGCAGGGTCGTCGTCGGCCGGTCGGACATCGCGCCCTCCCCCAAGGACAAGCGCTTCGCCGACCCGGCGTGGCAGGGCAACGGGCTCATGCGCCGCGCGATGCAGGCGCACATCGCCGCGGCCCGCACCGCGATGGACCTGGTGGAGGACGCCGACCTCGACTGGCGTGACGACGAGCGCATCCGCTTCACCGTGACCAACGTCGTCGACGCCCTCGCACCCAGCAACACCCCGCTGAACCCGCTGCTGTGGAAGGCCGTCATCGACACCGGCGGCCGCAACGCCGTCACCGGGCTGCGCCGGATGGTCAAGGACCTGATGACCCCGCCGCGGGTGCCGACGATGGTGGAGGAGGACGCGTTCACCGTCGGCGAGGACCTCGCGGTCACGCCGGGCGCGGTCGTGCTGCGCACGCCGGTGTTCGAGCTGATCCAGTACCGGCCGACCACCGAGAGGGTGCGCGAGGTGCCCCTGGTGATCGTCCCGCCGACGATCAACAAGTACTACATCACCGACCTCGCCCCGGGCCGCAGCATCGTCGAGCACTACGTCGCGTCGGGCCAGCAGGTCTTCATGATGTCGTGGCGCAACCCCGACGAGCGGCACGCCGACTGGGGCATGGACACCTACGGGCAGGCCGTCCTCGACGCGATGGACGCCGCGGAGAGGATCACCGGCAGCGACCGGACGGCGCTCCAGGGCTTCTGCTCCGGCGGCATCATCCTCGCGATGGTGCTGGCCCACCTCGCCGAGACCGGGGCGCAGCACCGGGTGACCGCCTCCAGCTACGCCGTCGCCGTCCTGGACTGGTCGCGGGCCGGGACCATCGGCGCCCTCATGGACGAGGAGGCGGTCAAGGCAGCCACCGAGAAGTCCCGCAAGAAGGGCTACCTGGACGGCGCCACGCTGGCCGAGGTCTTCGCCTGGCTGCGGCCCAACGACCTGGTGTGGAACTACTGGGTCAACAACTACCTGCAGGGCAACCCGCCCCCGGCCTTCGACATCCTCTACTGGAACGGCGACACCACCCGGATGAGCGCGGGCCTGCACCGGGACTTCATCGACATCGCCGTCGGCAACAAGCTGAGCCAGCCGGGCGCCGCGACGATGCTGGGCTCCCCGGTGGACCTGTCCAAGGTGGAGGTCGACGCCTACGTGACCGCCGGGATCGCCGACCACATCTGCCCGTGGCAGTCCTGCTACCGGACGACGCAGCTGCTCGGCGGGCGCAGCCGGTTCATCCTCTCCACCAGCGGCCACATCGCCTCCCTGGTGAACCCGCCGACCAACCCGAAGGCGTCGTTCCAGGTGGCCCCGGAGACCCCGGCCGACCCCGAGCGGTGGCTGGAGCTGGCGGAGAAGCAGAAGGGCTCGTGGTGGCCGGACTACGTGGCCTGGCTGGCCGAGCGGACCGGCGACGAGGTCCCCGCCCCGTCGGCGCTGGGCAACGACGAGCTGCCGCCGCTGGCGGAGGCCCCCGGCACGTATGTCTTCGACAAGTAGCGCACGGGTGACCCGGCCCCGCGTGTCCCGCCCGGGCGGGTTCCGCCCCGGCGAGACCGTCCGGAACGTGACCGTGGCCGGGCGCACCCTGCGGGTGTCGGTCCGCGCCGGGACCGACGAGTCGGTGCCGCCGCTGCTGCTGATGAACGGCATCGGCGCGAGCCTGGAGGTGCTGCAGCCCTTCGTCGACGTCCTCGACCTGCGGCGGACGGTGATCCGGTTCGACGTCCCGGGGGTGGGTGGCTCCCCGCGACCGGTCGTGCCCTACGTGCTCGCCACGTTCAGCCCGGTGGTGGCGGGGCTGCTCGACCGGCTGGGTCACGAGGACCCGGTCGACGTCCTCGGCCTGTCCTGGGGAGGTGGGCTGGCCCAGCACTTCGCGGTGCAGCACCGGCGGCGCGTGCGCCGGCTGGTGCTCGCCGCGACCGGCACCGGTTCGCTGATGGTCCCGGGGCACCCGCGGGTGCTCGCCCGGATGCTCACCCCGCGCCGGCACCGCGACCCGGCGTACACCCGCGAGGTGGCCGGCACGATCTACGGCGGCACCGTCCGCGACGACCCCGCCCTGGCCGCACGGGTGCTGCACTCGGCCAGCCGGCTGGGCCCGCGGCGTGGGTACTACTACCAGCTGGCCGCCAGCGCGGGCTGGAGCAGCCTGCCGTTCCTCCGGCTGATCCGGCAGCCCACGCTGGTGGTCGCCGGCGACGACGACCCGATCGTGCCGGTGGTGAACGCGCGGATCATGGCCCGGCTGATCCCCGACGCGCAGCTGCACGTCTACGGCGGCGGGCACCTGGCGCTGATCACCGAGGCCCGCGAGCTGGCCCCGGTGGTGGAGCGCTTCCTGGACTGAGTCAGACCGCGGGCACGGCCGGGCGGAGCAGCGCCCCGGCGTCGGCGGCGGGCATCGGCCGGTAGAGCAGGTACCCCTGCGCCTGGTCGCATGCCACGGCGCGCAGCCGGTCGAGCTGGTGCGGCTCCTCCACGCCCTCGGCGACGACGGTCAGACCGAAGGTGTGCGCGGCGCGGATGATCAGCGCGACCAGCTCCGGGTGCCCGGGCTCGGCCGAGGCGATGAAGCTGCGGTCGATCTTCAGCGTGTCGACCGGCATGTCCCGCAGCTGGCCGATCGAGGTGTAGCCGGTGCCGAAGTCGTCGATGGCGATGCTCACGCCCAGTGCGCGCAGGTCGGCCAGGTGGCCGATCGCCGTCGGGTCGCTGACGAGGACGGTCTCGGTGATCTCGACGACCAGCAGCGCCGCGGGCAGCCCGGAGGCGGCCAGCGCGTCGGCGACGTCCTGGACCACCCGCCGGTCGGCCAGGTGCCGGCCGGAGACGTTGACCGCCATCGTCGGCTCCGGCGCGCCGTCGGCCGGCGGTGCCGCGGCCCGCCACTCGGCCAGCTGCCGGGTCGCCTCGTGCAGCACCCAGCGGTCCAGGTCGCAGATGAGGCGGCTGCCCTCGGCGACCGGGACGAACCGGTCGGGCGGCACCACGCCGTGGCCGGGGCGGTTCCACCGGACCAGGGCCTCGTACCCGATCACCCGGTGCCGGCCGACGTCGACGACCGGCTGGTAGTGCAGCTCCATCTCCCCACCGGCGATGCCCGCGGTGATCGCGGCCTCCATCCCGGCCCGCTCGTGCAGCTGCACCCGCAGCCGTTCGTCGAACATCTCGGTGCGGCCGCGGCCCCGCCGCTTGGCGCGGTAGGCGGCGGTGTCGGCCTCGGCGACGAGGGCGTCGGCGTCGGTGCCGGAGTCCCGGCTGACGGCGACCCCCACGCTCGCCCCGATGCGCACCTGCTGGCCGGCGGCGGTGATCGGCTCGCTGACGGCGGCGATGAGCCGGTCGCCCAGCTCCTGCAGGTCCCGCTCGGCGCGGACCCGCTCCACCAGGACGACGAACTCGTCCCCGCCGAGCCGGCACACGACGTCCCCGGGACGGACCGCGGCGGACATCCGGCGGGCGACCGCGCGCAGCACGTCGTCCCCGCAGGCGTGGCCGTGGCTGTCGTTCACCCCCTTGAAGCCGTCGAGGTCGACGAAGAGCAGGCCGGTCATCTCCCCGGACCGCTGGGCGCGGTGCAGCGCGGAGGTGACCAGGGTGAGGGCCTGCGCACGGTTGGGCAGCTCGGTGAGCGGGTCGTGGGTGGCCTGGTGGGCGAGGGCGAACTGCAGCTCCTCGCGCCGGCGGACGGAGTGCACGATCTCGCGCACCGACGCGTGCACCACCTCGCCGAGCGGGCCGGGCAGCGGCTGCTCGAGCAGGGCGTTGGACAGGTCGCCGCGGGCGACGGCCTGGGCCTGGTCCTGGATCCGCCGCAGGCTGCCGACGGCGGCGCCCAGCGCGGTGGAGACGGTCCGGACCTCGCGCGGGCCGGCCACCTGCACCTCCACCAGCTCCCCCTCGCTGACCCGGGTGGCCTGACCGGCGAGCAGCCCCAGGGACCGGGAGACGTTGCGGCCGAGGAGCAGGGCGCCGAGGAGCGCGGCGAGGAGCAGGCCGAGGCCGAGCTGCAGGGTGGTGGACAGGTGCTGCTGCGCGCGGTGGCGGTCGGCGGCGGCCAGCGCCTGGGAGCCGTCGACGGCCTGGACGACGAGCCCGGCGAGCAGCGCGTCCCGCTCGTTGCCCCGGAGCAGGGCGGGGACCAGCTCGGGCGCCTCCAGGCGGTGGCCGGTGCCGGACACCTGCGCCTCGACCAGCTCGTCGACCGAGGTCGTCACCGGGTCGGTGCGGATCCGTTGCCAGGCGTCGCGCAGGGACGGCTGGGAGAGGCCGTCCATCGCCCGCTGCGCGTCGGCGTAGGCCAGCCACGCGTTCTGCCCGGCCAGCCGCGACCCCGCCGTGGGCTGCCCGGCCTCGAGCCGGGAGGCGAGGAGCAGCGGCAGCTGCCGGCTCGCCGCCTGGGCCAGCTCGGCCACCAGCTCGACGTCCCGGGCGGCCCGGAGCGTGCTCGCGGGGACGTCCTCGGAGCCGGCGGCCGCCGCCGCCCGCCGCTGGGCGGTCATCAGGGAGTCGGCGACGTCGAGGTAGTCGGCGTAGACGTCGTCGAGGAGGACCCCGCCGCCCTCGGCGTCCGCGCGCACCTGTCCCAGCCGCTCGGCCGCGTACCGGGCGGCGGTCGCGGCCTCGGACCCGGCGGGGACCGCCGCGAGCGCGCGGTCGGTGACCTCGCGGGCCTGCGCGGCCGCGGTCCGGGCGGCCTCGACCTGGCCGACCAGCACGACCGGGGGGATGCCGAGGGCCCTGGCGGCCTCCGGGTCGGCGACGACCGCCAGCGCCAGCGCCGGGACGATCTCGTGCTCCACGCCGCTGCGGGCGGCGTCCAGCTGGGCGACGGTCCGCACCGCCTGCTCGGCTCGCTCGGCGCCGGCGGCCTCTGCCGCCCGCGTGCGCGCGATGACCGCGGTCAGCACCACGACCCCGAGCACGGGGATGAGCACGAGCGCCGTGAGGTACAGCCACAGGGGTGCCCCTCGGCCCTGCCGGCTGCCTCGGGTGCGCATGGGCAGGTCATCGACCGGACCGTGCCGTTCCTTGCCCGCCTTCCCCCGGGAGGGTGACCACCCGGGCCCGGCTCCCGGCGGCTGGCCGACCGCAGGCTGCCGCCGCCGTACCACATCCGCCGCGCCAGGCCGGGGGAGTGCGGCTGCACCCGGTCCGACCACTCCTCGACCACGCCCTCCCGCCCGGCGAAGCGGCCGGCCC
>NZ_JBJGYJ010000040.1:0-38851 GCF_054049935.1 Geodermatophilus sp. SYSU D00742
GCCAGGGTCATCTTCTGGGTGGCGTTGGAGGTGTTGAAGCAGTACTGCAGCTGACCCTTGCGGCAGGCGCGGCACTCCCCGCACACCGCCCGCCAGTTGAGGACCACGTAGTCCCCGACGGCGACGTCGGTGACGCCGGCGCCGACGGCGGAGACCACGCCGGCGGCCTCGTGGCCCAGCAGGAACGGGAACTCGTCGTTGATGTTGCCCTCGCGGTAGTGCAGGTCGGTGGCGCACACCCCGCACGCCTGGACGTCGACGACCGCCTCACCCGGACCCGGGTCGGGGACGATGATCGTCTCGACGGTGACCGGAGCACCCTTGCTGCGGGCGACGACGCCCTTCACCTCGTATGCCATGGCGCTGGATCTCCTCTCGGGGAACGGGGGCGCAGTGGGTCCGGGGGACGGTGGGGCCCTCCTGGCGAGATCTGGGGCACATCGCTCCGGCCCGACCTCTTGACCCTCGCCGACACCCACCCTACGGTGTTGCACGACTGATATACCAGTCCTCGGCACCATTTCATGACAGAAGGGACCCGGGCATGGTCGTCCAGGTTGAAGCCGTTCCGGACCGCGTCCTCGACCGGTCGCTGGGAGACACCGACCCGGAGGTCTTCGCGGCGATCTCCGCCGAGCTGACCCGGCAGCAGACCACCCTGGAGATGATCGCCAGCGAGAACTTCGCGCCCGTGGCCGTCATGCAGGCCCAGGGCTCGGTGCTGACCAACAAGTACGCCGAGGGGTACCCCGGCCGGCGCTACTACGGCGGCTGCGAGCACGTCGACGTCATCGAGCAGCTGGCCATCGACCGGCTGACGGCGCTGTTCGGTGCCGAGTACGCCAACGTCCAGCCGCACTCGGGCGCGCAGGCCAACGCCGCGGCCATGGCCGCCCTGCTGACGCCCGGCGACACCATCCTGGGCCTGGACCTGGCCCACGGCGGCCACCTGACCCACGGGATGAGGCTCAACTTCTCGGGCAAGCTCTACGACGTCGCCGCCTACCACGTGGGCCGCGAGGACCACCGGGTCGACATGGCCGAGGTCGAGGAGCTGGCACGGGAACGACGGCCCAAGCTCATCGTCGCGGGCTGGTCGGCCTACCCCCGGCAGCTGGACTTCGCCGAGTTCCGCCGGATCGCCGACGAGGTCGGGGCCTACCTGATGGTGGACATGGCCCACTTCGCCGGCCTGGTCGCCGCCGGGCTGCACCCCTCGCCGGTGCCGCACGCGCACGTGGTCACCTCGACCACCCACAAGACCCTGGGCGGCCCGCGCGGCGGGGTCATCCTGGCCACCGCGGACCTGGCGAAGAAGTTCAACTCCTCCGTCTTCCCCGGTCAGCAGGGTGGCCCGCTCGAGCACGTCATCGCCGCCAAGGCGGTGGCCTTCAAGCTGGCCGGCGAGCCGGCCTTCCGCGAGCGCCAGGAGCGCACCCTCGCCGGCGCCCGGATCCTGGCCGACCGGTTGCTGGCCCCCGACTCGCGCGCGGCCGGCATCGACGTGGTCAGCGGCGGCACCGACGTCCACCTCGTGCTCGTCGACCTGCGGGAGTCCGCCCTCGACGGCCGGCAGGCCGAGGACCGGCTGCACGCCATCGGCATCACGGTCAACCGCAACGCCGTCCCGTTCGACCCCCGCCCGCCGATGGTCAGCTCCGGCGTCCGCATCGGCACCCCGGCCCTGGCCGCCCGCGGCTTCGACCTCGACGACTTCGCCGAGGTCTCCGACGTCATCGCGGCCGCGCTCCGGCCCTCGACCGGGGACGACGAGCTCCCCGGTCTCCGCGCGCGGGTCACCCGGCTCGCCGACCGCCACCCGCTCTACCCCGACCTGACGGAGGTCGCCCGATGAGCCCCCGCACCCCCGGCGCCGACCTGCCGGACCACCCGGACTCCCTCTGGCGCGACGCCGAGCCCAAGCGCTCCTACGACGTGGTGATCGTCGGCGGGGGCGGCCACGGGCTGGCCACCGCGCACTACCTCGCCCAGAACCACGGCATCACGAACGTCGCGGTGCTGGAGAAGGGCTGGCTGGCCGGCGGCAACATGGCCCGCAACACCACGATCATCCGGTCCAACTACCTGTGGGACGAGAGCTCGGCGATCTACGAGCACGCGCTCAAGCTGTGGGAGGGGCTCGAGGAGGACCTCGACTACCCGATCCTGTTCAGCCAGCGCGGCGTGCTCAACCTCGCCCACACGCTGCAGGACGTCCGGGACAGCGTGCGCCGGGTCGAGGCCAACAAGCTCAACGGGGTCGACGCGGAGTGGCTGGAGCCGGACGAGGTCCGCAAGGTCTGCCCGATCGTCAACACGTCGGGCGACATCCGCTACCCGGTGCTGGGGGCGACCTACCAGCCGCGGGCCGGCATCGCCAAGCACGACTACGTGGCCTGGGGCTTCGCCCGCCGGGCCGACCAGGCCGGCATCGACCTCGTCCAGGACTGCGAGGTCACCGGGTTCGCCACCGACGGCGACCGGGTCACGGGGGTGCACACCACCCGCGGCACCATCGCCGCCGGCACCGTCGCCCTCTGCGCGGCCGGCCACACCTCGGTGCTCACCGACATGCTCGGCATCCGCGTGCCGGTGCAGAGCCACCCCCTGCAGGCGCTGGTCTCCGAGCTGCTCGAGCCGGTGCACCCCACGGTGGTCATGTCCAACGCCGTGCACGTGTACGTCTCGCAGGCGCACAAGGGCGAGCTGGTCATGGGCGCCGGGGTCGACTCCTACAACGGCTACGGCCAGCGCGGGGCGTTCCACATCATCGAGCGGCAGATGGCCGCCGCCGTCGAGCTGTTCCCCGTGTTCGCGCGGGCGCACCTGCTGCGCACCTGGGGCGGCATCGTCGACACCAGCCCCGACGCCTCGCCGATCGTGGGCCGCACCCCCTACGAGAACCTCTACCTCAACTGCGGCTGGGGCACCGGCGGGTTCAAGGCCACCCCCGGCATCGGCTGGGCCCTGGCCGCCACCATCGCCTCCGGCGAACCCCACCCGACCGTGGCGCCGTTCAGCCTCGACCGCTTCGTCACCGGCGCACTCGTCGACGAGCACGGCGCTGCCGCCGTCGCCCACTGACCCAGGGAGTCCCCGTGCAACTCATCCCGTGCCCGTGGTGCGGCCCCCGCGAGGAGGCCGAGTTCTCCTACGGCGGCCAGGCCCACGTCCCGTACCCGGCCGACCCCGGCGCGCTCTCCGACGAGCAGTGGGCGCACTACGTCTTCTTCCGCGACAACACCAAGGGCCGCTTCGCCGAGCGCTGGAACCACAGCGCCGGCTGCCGCCGCTGGTTCAACGCCGTCCGCGACACCACCACCTACCGCTTCGAGAGCGTGTACCGCCTCGACGAGCCGAAGCCGGTGACCCCATGAGCAGCTCCCGCACCCCCGAGGGCGGCCGCATCGACCGCGCCACCACCATCGAGTTCACCTTCGACGGGCAGCGGTTGACCGGGCATCCCGGCGACACGCTGGCCTCGGCGCTGCTCGCTTCCGGCCGCCACCAGGTCGCCACCAGCATCAAGCTCGGCCGGCCCCGCGGCATCGCCGCCGCGTGGGCCGAGGACCCGGGCGGCCTGGTGCAGATCGAGGAGCCGTTCCCCGAGCCGATGCTGCTGGCCACCACCGTCGAGCTCTCCGACGGCCTGGTCGCCCACGGCCTGCCGGGGCAGGGCCGGCTGGCCGACGTCCCCGACTCCGCCCGCTACGACGCGGTCCACCACCACGCCGACGTGCTGGTCGTGGGCGCCGGGCCGGCGGGGCTGGCCGCCGCGCTCAGCGCCGCCCGCGCCGGCGCCCGCGTCGTGCTGGTCGACGAGCAGTCCGAGGCCGGCGGCTCCCTGCTGTCGGGCACCGACCGGCTCGACGGCGTCCCGGCGCCGGACTGGGTGGCGGGCGCGGTCGCGGAGCTGGCCCGCTTCCCGGAGGTGCTGCACCTGCAGCGCACCACCGCGTTCGGCAGCTACGACGACGGCTTCGTCCTGGCACTCGAGCGGCGGACCGACCACCTGGGCGCGACCGCCCCCAAGCACGTCTCGCGGCAGCGGATCTGGCGGATCCGGGCGCGGTCGACAGTCGTGGCGACCGGGGCCCACGAGCGGCCGGTCGTGTTCGCCGACAACGACCGGCCGGGGATCATGCTCGCCGGGGCCGCCCGGACCTTCCTGCACCGCTACGGCGTGCTGTCCGGCCGCGAGGCCGTCGTCTTCACCACCAACGACAGCGCCTACGACGCCGCGCTCGACCTGGCCCGCGCGGGTGTGCGGGTGCAGGCCGTCGTCGACGCCCGGCCGGGCGGCTCCGCCCGCCGCGAGGAGTGCGAGCGCGCCGGCATCCGGGTGCTGGACGGAGCCGTCGTGACGGGCACGCAGGGCGTCGAGCGGGTCACGCACGCGCTCGTCGCCCCGTACGCCGACGGCCAGGTCGGCGCGAGCAGCCCGGTGGCCTGCGACGTGCTCCTGGTCAGCGGCGGTTGGAACCCCGCGGTGCACCTGTTCAGCCAGGCCCGCGGCCGGCTCCGCTACGACGAGGCGCTCGGCGCGTTCGTCCCCGGGGAGGACCTCGACGGCCTGGCGGTCGCGGGCTCCGCCGCCGGGGTGCTCGACCTGGCCGGGTGCCTGGCCGACGGGCAGCGCGGAGCCCGCGCGGCGCTGGGCGCGCTGGACATCCCGCCGGCGGCGGAGGACCGGCTGCCCACCGCCGCCGGGTCCGTCGAGCCCACCCCGCCGCTGGTGCTGTGGCGGGTGCCGGACACCGCCGGGGGCAGCACCTCGTTCGTCGACCTGCAGCGCGACGCCACGGTCGCCGACATCGCCCGCGCGGTCGGCGCCGGGCTGCGCTCCATCGAGCACGTCAAGCGCTACACGACGATCGGCACCGCGCACGACCAGGGCAAGACCTCCGGCGTCCTGACCTCGGGCATCGTCGCCGAGCTGCTCGGCGTCCCGGTGCAGGACACCGGGACGACCACGTTCCGGCCGCCCTACACCCCGGTCGCCTTCGCCGCGCTGGCCGGCCGGGACCGCGGCCGGCTCTTCGACCCCGAGCGGGTCACCGCCCTGCACGAGTGGCACGGAGCGGCCGGGGCCGTCTTCGAGGACGTCGGTCAGTGGAAGCGTCCCCGCCACTACCCGCAGCCGGGCGAGGACATGGAGGCGGCGGTCCTGCGCGAGTGCGCCGCGGCCCGCACCGGGGTCGGCATCCTCGACGGCTCCACCCTCGGCAAGATCGACGTCCAGGGCCCGGACGCCGCCGTGCTGCTGGACCGGCTCTACACGAACCTGATCAGCAGCCTGAAGGTCGGCTCCGTGCGGTACGGCGTCATGTGCGGCGTCGACGGCATGGTCATCGACGACGGCACCGTGCTACGGCTGGCCGAGGACCGCTTCCTCGTCCTCACCACCACCGGCGGCGCGGCGAAGGTCCTCGACTGGATGGAGGAGTGGGTCCAGACCGAGTGGCCGGACCTGCGCGTGCACTGCACCTCGGTCACCGAGCAGTGGTGCACCTTCCCCGTCGTGGGCCCCCGGTCCCGGGATGTGATCGGCGCGGTCTTCCCGCAGGTGGACGTCTCCAACGAGGCGTTCCCGTTCATGACCTGGCGGGACACCACCCTGGACGGCGTGCCGGTCCGGCTGGCCCGGATCAGCTTCTCCGGCGAGCTGGCCTTCGAGGTGTACGTCAACCCGTGGTACGCGGTCGCGGTCTGGGAGCGGCTGCTCGAGGCCGGCCGGCCGTACGGCATCACGCCCTACGGCACGGAGACCATGCACGTGCTCCGCGCCGAGAAGGGCTACCCGATCATCGGGCAGGACACCGACGGCACCGTCACCCCGCAGGACCTGGGCATGGCGTGGGCGGTGTCGAAGAAGAAGCCCGACTTCATCGGCAAGCGCTCCTTCGCCCGCCCGGCCAACGCCGACCCGATGCGCAAGCACCTGGTCGGGCTGCTGCCCACGGACCGCCGGACGGTGCTGCCGGAGGGCTCGCAGATCGTGGAGTTCCGCGCCGACGGGCAGCTGCCGCCCCCGCCGGTCCCGATGCTGGGCCACGTCACCTCCAGCTACCGCAGCGCCGAGCTCGCCCGCCCCTTCGCCCTCGCCCTGGTCAAGGGCGGCCGGGAGCGCATCGGCGACACCGTGCACGTCCCCGTCAACGGCACCCTCGTCCCGGTCCAGGTCACCGGGTCGGTGCTGGTCGATCCCGAAGGAGCCCGTCGCGATGGCTGAGCTGCTGCGCACCCACCCGCTGGAGGCATGGCGCGCCGCCTTCGAGCGCCTGCCCGACGCCATCGGCGTCACCGCCGAGCCGTTCGTCGCGATGGTCGACGTCCGGCTCGGCGAGGCCGGCGCCGAGGCGTCGGGGGCGCTGGGCGTCCAGCTGCCCACGACGCCCAACACCTGGGTGCCGGCCGGCACGGGGCGGGCCGTGTGGCTCGGCCCGGACGAGTGGCTGGTCACCAGCACCACCGAGGCGCCGTGGGAGCTGGAGGCGCGGGTCCGCGCCGCCGTCCTCCCGCTGGGCGGTTCCGCGACCGACGTCTCCGCCCAGCGGATCGGTCTCCGGCTGACCGGGCCGCGGGTGCGCGACGTGCTGGCCAAGGGCTGCTCCATCGACCTGCACCCGCGGGTGTTCGGCCGGGGCAGCAGCGCCCAGACGGTGCTCGGTCAGGCCGGCGTCGTGCTGCTGGCCCTCTCCGACGCCGGCGACGACGTCCTCGTCCTCGTCCGGTCCTCCTTCGCCGGCTACCTGGCCGACTGGCTGCTCGACGCGGCCCTCGAGTTCACCACCACCACCCACGACCGCTGACCGACCCGTCAGTCAGGAGCGAAAGACATGTCCACCACCCCTCGTGTGGTCATCATCGGAGCGGGGATCGTCGGTGCCAACCTGGCCGACGAGCTGACCGCCCGTGGCTGGGACCGCGTCACCGTGGTCGACCAGGGGCCCCTCCCGCTGACCGGGGGCTCCACGTCGCACGCGCCCGGGCTGGTCTTCCAGACCAACGCCTCCAAGACGATGACGGCGTTCGCCAGCTACACCGTGGAGAAGTTCAAGGCCATCGACGTCGACGGCGCCTGGTGCTTCAACCAGGTCGGCGGCCTCGAGGTCGCCACCACGCCGGAGCGGCTCACCGACCTGCACCGCAAGCAGGGCTGGGCCACCTCCTGGGGCGTCGAGGCGCAGGTGGTCGACGTCGACGAGTGCGTGCGGCTGCACCCGCTGGTCGACCGCGACCGGATCCTCGGCGGCCTGCACATCCCCTCCGACGGCCTGGCCAAGGCGTCCCGGGCGGTCGTCGCCCTGGCCCGCCGCGCCGAGGCCCGGGGCGCCCGCTTCCAGGGCTCGACCCGGGTGACCGGCATCGAGCAGGCCGGCGGGCGGGTCACCGGCGTCCGCACCCCCGACGGCGTCATCCCCGCCGACGTCGTGGTCTCCTGCGCGGGCTTCTGGGGTCAGGAGCTCGGCGCCATGGTCGGCATGGACGTGCCGCTGCTCCCGCTGGCCCACCAGTTCGTCTGGACCGGCCAGGTGCCCGACCTCGTCGGGCGCAACACCGAGCTCGGCGAGGCGAGCCTGCCGATCCTCCGGCACCAGGACCAGGACCTGTACTACCGGGAGCGCGTCGACTCCCTGGGCATCGGCTCCTACGCCCACCGGCCGATGCCGGTCGACCTGCGGGAGCTGCCGCAGGGGGACGGCGTCGGGGAGGAGTCGATGCCCTCGATGCTGCCCTTCACCGAGGAGGACTTCGCCGCCCAGTGGGAGGAGAGCCAGCTGCTGCTGCCCTCCCTGCGCTCGTCGAAGATCGACTCCGGCTTCAACGGCGTCTTCTCGTTCACCCCGGACGGCGGCCCGCTGATCGGGGAGTCCCGCGACGTGGCCGGCTTCTGGATCGCCGAGGCGGTCTGGGTGACCCACTCGGCCGGGGTCGGCCGGGCGGTCGCGCAGCTGCTGGTCGACGGCCGCAGCGAGGTCGACCTGCACGGCTGCGACGTGCACCGGTTCGAGGAGGTCCAGCTCGCGCCGGAGTACGTCAGCGAGACCTCGCAGCAGAACTTCGTCGAGATCTACGACGTGATCCACCCGCTGCAGCCGCGGCTGTCGCCGCGGGACCTGCGGGTGAGCCCCTTCCACGCCCGGCAGGAGGAGCTCGGCGCGGTCTTCCTGGAGGCCGGCGGGTGGGAGCGGCCGCACTGGTACGAGGCCAACGCCGGCCTGGTCGACCAGCTGCCCGCCGAGTGGGTGCCGCCGGAGCGCGACGCGTGGGCGGGGCGGTTCTGGTCCCCGATCGCGGCGGCCGAGGCCTGGAAGACCCGCACCGCCGTGGCGCTGTACGACATGACGCCGCTCAAGCGGCTGGAGGTCAGCGGCCCCGGCGCCCTCGACCTCCTGCAGCGGCTGACGACCGGTGAGATGGACAAGTCCGTCGGGTCGGTGACCTACACGCTGGCCCTCGACGACGCCGGTGGCATCCGCAGCGACCTCACCGTCGCCCGGCTGGGGGCGCAGCTGTTCCAGGTGGGCGCCAACGGCCCCCTGGACCTCGACCTCCTCCTCCGCGAGGCGCCGGACGACGGCTCCGTGCAGATCCGGGACACCACCGGCGGCACCTGCTGCATCGGCCTGTGGGGCCCGCGCGCCCGTGACCTCGTCCAGCGGCTCACCGCCGACGACTTCTCCAACGAGGGGCTGAGGTACTTCCGCGCCAAGCGGGCCCGGATCGGGGGCGTGCCGGTGACGGCGATGCGGCTGTCCTACGTCGGCGAGCTGGGCTGGGAGATCTACACCAGCGCCGACAACGGTCAGCGGCTGTGGGACGTGCTGTGGGCCGCCGGCCAGGACCTGGGCGTCGTCGCCGCGGGCCGAGCCGCCTTCTCCAGCCTGCGGCTGGAGAAGGGCTACCGCGCCTGGGGCCACGACATGACCACCGAGCACGACCCCTACGAGGCCGGTCTCGGTTTCGCCGTCCGGAAGCAGAAGGAGGACTTCGTGGGCAGCCGGGCCATCGCCGGGCGGGGGGAGGACACGGTGAGCCGCCGGCTGTCCTGCCTGACGGTCGACGACGGCCGCACCGTGGTCCTCGGGCACGAGCCGGTCCTCGTCGACGGCCGCCCGGCCGGCTACGTGACCAGTGCGGCCTTCGGGCACACCGTCGGCCGGCCTATCGCCTACGCCTGGCTGCCGGCCTCGGCGACCGTCGGCACGCGGGTCGAGATCGAGTACTTCGGCACCCGGGTCGCCGCGACCGTCGCCGCCGAGCCGCTCGTCGACCCCGCGATGACCCGCATCCGAGGCTGAAGGAGGACCGCGTCCATGCGTTCGGACACCGTCGAGACGTTCCTGGCGCAGCTCGCCGCCCGGGTACCCGCCCCGGGCGGTGGGGCCACCGCCGCCCTGCACGCGGCCCAGGCCGCCGCCCTCGTGGCGATGGTCGCCCGCTACAGCGACTCGGCGCGGTACGCCGACTCCGCCGACGAGATCGCCGCCATCACCGCCACCGCCGACCGGCTGCGCCAGGACGCGGTCGGCCTGGCCGAGGACGACGCCGCGGCCTTCACCGCGGTCACCGAGGCCTACCGGCTCCCCAAGGGGACGGCGGAGGAGGCCACCGCCCGGTCCGAGGCGATCGCGCAGGCCCTGGTCGGCGCCGCCCGGGTGCCGGCCGTCGTCATCGCCGTTGCCGAGCACGTCCTCGGCCTGGCCGAGCGGTTGCTGCCGATCGGCAACCCGAACGTGGTCAGCGACGTCGCCGCCGCCGCGGAGGCCGCCCGGGCCGCGGCCACCACGGCGCGGGTCAACGTGGAGGTCAACCTCGGCGGCATCACCGACCCGGTGACCGGGGGAGAGCTCGCCGCGGTGGTGGACACCGTCGACGACCTCGTCCTGCGCGCGGAGAAGGTCACCGCCGCCGTCCGCGACGGGCTGGTCCGATGACCGCGACGCTGAGCGGGACCGAGCTGGCCGCCGGCATCCGCGCCGAGGCCGCCGCCGTGGCCGCCGAGCTGACCGCGGCGGGCCGCCCGCCGCGGCTGGCGGTGGTCGTGGCGACGGCGGACGAGTCCAGTGCCTGGTACGTCCGCTCCATCGCGCGGGCCGCGGAGAGGACGGGCATCGCCTGCTCGGTCGTCGACCTGGGGGAGACGGCGACGCCGGAGCGCATCCGCGCCGAGCTGGCCGCGCTCAGCGCGGACCCCACGGTGCACGGGATCATCCTGCAGACGCCGCTGCCGGCCGGCGCGGTCGTCGAGGACCTCGCCGCGTCCATCGACACGGCCAAGGACGTCGACGGCGCCAACCCGCTGAGCCTGGGGCGGCTGGCCGCGGGCCTGCCCGCCTTCGCGCCGGCGACCGCCGAGGCGGTGCTCGCGCTGCTGGACGCCCACGGGGTCCCGCTGTCCGGGGCGCAGGCCGTCGTGGTGGGCCGCTCCACCGTCGTCGGCAAGCCCGTGGCGCACCTGCTGCTGCAGCGGGACGCCACCGTGACCGTCTGCCACAGCCGCACCAAGGACCTGGCCGCGGTCACCCGCTCGGCGGACGTGCTCGTCGCGGCCGTCGGACGGCCGGAGCTCGTCACGGCCGAGCACGTCGCCGAGCACGCGGTCGTCGTCGACGTCGGCACCAACCCGACCGCCGACGGCGGGCTGGTCGGCGACGTCGACGCCGGCTCGGTCACCGGGCGCGTGGCCGGGCTGACCCCGGTGCCGGGCGGGGTCGGGCCGGTCACCACCGCGCTGCTGTTGCAGCACACCGTCGCCTCCGCGCGCGGTGGGGCGGGCGGAGCATCCCGATGACCGTCCCGACCGTGGCCGACCGCCCGACCGCGGGCGCCGGCCCCTCGACCACCCCCCTCGTCCGGGCGCTGGCGGCGCGGCGACCCCTGGTCTGCGGCGTCCTCAACGTCACCCCCGACTCGTTCTCCGACGGCGGGCGGTTCCACGGCCTCGACCGGGCCGTCGAGCACGGCTGCCGCCTGGCGGCGGAGGGCGCCGACCTCATCGACGTCGGCGGCGAGTCCACCCGACCCGGCTCGCGGCCGCCGTCCCTGGCCGAGGAGCTGGACCGGGTGCTCCCGGTCGTGGAGGCGCTGGTCCGGCGGGTCCCCGTGCCGCTGTCGGTGGACACCTCCCGCCCCGAGGTGATGCGGGCGGCGGTGGCCGCGGGCGCGGGCATGGTCAACGACGTGCGCGCGCTGTCGCGGCCGGGCGCGCTGGAGACCGCCGCGCAGCTGGGCGTCCCGGTGTGCCTCATGCACATGCAGCGCTCCCCGGAGACCATGCAGGAGGCCCCGCGGTACCGGGACGTCGTGGCCGAGGTGCGCGCCTTCCTCGGCGAGCGCCTGCTCGCCTGCCTGGACGCCGGCGTCCGCGCCGAGCACCTGGTGGTCGACCCGGGGTTCGGCTTCGGCAAGACGCTGGCGCACAACGTCGCCCTGCTGGCGTCGCTCGACGCGTTCACCGGCCTGGGGGTGCCGGTCATGGTCGGGTTGTCCCGCAAGTCGGTGCTCGGGCAGCTGACCGGGCGGGACGTGCGGGAGCGGCTGCCCGGCTCCCTGGCCGCGGCCGTGGTCGCGGTGCAGCGCGGGGCGTCCGTGCTCCGCGTGCACGACGTCGCGGCCACGCGGGACGTCCTGGCGGTCCTGGAGGCCGTCGACGCGGTGGAGACCACCCCCGGGCGGCGATGAGTTCCGCCGGTCCCGGCGGTCTCACTGCCGTCGACCACCAGGGAGGACCACGTGGAGCAGTTGCTGCGAGTGCAGAACTTCACCGTCTCCAGTGACGGGTTCGGAGCGGGGCAGGACCAGACCCTGGAGAGGCCGTTCGGGCACGCCGACCCCGGCGCCCTGTTCGCCTGGGCCGGCGCCACGGCGAGCTGGCCCAACCGCACCGAGCCCGGCGGGAGCCGTGGCCTCGACGACTACTTCACGCGCGACTTCGCCCACGGCATCGGCGCGGAGATCATGGGCCGCAACAAGTTCGGCCCCCAGCGCGGTCCGTGGCCGGACCACCAGTGGCAGGGCTGGTGGGGCGAGGAGCCCCCGTTCCACACCCCCGTGTTCGTCCTGACCCACCACGAGCGTCCCTCGTTCACGCTCTCCGACACCACGTTCCACTTCGTCGGCGGTGACCCGGCCACCGTCCTCGGAAGGGCCCGGGCGGCGGCCCGGGGCAGGGACGTCCGGCTCGGCGGCGGGGCCACCACCATCCGGGAGTTCCTCGACGCCGACCTCGTCGACACCCTGCACGTGGCCGTGTCGCCGGTGCAGCTCGGCTCCGGGGTGCGGCTGTGGACCTCACCCGACGAGCTGCTCGACCGCTTCCACCTCGACGTCGTGCCCAGCCCGAGCGGCGTGACCCACCACCTCTTCTGGCGCAGGTGACCCCGAGGGCCCCGCGAGCCCGGTGACGTGCCGGAACGGCCCCCTGCAGGGGCCCGCCGCCGGCCCCGTCCCGCGGCTCGCCCCGAGCCGGCGAGGGGTGGGGTGGACGGGGTCCTCCCACGGTGGGGGCAGGGGGTCCGCGCTCAGATGACCGCGCGGATCGCCCGCTCGAAGCCGAGGACGTGCTCGCGGGCGAGGTCGTCGGCCCGGTCGGCGTCGCCGGCGGCGATCGCCCGGAGCAGCTCCACGTGCTCGCCGACGTGCTCGTCGACGGTGGGCAGGCGCTCGAGGAACAGGCAGAAGATGCGGGTGGCCAGGTTGTCGTAGCGGATGAGGACGTCCTCGAGGTGCGGGTTGCCGGCCGCCCGGTAGATGGCGCGGTGCACGGCGAGGTCCCAGCGCATCAGTTCGCTGCGGTCGATCGCGGCGACGTCGAGCTGCTCGATCCCGGTGGCCAGGTCCTCGAGCTCGGCGGAGCCCACGCGGGCGGCCCGCTCCGCGGCGCGGCGGGCGGCCAGCGGCTCCAGCTGGGCACGGATGTCGGAGATGTGCGCCAGGTCGGAGATGTCCATGCCGGTCGCGAACGTGCCCCGGCGCGGGTAGGACACGACCAGCCGGTCGCCCTCCAGCCGCTTGAGCGCCTCGCGCACCGGCGTGCGGCCCACGCCGAGGTCCTTGGCCAGCTCGTCGTCGTCGATCGGGTCCCCGGGGCGGATGGCCAGCATGATCAGCCGGTCCCTGATCGCCACGTAGGCCTTGTCGGCCAGTGAGGTGGCGGCGGCCGGGTCGAGCTCCAGCGGTGCGAGGGTCACGAGCAGATCGTAGAGGTTGACGGCCTCGGGGCCTTGCCTCTTCAGAGGGATCGACATACCTTCACTGTACTTCTGATATACCAACTGTGTACCTGGGCACCGCGATGGGTCCACCACACCGCGCGAGAAGGAGGCACCGGGTGACCATCAGCGCCTTCGACCTGTTCAAGGTCGGCATCGGTCCGTCCAGCTCGCACACCGTCGGGCCCATGCGGGCTGCCGCCACCTTCGCGTCGCGCCTGCGGGAGGAGGGGCTCCTCCCGCGGGTGGCCGGCGTCCGCTGCGAGCTGTTCGGGTCGCTCGGCGCCACGGGGCACGGCCACGGGAGCGTGAAGGCCGTCGTCCTCGGGCTGGAGGGCGAGCAGCCCGACCTCGTCGACCCCGTCGCGGCCGGTCCGCGGGTCGAGGTCATCCGCCGCGAGGGGGAGCTGCGGCTGGCCGGCGAGCACCCGATCGCGTTCTCGGTGGACGACGACGTCGTCCTCCACCGCCGCAGGCGGCTGGACTTCCACAGCAACGGGATGCTCTTCGTGGCCGTCGACGCCGACGGGGTGGAGCTGTGCCGCCGCGAGTACTACTCGGTGGGCGGCGGGTTCGTCCTCGACGAGGACGAGGCCGGCAACCCGGTGATCGTCGAGGACGCCACGCCGGTGCCGTACCCGTTCCGCACCGGCGAGGAGCTGCTGGCGCGCACCCGGGAAACGGGCCTGCGCATCAGCGACGTGGTGCTGGCCAACGAGCTCTCCTGGCGCAGCGAGGCCGAGGTCCGCGCCGGCCTCCTCCACGTCTGGTCGGTGATGCAGGAGTGCGTCGACCGGGGGACCCGGACCACCGGCGTCCTCCCCGGCGGGCTCAAGGTGCGCCGGCGCGCGGCCGCGCTGCGGGCCCAGCTCGAGGCTGACCGGGACGACGCCGACCCGCTGCGCGCCATGGAGTGGGTCACCCTCTACGCCCTCGCCGTGAACGAGGAGAACGCCGCGGGCGGGCGGGTGGTGACCGCGCCGACCAACGGTGCCGCGGGCATCGTGCCCGCGGTCCTGCACTACTACCGCGACTTCGTCGAGTCGTTCTCCGACGACGGGGTGGTGCGCTTCCTGCTCACCGCCGCGGCGATCGGCACGCTGTTCAAGGAGAACGCCTCCATCTCCGGCGCGGAGGTCGGCTGCCAGGGCGAGGTCGGCTCGGCCTGCTCCATGGCCGCCGCCGGCCTGGCGGAGGTCATCGGCGGGACGCCGGAGCAGGTCGAGAACGCCGCCGAGATCGGCATCGAGCACAACCTCGGGCTCACCTGCGACCCCGTCGGGGGGCTGGTGCAGATCCCGTGCATCGAGCGCAACGCCGTCGGTTCGGTCAAGGCCATCACCGCGGCCCGCATGGCCGTGCGCGGGGACGGCCGCCACCACGTCCCGCTGGACAAGGCGATCAAGACCATGCGCGAGACCGGCGCCGACATGAAGGACAAGTACAAGGAGACCGCCCGTGGCGGGCTGGCGCTCAACATCGTCGAGTGCTGAGGAGGCACCCGTGTCCCACCCCTTCACCCTCACGCTCAGCTGCCAGGAGCGCCCGGGCATCGTGCACGCCGTCAGCTCGTTCCTGTTCGAGCACGGCTGCGACATCGTCGAGCACCAGCAGTTCGACGACGCCGTCCGCGGGCAGCTGTTCCTGCGCACGGCGTTCGTCTGCTCCCAGCAGACCGACGCCGACGACCTGTCGGCGGAGTTCCGTGCGGTGGCCGACGAGTTCGGCATGACGTACCAGGTGACCGGGGACCAGCCGCCGCGGGTGCTGGTCATGGTCTCCAAGCTCGGCCACTGCCTCAACGACCTCATCTTCCGCTGGCGGGCCGGCAGCCTCGGCGCCGAGCTCGTCGCCGTCGTCTCCAACCACGAGGACCTGCGCCCGATGGCCGAGGCGGCCGGGCTGCCGTTCCACCACGTGCCCGTCACGCCGGCCACCAAGCGGGCGGCCGAGGAGCGGCTGCTGGAGCTGGTCGACGAGCACCGGGCCGACCTGGTCGTGCTGGCCCGCTACATGCAGGTGCTCTCCGACGAGGCCTGCGCGGCCCTGCACGGCCGGGCGATCAACATCCACCACTCCTTCCTGCCGGGCTTCAAGGGCGCCAAGCCCTACCACCAGGCCTTCGACCGCGGGGTGAAGCTGGTCGGAGCGACGGCGCACTACGTGACGCCCGACCTCGACGAGGGCCCGATCATCGAGCAGGAGGTCATCCGCATCGACCACACCTTCGACCCCCGCGCGCTGGCCACCGTGGGTCAGGACGCCGAGGCGCTGGCGCTCTCCCGGGCGGTGCGCTGGCACAGCGAGCGGCGGGTGCTGCTCAACGGCCACAGCACCGTCGTCTTCCGCTGACCGGTCGCGGCACTGCTGATGTCGACCGGGACGGCGGACCCGGTGCCGCCCGCCGGCGCGACCTCGTCCGGGGCCGCGCTCGACCGGGTCCACCGCTACCTGTACGGGGAGCTGGGGCCGCAGCGGGGTCCGGCGGGTGCGGGGCTCGACCGCGCGCGGGCCCTGCTCCGGGTCCTGGGGGACCCCCAGGACCGCTTCAGGGCCGTGCACGTCGCCGGGACCGCCGGTAAGGGCTCGGTGACCACGTTCGTGGCGAGCCTGCTGCGGGCGCACGGGTTCCGGGTGGGCGCCCACCTGTCACCCCACGTCCACTGCCTCCTCGAGCGGTTCCAGGTCGACGGCGCTCCCGCCGGGGCGCACCTCGTCGAGGCGGAACTGGACCGGATCCGGCCGGCGGTCCAGTCGGTGGAGCGAGCCGGACACGGCCGGCCGTCGTTCTTCGAGGTGACCAACGCGATCGCCTTCGGCCTGTTCGCCGACCGGGTCGACTACGGGGTCGTCGAGACCGGGGTCGGCGGCCTGCTGGACTCCACCAACACGATCTCCCGGGCGGACAAGCTCGCGGTGATCACCCCGATCGGGCTGGACCACCAGGACCTCCTCGGGTCCACCCTCGAGGAGATCGCGACGCAGAAGGCCGGCATCCTGCCCGTCGGCGGTCGCGCGGTCGCGGCCCGCCAGCGCAGCGCCGAGGTGGAGGACGCGCTGAGCGCCGAGGCAACCCGGAGGGCCTGCGCGCTGCGCTGGGTGGACCAGGGGCCCCCGTCGGTACGGGCCTGGACCGGGCCGGACGGCACCGAACTGCACCTGCGGGGCCAACCGCCGCTGTCCCTGGGCCTGACCGGGCAGCACCAGGCCGGCAACGCCCACCTCGCGCTGCGGGCGGTCGAGGCGATCGCCGCGCGCGACGGCTGGGCCCTCGACGCGGACGCGGTCTGGCAGGGGCTCCACGGCGCCACGCTGCCCGGACGCTTCGAACGCCGGGTGGTCGGCGGCTGGACCACGGTCCTGGACGGAGCGCACAACCCGATGAAGCTGGCCGCGCTGGTCGGAACCCTGCAGGAGGTCCATCCCGGCGTCCGGTTCCCATGGGTTCTGGCGTTCAAGCAGGACAAGGACCTCCGGGCCGCACTGCGGGTCGTCGCGCCCGTGGCGTCGGCGGTGGTCGCCACGCAGTTCGCCGCCGGGGACGGCGACCACCCGGCCGGCGCCTCCGTACCCGCCGGGCAGATCGCCCTGGCGGCGACGGAGTGCGGAGTCGCGTCCGTGGTGGAGGAGGACCCTGCGTGCGCGGTGGCCCGGGCCGCGGCGAGCGCCGACGCAGGGCTGCCCGTCGTGGTCAGCGGCTCGTTCCACCTGCTCGCCGCCGTGGGCCCGGGATCGACGCCGCGGTGAGCTCCGGCAGTTCGGCGGGGGCGCCGTGGGCGCGGTTCGACGACCTGCGCGCCGGCACCGCCATCCGGTGCCCACCGCCGCGCCGGGTGCTGGTGGCCGAGCGGCCCGAGGAGGTCCTCGGCGTGCTGACGGAGGTGGAGCGGGCCACCGACGCCGGGCAGTGGGCCTTCGGGTACGTCGCCTACGAGGCCGCCGCCGGGCTGGACCCACGGCTCGCCGTGCACCGGTCCACGCCGCTGGGCATGCCGCTGGTGTGGTTCGGGCTCTGCGACCAGCCGGTTGCCGTGCCTCCGCTGGAGGCGGCCGGACCGGCCGACGCGCGCCCGGCGGGGGCAGCCCGGTGGCGACCCACGTGGACCCCGGCCGGTCACGCCTCCGGCGTCGGGCAGGTCCGGGAGCGGATCGCCGCCGGGGACACGTTCCAGTGCAACCTGACCGTGCGGATGTCCGGTCGCGTGTCCGGGGACCCGTTCGCCGTGTACCGGGACCTGGCCCTGGGGCAACGCGGAGCCCACAACGCCTACCTCGACCTCGGCCGCTTCGTCGTGGCCAGTGCCAGCCCCGAGCTGTTCTTCGAGCGCCGCGGCGACGACGTGCTGCTCCGTCCCATGAAGGGGACGGCGCGGCGGGGACGGCACCGGGACGAGGACCGGCGCCTGGCCCGTCGGCTGCGCTCCAGCCCCAAGGAGCGGGCGGAGAACGTCATGATCGTCGACCTCGTGCGCAACGACGTCGGCCGGGTCGCGGAGATCGGCAGCGTCGACGTGCCCGCGCTCTTCACGGTCGAGCGCTACGGGACCGTGCTCCAGCTCACCTCCGACGTGACGGCTCGCCTGCGCCCCGGTACCGGGCTGGTGGAGCTGTTCCGGGCGCTGTTCCCCTGCGGTTCGGTCACGGGAGCCCCCAAGGCGAGCTCCATGGAGATCATCCGGTCGCTGGAACCGGACCCCCGCGGTGTCTACTGCGGAGCCATCGGCGTCGTGGGCCCACCGGACGCGCCGGTGCGGGCTCGCTTCACCGTGGCCATCCGGACAGCCGTGGTCGACACGACCACGGGCGAGGCCGTGTACGGCACCGGGGGCGGGATCACCTGGGGCTCCGACGCGGCCGCCGAACACGCGGAGGTCCTCGCCAAGGCCGCCGTCCTGGACGCGCGGCCCCGGGAGTTCGAGCTGATGGAGACGATGCGGTACGGGCCGCCGCGGGGCCTGCGCAACCGGGAGCGCCACCTGCGCCGCCTGGCTGCCTCGGCCGAGCACCTGGGGTTCCGGTTCGACGTGGCGACGGCGCGGCACGTGCTGGACGCCCGGCTGGCGGGGGAGCCGGCGGCACGCGTCCGGCTCCGGCTGCGCCGCGACGGGGGGCTCGCCGTCGACGTCGAGGCGCTACCCGCGCCCTCAGCCGGCCCGGTGCTGCTCGCGGTGGACGACGAGCCGATCGACCCGGGGGAGTCCTGGCTGTACCACAAGACGAGCATGCGGGAGCCGTACGACCGGCGGCGCGAGCGGCGCCCCGACGTCGATGACGTGGTCATGGTCAACACGCGGGGAGAGCTCACCGAGGCCACCCGGGCCACGCTCGCGGTGCGGCTGGACGGGCAGTGGTGGACACCTCCGGTGGAGTCCGGGTGCCTGCCCGGGGTCGAGCGGGCGCGGCTGCTCGAGACGGGCCGGCTGCGGGAGCGGGTGCTCCACGTGCCCGACCTCGGGCGGGCGCAGGGCCTGGCCGTCATCAGCTCGCTGCGTGGTCGGCGCGACGCGGAGCTGGGCCCCGCCCGTCGTGGCGTGGCGGGCACCCCGCCGCCCCGTCGGGCCGACGCGGACGTCGGGGTCGTCTGCTGACGTCCGTGCCCCGCGGAACCGGTGCGCAGCTCAGTCGGTGGTCATGGCCCGCCTGCGGACCCGCTCGTCGAAGCGGTCCCGCTCGCCGCTGACCGGCCGGCCGAGGTACTCACCCAGCGTGACGCCGGCGGCGAGCGCGAGACCGACGGCCAGCGCCCCGACGAGAGCGGCCAGCCCGCCGTCGATGTCGGCGTCGACGACGATCTGGAACAGCCCGTGGTAGATCGCCAGCCCGGGCAGCAGCGGGACGATGCCGCAGACGGCGACGAGCTGCGGTGGGACCCGGAGCCGCTGGGTCAGCACCTCTCCGCAGAACCCGATGACGACGGCCGCGACCCCGCTGGCCAGGGGAGCGCCGGCACCCACGGCGCTGAGCACCCAGAACGTCGTCCAGGCCAGCGCCCCGGCGATCGCGGCCAGGCCGACGGCGTGCGGCCGGGCGTGGCTGGCCAGCGCCCAGAAGCCGGCGATCCCGGCCGATGCGGCCAGCGCGACGGCGACGGGCACCGGGGCGGGCTCGGTGGTGACGACGGTCAGGGGGAGCTGGGCGCGCTGGGCCAGGTCGAGCACGCCGGCGATGCCCACGACGATGCCGGCGGTCAGCGTCACCACCTCGAAGGCCCGCGCCCCGGCGGTCACCGGGAACCCGCTGATCGCGTCCTGGGCAGCGCTGACCAGGGAGAGTCCCGCGAGCAGCACGACGATGCCGGCGGCGACGACCAGGGAGGTCCGGACCTCGACGTTCCACGCGAGCAGGAGGACGGCCACTCCGGTGGCGAGTGCGGCCCCCACCACCTGCTGGAAGAAGACCGGCAGGCTCCGCCGGTTGAGCACGCGCAACACCTGCTCGATCAGGGCGGTGGTCAGCGCCGCGAGGAGGGCCTCACGCCACCCGCCGCCGAGGACGAGCCCGAAACAACCGGCCACGCCGGCCCAGGCCAGCGCGTTCACGGTCCGGCGGTACGTGGCGGGCGCGGCGACCACACGGTCCAGCCGGCGGTGTGCCTCCTCGACGTCGAGGTCACCGGCGCCGATCGCACGGACCAGGTCGGTGATCCCCTGCAGGCGGGTGTAGTCCGGACGGCTCATCCGCACGATCCGCATCGCGGTGAGCGGTACCGCGTCCTCCCGGTCGAAGCTCACCGTGAGGGAGGTGAACGTGATGTCGACCTGGCAGCTGGTCAGCCCGTAGGCCGCGGCGACCCGCAGCACCGTCGCGGTCACGTCGGCGGAGGGCGCGCCGACGGCGAGCATGGACGCCCCGATGCGCAGGGCCAGGCCCAGCGCGGCGTGCGCGGTGAGGTCGTCCATCCGGCTGGGCTGGGCCCGCAGACCGATCGGCGCGGTCGGCGGGTCGTTCCCCGCGACGGCACGCCAGGCCCGCTCCGGGAGACGCGAGTACGGCACACGGCGACGCGGCGACCAGACGGACACAGCGCCAGGCTATGGCGCCGTGGTCGGCGGACCGTGGGTCGGCTCAGCCTCCGGCGACCGGGTCGGGCCCGGACCCGAACCAGGCGCCCAGGCGGGAGAACCCCTCGTCGAGGGGGACGTGCGGCCGCCATCCCAGCGCGGCACGGGTCCGGCGCTGGTCGAACCAGTGCGCGGTCGCCAGCTGCTCGGCCAGGAAGCGGGTGAGCGGGGGAGTCGAGCGTCGCCGGGTTCCCGCCCAGAGCCCCTCGACCGCGGCACCGATGCCGTAGGCCGCCCGGTACGGCACCCGGCCGCGCGGTCCCCGGACCCCGGCCGCCCGGCAGAGCCGGGCGAGGACCTCGGCGACCGGACGCGGCTGCCCGTTGGAGACGACCAGGGCCTCGCCGTGCACGGGTCCGCACGCGTCCACGGCGGCGACCAGGGCGGCTGCGGCGTTGTCGACGTAGGTGGTGTCGATCAGCGCCGCGCCCGAGCCGATCACCGGCAGCCGCCCGCTGCGTGCCCGTTCGACGATGCGCCCCACGAGCTGGGGATCACCGGGTCCCCACACCAGGTGGGGCCGGATCGCGAGGACGGCGAGGGAGGAGGAGTCCGCGGCCAGCGCATCGACCTCGGCCACCGCCTTGGAGCGGGAGTAGCGCCCGAGGGCACGCGTGGCGTCGGCCGGCCCGGCGCCGACCCCGGTCAACGGCGTCCCGGCGTGCGCCACCGACGGGGACGAGACGTGCACCAGCCGGCCGACGTCGGCCGCCCGGCAGGCCTCGACGACGGTGCGGGTGCCCCGGATGTTGGCGGAGGCGTACTCCGCCCACGGCCCGGTGACGTCCACCTTCGCGGCGAGGTGCAGCACGGCGTCCTGCCCACGGGCGGCCCGCCCCACCACGGCCGGATCGGCGACGTCCCCCAGCACCTCGCGACACGGCAGGCCGGACGGGCGGCGCTGCAGCACCGTCACCTCGTCGCCGCGCTCGAGGAGCCCGGTCGCGGTGGCCCGCCCGAGCATCCCGCTCGCCCCGGTGACCAGGACCCTCACGGTCGGCGCCGGCGTCCGCGCGCCTGGACACCGGCCAGGAACCGCGCGGCCCGGCGGGCGAGCTCAGCACGGTCCACCTTCGACTGGTGGCGCACGTCCACCGGCAGCCGCGCGGTGAGCAGCACGGCGGCGACGTCGACCCCGACGACGGCCCGGACGGCGTCGGCCGTGTCCGGATCGGCCAGGCGCAGGCGGCTCCCCCAGGCACCGGGACCGATGCGGCTCCGGGGGGTCCCGGACGGGACGACGACGAGGACGACGACCTGCGCCCCGGCCGGCCCCACGCCCACGGCCGCGGCGGCCGAGACACCGGGCAGCTCCTCGACCCGCTGCTCGATGCCGACGGGGGTCACCGGACCGGAGGCGGCGGAGACGACGTGGGCCAGGCGCCCCTCGATCCAGAGCCGGCCGTCCGCGTCCAGGTGCCCGACGTCCCCGGTCCGGTGCCAGCCCGGGTCCCGGGACGTCGCACGCTCGAGTGCCCACAGCGCGTCGTAGCGGTCCTTGACGTGCGCGGCCTGCACGCAGACCTCTCCGGCGACGCCCGGGCGGTCGGTGAGCGGGCCGTCGGCGAGCCCCTCGGGTGACAGGGGGCTGATGCGCACGCCGACGCCGGGCAGCGGGCGGCCCACGCACACGCCCTCGCCGGCGCCGGCGGCCTCGATGCCGGCCAGGGCGACGTCCGTGACCGGAAGGACCTCGGTCATCCCGTACGGGGTGTGCGCGTCGGCGGCCGGGAGGACCGCCCGCAGTGACCGCAGGAGGGACGCCGGTACGGGCGCGCCCGCCGACATCAGCAGCCGGATGCCGCCCAGGGCGCGGCGCTGCCGCACCGAGAGGTCCCCGGCGGTGGCCGCGACCCGCCGCAGCGCCGCGGGCGAGGCGAAGACCACGGTCGCGTCGACGGCGGCCGCCGCGTCGGCCAGCGCCGCCGCGGTCAACGAGGCGGGTGCGGTCACGTCGACGTCCGGGACCGCCGACGCGATGCCCAGCGCCGGCCCGAGGATGGCGAAGGGCGCGAACGCCGCCACGAACCGGTCCCCGGCGGTCAGGCCGTAGGTGGACCGCACGAGCTCCAGCTGGGCCGCGGCCTGGCGGTGCGTGTAGACGACGCCCTTGGCCGGCCCGGTCGCCCCGGAGGTGAACAGCACCGCGCAGTCGGCGTCCAGCGGGGCCTCGACCGGCGCCGGTGCGGATCGGCCGACGGCGGCCACCTCGTCGAGCGTGTGCGCAGCTCCCGAGGCTCGCCGCCCCGTCCGGCCGGCCCGCCCGGCGAGGATGCGGGACCCGGGCAGGCCCATCAGGCGCGCCGCCGCCAGGCCGGCACGGCTGCCGACGACGTGGTCGACCGCCGCGCTGCGCAGGGCCCGGCGCATCCCGGCCAGGCCCAGGCCCTTGTCCGCGACGACGACGACGGCCCCGGCTCGCCACACGGCGTACACGGTGGCGGTGAGGTCGGCCGACGGCTCGACGAGCAGCGCGACGCGCTGTCCCGGGCGGACCCCGCACGCCGCCAACCCGGCGGCCAGGTCCGACACCCGGTCGGCCAACCGGGACCACGTCACCGTCGGGCCCCCGACCTCGACGACCGCCGGTGCGGCGTCGTCCGACCGTTCCCGCAGGGCCGACCACAGGCGGCGTCCGGTGCCGTCGGCGGTGGCCGCCGCCCGTCGCCGGTCGGGGGGTGGGTGCCCGGTGTGGAGGTCGGCCACCCACTGCACCACGGCATCGGCGTACTGCGGAGCGTCCTCCGGGAGCAGGTGCGATGCGCCCTCGTAGCGGTGCAGCCGGGCCTGGGGCAGCCGGCGGCGCAGGTCGGCGAGGTACCGCTCGCCGAAGACGGGGTCGCGGGGCCCCCACAGCAGCAGGGCCGGGACGTCGAGCGTGCGGATGCCCTCGGCGATCGCCTCCTGGACCGGGCGGGACGGGTGGTCGGGTGCGAAGGGGATGTCGGCGACGAAGTCGCCGACGGACCGGCGGCGCGCCCGCGACCGGTAGGGGGCGGCGAAGGCGCGCCGGACGTCGGCCGGGAGTGCCGGCCGGGACAGCGCCGTCGCCGCCCGCACGAACACCGGGGTGCCGACGGTCACCGCCGCCCGCACGCCGGGGGCGTGGGCCAGCCGGATGAGGGCCGGCCCGAGGTCGCCCTCGGGCATGGCGACGGCGGTGTTGGCCAGCACGACGCCGGCCAGCTCCCGGCGGTGCTGCAGGGCCCAGCCCAGGGAGATGACGCCGCCCCAGTCGTGCCCGACCGTGACCACCGGGCCGGTGATGCCGAGGGCTGCCGTGAGGTCCCCGAGGTCGGCGAGTCGCTGCGGCAGCGACCGCGGCTCCGGCAGCCGGTCGGACCACCCCATGCCCAGCTGGTCGGGGGCGACGACCCGCCAGCCGGGCGGCGCGGCGGCCAGCAGCCGGCGCCACAGGTAGGACCACGTGGGGTTGCCGTGGACGCACAGCAGGGTGCCGACCGGGTCCGGGACGCCGTTGTCGAGGACGTGCCAGGTGTGCTCGACGCCGGTCGAGTCGGCGACGGTCGGGAAGCGGGACCAGCCGGGGTCCAGGCCCGGGAGCGCGGGCGGGAGGGGGGCCGCCCTCACCAGGCGATCTCGAGGCACGAGGCGTTGAGGCCCGAGCCGATGCCCATGAGCAGCACCCGGTCGCCGTCGACCAGCGAGTCCTGCTCGACGGCCAGCGTGAACGGGACCGATGCGGGGCCGAGGTTGCCCCGGGTCGGGAACGTGGTCGGGACCAGCGAGGGGTCGATCGAGAAGCGGTCGCACATGGCCTTGGTGTGCACCTTCGACACCTGGTGGACGATGTAGCGGCTCATGCCCCCGGCCCAGTCGAACTCTGCACCGGCGTCGGCCCACAGGTCCTCGGACAGGGCCAGCCCGGCGTCGAGCAGGCCCTTGAGGTCGGTCCGCATCATGTCGTTGTCGCCGACGCAGAGCTCGTGGTGCTCGGTCCCCGCCCGGCTCACGGACCCGACCAGCCGGTGTCCCTCGGGGTGCCGGTCGGCGCGGCCCAGCACCATGGCGACGGCGCCCGAGCCGAGGGTCAGGGTCGCGAACTGCGACAGCACGTCCCGGGAGGTGGTCTCCGGACGGTCCAGCCGGTCGAGGGTGCGCTCCTGGACCGGCCGGGAGTCCTCGCCGTTGACGATCAGGGCGTGGTCGACCTGACCCGACTCGATCATGGCGGCCGCCAGTTCCATGCCGTTCACGAACCCGAGGCAGGCGTTGGTGACGTCGAAGTTCTGGCACGTGCGCGGCAGGCCCAGCGCGTGGTGCACCGCCACCGCGGTGGAGGGCTCGAGGTACCTGCGGCTGACCGAGGTGTTGATCATGACGCCGATCCCGGCCGGGTCGACCCCGCTCTCGCTGATGGCCTTCGCGCCGGCCATGGCGGCGCCGTCGACGAACGTGACGCCCTCGGCCCACCAGCGACGCTGCCGGATGCCGGCGAGGCGCTCGAGCAGGCCGGGCCGCAACCCCACCCGCTGGTAGGTGTCGGCGAGCACGTCGTCGAAGGAGTCGGAGCTGACCACCCTGGTCGCGTCCGCGATCTGCACGGTCAGGACGGCCGTGTCGGTGAACCGGTGGATGGCGCTGCCGCTCATGTGGAGTCCCAGTCCTCGGAAGGGCTGACTCCCTGCCGTGCGCCGCCCCTGGTCCGCCAGGCGTACCCGACCTGCCCGCAGCTATTCCACCGCCGTTCGCGCCCCGCCGGCGCACCGGTCGCCGCGCGGGAGGCGCGGCCCGGACCACCGGGTCGGAGGGCTCCCCGGGGGACACGGTGCCCTGGTTGACTGACGGGATGGTCGAGCCACTCCCGGAGCCGGATCCGATCATCGACCCCAGCGAGCCGGTGCCCGACGACCCGGCCGAGCTGCTCCCCGACGCACCGGAGCCCCTGCCGCCCGCGCCGGTCGAGGCCACGCCGGACGATCCCGGCGGGGACGCCGGCGGCGTGCCCGAGCCTGCCTGAGCCGGCCCTCGGCCACCGCCTCCGGCGTCGTGCCCGCCGGGGGGTCAGCGCAGGTGGAGGGCCGCGATGGCGTTCTGCTTCATGACCAGGGGCCTGACCTCCTCGCGGATGTCGAGCTGCTCGAAGTCCGCGATCCACCGTTCGGGGCGCAGCAGGGGGTAGTCCGAGCCGAAGAGCACCTTCTTCTTCAGGAGCGTGTTGGTGGCGCGGACCAGCTGCGGCGGGAAGTACTTGGGCGACCAGCCCGACAGGTCGATGTAGACGTTGGCCTTGTGCTGGGCGACGGAGATGGCGGCGTCCTGCCAGGGCACCGACGGGTGGGCCATGATGATCGTCAGGTGCGGGAAGTCGGCGGCGACGTCGTCGAGCAGCATCGGGTCGGAGTAGCGCAGCTTGATGCCGCGCCCGCCGGGCAGGCCCGAGCCGATGCCGGTCTGGCCGGTGTGGAACAGCGCCGGCACGCCCAGGGTCTGCAGCTCCTCGTAGAGCGGGTAGACCCGCCGGTCGTTGGGCTCGAAGTCCTGCAGGCTGGGGTGGAACTTGAAGCCCCGCACGCCGTGCTCGGTGACCAGCCGGCGGGCGGCGCGGACGCCGGCCCGCCCGCGGGCCGGGTCGATCGACCCGAAGGGGATGAGCACGTCGGGGTGCTGGGCGGCGGCCTCGGCGATCTCCTCGTTGGACAGCGTCGTGTGCCCGGTGGCGGCCTCGGCGTCCACGGTGAAGATGACGGCGGCCATGTTCTTGCCGCGGTAGTCGGCGGCGATGTCGTGCACGGTCGGGTCGTAGGGGTCGCCCTTGAAGTACCTGGCGGCCGCGGCGTTGAGCTCGTCGTCGAGTGCGAGGTGGCCGTGCAGGTCGGCGTGCACGTGGACGTGCACGTCGATGGCGACCAGCGCGTCGAGGTCCAGGGCGGCCGTCACGGGGTGGCCTCGCCCTCGGCGGGGGGCTCGAACTGCTGGCCGACGGTCTGCTGGGCGGGGGCGTACTTCTCGGGCCAGACGGCGGCGATGGCGTCGGCGGACCAGCCGGTGCCGTCGGCGAACTCGACGACGACCTCGGCCGGGTGGCTCCACAGCGCCAGGCGGTCGCCGCCGATGCCGATGGCCTGGCCGCTGATGCCGGCGGCGGCGTCGGAGGCGAGGAAGGCGACCAGGCCGGCGGCGTCCTCCGGGGTGCCGAAGCCCAGCTGCTTGCGCGCGTAGGAGGGCAGGGGCTCACCGGCCCTGAGCTTCTCGATGTAGGGCTGCACGAACGGCACGGTCTCGGTCATGGCGGTGGCGGCGACCGGGACGACGGCGTTGACGGTGATCCGGGCCCGCGCCAGCTCCATGGCCCAGGTGCGCACCATGCCGACGATGCCGGCCTTGGCCGCGGCGTAGTTGGTCTGGCCGAAGTTGCCGACCTGGCCGGTGGGGGAGCCGATGCAGATGATCCGTCCGCCCTCGCCCTGCTCGCGCATCCGGACGGCGGCGGCGCGGGTGCAGGTGAAGGTGCCGCGCAGGTGCGTGGTGATGACCGCGTCGAAGGCCTCGTCGGTCATCTTCCACAGCGTGGAGTCGCGCAGGATGCCGGCGTTGTTGACCAGGACGTCCAGCCGGCCGAACGCCGAGACGGCGCGGTCGACCAGGGCCTGGGCGGCCTCGCTGGTGCCCACGGGCACGACCTCGGCGACGGCGGTGCCGCCGGCGCCGGTGATGGCCGTGACGGCGGCCTCGGCGACGGCTGCGTCGACGTCGTTGACGACGACGGCCGCGCCGCTGCGGGCCAGCTCGGTGGCGTAGGCGAGACCCAGGCCCCGCCCGCTGCCGGTGACGATCGCGACCTTGCCGGACAGATCCACTGCGGTACTCCTCTGTGTGGGGGTGCGGCCCGCCGGGGGACGGGTGCGGGGACGGCGCTGGTCGGGGGTGCGTGGGGTCAGGTCCGGGCGGGCCGGCCGGCCCCGGGTGGCCCGGCGAACGCCTGGGCGACGTCGAGCCACCGGTCGGCGTCGGGCCCCTGGGCGCGCAGGGCGAGGTCGTCGCGGTGCCGGCGCTGGGTGGTGCGCAGGCAGAAGTCCAGCGCCGGGCCGGTGACCCGCTGGGAGGCATCCGCCGGGCCCCACGCCCAGACGTCGCCGTCCGGCCCGGTGAGCTCGACCCGGAACTCCTCGGCAGGAGGGCGGAGGGAGTGCTGGCGAAAGGCGAAGTCGCGGGTGCGCACGCCCAGGTGCGCGACGGCGCGCAGCCGCGGCGTGCTGGGGGTGGCCCGGCCGAGGGCGTCGCGGACGTCGACGCCGTGCGCCCAGGTCTCCATGAGCCGGGCCGTCGCCATGGACGCGGCGCCCATGTCCGGCCCGAACCAGGGCAGCGCCGTGCCGGGAGGGAGCGCGGCCAGGGCCGCCGCGAGGGACGCGCGCGCCCGCCGCCACCGGGCGAGCAGCTCGGACGGGGGGACGGCCGCGCCGGCGTCGGCGGCGGGGTCCACCTCCCGGGCGACGTCGGCTCCGGCGGCGTCCCGGTCGGCGCGGAAACGCTCCGGGTCCGTGGCCGCCCGGAGCGCGACCTCGTCGGTCCAGGCGAGGTGGGCGACCTGGTGGGCGATCGTCCAGCCGGCCGCGGGCGTGGGTGTCGCCCACGCCGCTGCCGGCAGGCCGGAGACCAGCTCGTCCAGCTCCTGCCCCTCCTGGGACAGGTCGTCCAGCAGCCGGGTCAGGAGTGTGCCGGTCACGAGGCGGCCGTGGGTTGCGGCGCCGGGTCGGCCGCGGCCACCCGGCGCAGCTCGGCCCGCCGGATCTCCGTGGAGGCGGTCATCGGCAGATCGTCGACCACCGGCCAGGTCCGTGGCACCTCGAACGGCGACAGCCGGTCGCGGCAGTGCCGCTCGAGCCCGGCGGGATCGACCTCCGCGCCCGGCGCGGGGACGACGAAGGCGACCACCGGCTCGCCCCACCGCTCGCTGGGCGCACCCACCACCGCCGTGCGCGGGCGACCGACGGGTGGCTGACGACGGCGCCCTCGACCTCCTCGTCGGTGCTCGCTCCTACCGGACCAGGCGCAGCGCCGACGCTCCGAGCGTGGGGTCGTCGGTCGCTGCCGCCCCACCCGGGAGGAGGACCAGCGCGGGACGGACGGCGACGGCGCCGGGTCGCCCGATCCGGGACCGGAGGGCCCCGTTGGCGTAGCCGGCGGGCAGCCGGCGGCACTCGTCGTGGGCGGGCGGCGGTGCCGGGGGAACGGCGGGGTCCTGCGCCAGGTGGACGTAGAGGATGTGGTCCGCGGGGTCGTAGGTCCTCATGTCACCCTCTCCTCCCGGACCCGCCGGTGCGGTGACCGCGGTCTGCGGTGGCGACACCGGGCGGTGCGATCCGGACGGGTACAGCGTGGCCCGGGGGTGTGACAGGAAGCGGACCCCGCTGCGGAGCTGCCCGGGGTCTCCCCGTCAGCGCCGCACCCCGGGAGCTCCGGTGCGGGGGATGCGGTGGCCGGTCGGGGGCCGGTGGGCTACGGCCGGGACGGTGACGCCGTTGCCGCGCGGCTGCCGGCGGTCCGCGCCCGGCCGAACAGTGCGGCCAGCTCCGCGTCGGAGGCGGCCAGGGCGGCCCGGTCGAAGGTGCTGCTGCCGGCGACCAGCTCGGCCGCCCCGGTGCGGTCCAGCAGCGCGGCGAGCCGGCGCTCCACCTGGGCCGGCGTGCCGGCGATCGCCGCTGCGGCGGTCTGCTCGAGGTACTGCTGCTGGCGTGGGGTGCGGGCGGCGGCCCGGACGGCGGCCACCGGCTCCAGCGGCGGGAACACCCCGGTGGTGCGGGCCCGGGCCATCGCCCACGCCTCGGCCAGGACCAGGTCGGCGGCCTCCGCGGCGGTGTCGGCGACCAGCACGTCGAGGCTGATCGCCACCCGCGGCTGCGGCTGCTGCGCGGAGGGCCGGAAGGCGCGCCGGTAGCCGGCCAGCGCCGCGCGCCCGGCATCCGGGTCGCCGGCCACCCCCAGCAGCGGGCCGCCCACGACGACCGGCAGCCCCAGCTCGGCCGCCACCTGCAGACCGCGGCCCGTGGCCAGCACGTACAGCGGCAGCGCACCGACCGGCTGCGGGTGCACGGTGATCTCCGCCGTCCCCGTCAGGAACGCGCGCAGCTCGGCGATGTCGGCGGGGAAGTCGCGGTCGGTCTCCCGCAGCGCCCGACGCACCGGCGGGGTGAAGCCGGGGGAGCGGCCCAGTCCCAGGTCGATGCGGCCGGGCGCGAGGGCCGACAGCGTGGCGAACTGCTCGGCGACGACCAGCGGCTGGTGGTGGGGCAGCATGACCCCGGCCGAGCCGAGCCGGATGGTCGTCGTCCGGCCGGCGACAGCGGCCAGGAGCACCGCCGGAGCGGCGCCGGCGACCCCGGGCACCCCGTGGTGCTCGGCGACCCAGAACCGGTCGAACCCGAGCTGCTCGGCGCGGACCCCGCGCGCCACGGTGCCGGTGAGCGCCGCGGCGTCGGGTTCGCCGATGCGGGTGCGGGACCGGTCCAGCAAGGACAGCCGCGGCCCCGTGTCGGTCACGGCAGCTCCAGCGCCGTCCGGCCGGCGACTGTTCCGGCGGGCGACGTGGCGTTGCCCCCGGGACCTCGCCACGACGGCCCCGCGGCGAGGACCGCGGGGCCGTCCTGGCGTGCCTCAGTCGACGATCATCGTCTCGACGTCGAACTCCTCGCTGATGATCCCGTACTCGAGCATGAGGTCGCTCATCTCCTGCAGCTGGTCGGCGTCGACCTCGGCGTCCCACGCGGGGAGGGCCACCTGCTGCACGGTCTCGGCGGGCACCTGGGTGTAGGTGGGCACGAGCTCGACCAGCCGCTCCCGGTTGTCGGTGAGCTCCTCCATCGATGCCGCCATCGCCTCGCGGAAGGCCTCGATGACCTCGGGGTTGTCCTGCGCGTACTGCTCGGTGGTCAGCCAGCCGGCGACCGGCATGTCCTCGACCGGGCCGCTGAACAGGGGGAAGAGGACGCGGGCGCCGGCGGCCTTGGCCGAGGCCTGGAAGGGCTCGACCTGCCAGATGGCGTCGACGTCGCCGGCGTCCAGGGCCGGGGCCATGTCCGGCAGCGGCAGCTCGACGAACTGGATGGTGGAGATGTCGACGCCGGCGTCCTCGAGGACGGCGTTGATCGCCACCGTGCCGACGTTCTGCAGGTTGTTGACCGCGATCCGGGCTCCGGCCAGGTCGGCGGGGGACTGGTAGGGGGAGTCGGGGGCCACCATGATCGCGTGGTCGTCGGCGCCGACGTCGTTGCCCGCGATCACCCGGATGGGCAGCCCCTGCTGGGCGGCCAGCAGCGCGGAGGTGTAGTTGCCGTAGGTGATGTCGTACTCGCCGGCGACCAGGGACGGGATCGCCTGGGCACCACCGGAGGTCTGCTCGAGGGTGACGTCGAGCCCGGCGTCCTCGAACAGGCCGGTCTCGTCGGCCTGGACGGCGGTGGCGGTGTGCACCAGGGGGAAGTAGCCGACGGTCACCGGGGTCGTCCTGTCGCCGCCTCCGCCCGCGGCGTCCCCGGCGCCGCTGTCGTCGGAGCCGCACGCGCTGAGGACGAGGGCGACCGTGCAGCCCAGCGCCAGGCCCGCCCTGCGGCGGGGAGCCCTCGTGGTGCCTCTCTGTGCCGGATCGGACAACGGCGTCCCCTTCCTGGAGTGCAGGGCCGAGGCCCTGGGAGAACCGGCCGGCCCGGGAGACCGGTGGTGCGTCGACGCGGTGGCGCCCATCGTCCAGCAGCGAGCGGGGGCCGTCACCAGGCTGCGGCCCGCCGTCCCGCGGATGCGGCGGACCCGGTCGGGGGCACCGCGTTGCCGGTCGGCGGCAAGGTCGACCCGGGTGTGTCGACCGGCAGCTGCCCTGCTCCGGCGGCGCGTGGCCGGGCACGGTGGGACCGGGACGTCCGAGGGCGGGCGTGGCCGGCCGCTGCGGTGCCGACGGGGTTCCCCGACGGGGACCGGGACGCCGCGCCGGCGGGGTCGACGACGAAGGGGAACGCGGCATGAGCGCGAGCACGTCGCTGTCGCCCCGGGTCTGCGCCGCCCCCGCCGCGGGCCAGGACGCCGACCCGTCCGCGCCCTGCCCCCCGTCGTGCCCCTCGCCCTGGCCCCCGCCCGCCGCCGGCGGCGCCCGCCCGGCCCCGGCGACGAGCGGGTGGGTCCGTGGTCTGCGCGGCCCGGCCGCGGTGCGACACGGCCGGCACCTCGCGCCGACGCCGGCGCGCTGACCCGTACCGGGTCCGCGACTCCCTCGGTCACCCGTCCCGCTCGGCGGGACGCCCGCTCCCACCCCCCCAGGAGGACCCCGTGTCCACGCTCGCCACCGGACCCACCACCGCCCCCACGACGGCGTCGGCGTTCCTGCCGTTCCGGGTCCTGCTCGAGACCCAGCGCGCCGACTGCGTCGGCCAGCGCGAGCTCGCCCTGGCTGAGACGGTCACGTCGGTGCCGGACCCGGTCGCCGTGAGCCGCGCCGCCACCCTGCTGCGCACGATCGGGGAGATCGACGCGGCGCTCGCCCGCATCGACACCGGCACGTACGGCCGCTGCGTGGACTGCGGATCGGCCATCCCCCGCGAGCGGCTGGAGCTCCGCCCCTTCGCGGCGAGCTGCGTCTCCTGTCAGCAGCCGACGCGCCGGTGAGCCGGGTGCGGCCGCTGCTGCCCATGCGGGTCGCGGCGGCGACCTACCGGTTCCGGGAGAGCCTGTTCGCACTGCCGGCACTGATCGTGGTCGCCGGTATCGGGGTGGCCGAGGCCGCCGGGGCCGCCGACCGCGCCGCGGGGGAGCGCGTCGTCCCGGGGACGTTGACGATGAGCAGCAGCACCGCCACGTGGCTGCTCAGCACCGTGGCCGGTGCCATGATCACCACGGCGGGGGTGGTGTTCTCCCTGACGGTGGTCAGCCTGCAACTGGCCAGCAGCCAGTTCTCGCCGCGGGTGATGCGCTCGTTCATCCGCGACCGTCTCAGCCAGGTCGTCATCGGTCTGCTGATCGCCACGTTCGTCTACTGCGTGCTGGTCCTCCGCCACGTCGACGGCAGCGCCGGCGACCCGGCGCCGCGGATCTCGCTAACCGTCGCCGTGCTGCTGGCCGTGGTCACGGTGCTGCTGATCGTGGCGCACCTGGACCACCTCGCGCACGGCCTGCAGGTCGGCGAGGTGGTCCGGCGGATCTCCGAGGAGGGCGAGCAGGTGCTGCGGGCCTCCCGGCAGGCGAGCGGCACCGAGCAACCCGCCGTGGCACGCACCCCACCCGCCGGCTCCCGCCCGCTGGAGGTCCCGGCGCCCCGCGACGGCTGGGTCACCCAGGCCCCCGGCGACCGGATGCTCCCCGCCGTCCCGCCCGGCACCACCGTGCGCCTGGAGACCCGCGTCGGCGCCTACATCCACGCCGGCGAGCCGTTGCTCACCGTGTGGCCGGTCCCCGACGACGTCGAGGGCGTGCGGCGACGGCTGACCGCCTCGGTCCTGATCGCCGACACCCGCACCATGCAGTGCGAGCCGGACTTCGCGCTGCGGCAGCTGGTGGACATCGGTCTGCGGGCGCTGAGCGCCGCGATCAACGACCCGACCACCGCCGTCGAGGTGACGTTGCGGATCGGCAGCCTGCTGCGCCGGCTGCTGGTGACCGACCTGCCGGCCGAGGCGGTCGCGGGGGACGACGGGCGGCTGCTGCTGCGCCCGTGGGAGCTCTCCCCGGAGGAGTACGTGGCGCACGGGTTCGACCAGCTGCGGCAGGCCGCTCCGGCCCAGCCCCAGGTGGCCGCCGCCCTGCTGCGGGTGCTGAGGATGCTCGTCGACCACGTCGAGGAGGCCGGACGGGGAGGCTGCGTGCCCGCGCTGCGCGGTCAGGTCCAGCAGCTGCTCGACGCACTGCGCGCGACCCCGGACCTGCACCCGGGTGACCTCGCCCGCCTCGAGGCGATCGCGACCGACGCCGACCCCGCCGACCACAGCGGCCGGTGGACCGGCGGTGGGCGGGCCGCTGCCGACGTCCCGTCGGTGGACGGGCACCGTGCCGCGCCGGGGACGTGCTGACCTGCTCGTCGTCGCCGGCGTGGACGGCGGGTGCACGGACCGTCAGTCCGCCCGGTCGTCCGGCCCGGCGGAGGTGGGGTCACCACGGCGCAGCAGCGGCCGGGACCGCCACAGCAGCCAGCCCAGCGCCGTCGCCGCGCCGACGGCGAGGCCGGCCACCACGGCGCCGAAGACGACGAGGAGGACCATGGCCCAGGCGCCGCCCACCACCGCGGCCGGGAGGTCGTCCACCCCGCGGCCGACGCGCCGGTGCCAGGACGCCGCGTGCCGGCCGGGCAGGACGGGCTCGGGGGCCTCGGCCGCGTAGAACCGTTCGATGTCGTCCCAGATCCGCTGCTCGTGACTGCTGAGCACAGCCCACCTCCTGTCGACCCGACCATGCCGCTGCCCGGCGGGCGCGACCAGGGACGCCGCCGGTCAGCAGATGGGTGCCGGTGTTGCCGACGACCGGCAGGACCGCCCCGGGCGGTCGAGCGGCACCGGTCCCGGTGTGCCGGGGCGATGCCCGAGGGAGGAGGGGCCCGTCTTGCCGGCCGTCGGCAGGCAGGGGCGGGCCGACTCGACCGGGCGGGGCCGTGGGCCGCGGCGCCGGCCGGTGCCACGCTGGACGGGACGACGAGACGACGGAGGGAGCCGGTGTGACGGCCGTCCTGACCCGCGGCGGGCATCCGGAGATCGAGCAGGTGCCGGCGCCGGACCGGTGCGCCGCACCGGTGGCCGCAGCCGCGCCCGCACCGGGACGGCCCGGAGGCGGCCCGGTGCGCTGCGGCGGGACCGCGAGGCCGCCGGGCGACGTGGTCGACCAGTGGGGTCTGCAGTCGTTCCCCGCGAGCGACCCACCCTCGAACTGGTGACCTGCGCACGGTGGCTGCCGGGTCCGGCGACGGCGAGCCCGAGCCACTGAACCGCAGCCCCGCGCCGCGTGACCGGAGGCGGCACCGCCTCACCTGACACGGAGGAGTTCCCATGCCAGCCCCTGCCTCGACCGCCACCCGTGCCGAGCGACCCGAGGGACCCTCGGAGGTCTCCTCCCGGTCCGCGGACGACCCGGGCTGTGACGTGTGCCCGCACCCGGTCGCCGGCCACGACCCGATCGCACTGCGGTTCTGCCGGGCCACCCTGACCGCCGGTGTCGACCGGGGGTGCGTCTGCCGGCCCGCGTGAGCGACCGGGGCCGTCGGCGCGGGCCACCGGGCAGGCCGAGCACGGGTGTCGCCGTCAGCGCCCTACCGGCGTCCGTCCTCGGGAGCCCGGACGGCCCTCACCATCGACCCGGTGAGCAGGCCGGCCGCGGCGGCCGCGGCAGCGGCGATCGCGGATCGGAGCAGACGGTGCCTGCGGTCCATGGCAGCCTCCCGGGCCGGCGGTGTGCCTGGTCCCTACCCCGGTGACCCGCTCGGCTCGACGGGTCGGCGGGGCGTCCGGGGACCCGCGAGGGCGATCCGGACCGCACGCCCGCCCTCGACGTGTCCGTGCACCCGCCCGGCGGTCCGCCCGTTGCTCCCCACGGCCGGGGGTGGACCACGCGTCGCCGGGCCGGTGCGTGCCCGGTGGGCGGAGGGGACCCCCGGCCACCGGGTGCTGCTGCTCCCGGCACGGCCGCGTGCCAGGCTCGGCGCATGACTCGCGTCGGCCTCGTGCTGGGCGGCGGTGGCGTGGTGGGGCAGGCGTACCACTCGGGCGTGCTGGCGGTGCTGGAGCACGACTTCGGCTTCGACGCGCGCAAGGTCGACGTCATCGTCGGGACCTCGGCCGGATCGATCACCGGCACCCTGCTGCGGCTGGGGGTCTCGGCGGAGGACCTCGCCGCCTGGACGGTCAAGGCGCCCCTGTCCGGGGAGGGCGACGTCATGCGCCGCATCGCCGCGACCCCTGTTCCCGACCTGGCGCCCTTCCGGCCGCTCAGCCTGCTGCGCCACCCCGCGCGGCTACCGGGTCGGCACATGGTGCAGCGGGCGCTCACCCGGCCGTTGCAGTTCCGGCCGCTGGCCGCCGGGATGGCCCTGCTGCCCCCGGGGCGGCACGACGTCGTGGAGCAGTTGGCCGCCCTGCGGGAGGTCGAGAAGCCGGAGTGGCCCGAGCCGCCGCTGTGGATCTGTGCCGTCCGCCGGCGCGACGGACGGCGGGTGGTGTTCGGCCGCCCCGGTACACCCCCGGTGCCCATCCACCTGGCCGTGGCCGCCTCGTGCGCGGTGCCCGGGTACTTCGCCCCGGTCGTGATCGACGGGCGCAGCTACGTCGACGGTGGCGTGCACTCCCCGACGAACGCGGCGGTCCTCCGCGGTCGCGGCCTCGACCTCGTCGTCGTCGTCTCGCCGATGAGCGGGTCCGCCGGATGGCGCCCGGACTTCTACGCCGCGGCCCGCAGGCACTGCACCCGGCTGCTGCACCGGGAGCTGCGGGCGCTGCAGGCGGAGGGGATCCGGACCGTGGTCTTCGCGCCCGGCGCCGGCGAACAGCGGGTCATGGGCAACGACATGATGTCCCGCGCCCGCCTGAACGAGGTCATCCAGGAGTCTTTCCTCGCCGCCGGCCGCGCAGCCGCCACCCCCGGCGTGGCCGAGCTGATCCGGCTGGCGGCAGCCGCGGGGTAGCGCGGGACGCCGACGCGAGGGCGGGACGACGCCCCGGGGGGGCGCACACCGGGAGGGGGCGGCGTCGAGCCGTCGTCAGGGCTGCTGCCCGGGCTCGCGGGCCTCCTCCGGGTGCTCGCGGAGGTACTGCTCGTGGGCCTCGGCCACCCGGAGGTTGTTGCCGCGGGTCTCGCCGGCGACGGTCACCGCCGCGAAGGAGACGACGCAGAGCACCATGGTGTAGATGCCGACCGACCCCGACCACCCGGTCGACTGCAGGAGGAGAGCGGCGATCATCGGGGCGAAGGCGCCGCCGAGGATCGCGCCCAGGGCGTAGCCGATGGAGACGCCCGAGTACCGGACCGCGACGGGGAACATCTCCGCGTACATGGCCGACATCGGACCGTAGGACAGCCCCAGGCCGACGGTGAGCAGGAACAGCGCGATCCCGTAGAGCCAGGTGTTGCGGGTGTCGATGAGCAGGAACAGCGGGATCATCCAGACGAAGACCAGGGCGTAGCCGATCTGGAAGGTGCGCACCCGGCCGATCCGGTCCGACAGCGCGCCGCCGTACATGGTGAACACCAGCCAGCCGAACGAGGCCAGCGTGGTCGCCAGCAGCACCGACTCGCGGGGCATCCCCAGGTTGCCGGTGGCGTAGGTGATGAAGAAGGCGATGAGCAGGTAGCCGGCGGCGTTGTTCGCGACGAAGATCAGCGCGGTGAGGACGACCTCCCGGGTGTTGCTCCGGAAGAGGTCCCGCAGCGGTGCCGACGACTCCCGCTTCCGCAGCCGCATCTCCTCGAAGGCGGGGCTCTCCTCCACGGTGCGGCGGATCAGGTAGCCGATCACGATCAGCACCACGGAGAAGAGGAACGGGATCCGCCAGCCCCAGGACTGGAACTGCTCCGGGGTCGTGACGGTGCTCAGCAGCCACAGGACGCCGGTGGCCAGGATCATCCCGATGGGCACGCCGACCTGCGGATAGGCGCCGAACAGGCCGCGGCGGGCCACCGGGGCGTGCTCGACGGACATCAACGCCGCGCCGCCCCACTCGCCGCCGGCCGAGAAGCCCTGCAGGATCCGCAGCAGGATCAGCAGCGCCGGCGCGGCGAGGCCGATCTGCCCGTAGGTCGGCAGCAGCCCGATCAGGGCGGTCGCCGCGCCCATCAGCACCAGGGTGAACACGAGCATCCGCTTGCGGCCCAGCCGGTCCCCGAGCCGTCCGGCGACGATGGCGCCCAGCGGGCGGAACAGGAAGCTGATCCCGATGGTCGCCAGCGACAGGACCGTGGCCAGCCCGGGGGCGTCCTGGCTGACCGGCGCGAGGAACAGCGGCGCGAGCACCAGGCCCGCGGCCTGGGCGTAGATGAAGAAGTCGTACCACTCGATGGTGGTGCCGGCGAGGGTGGCGGCGAGGACCTTGCGTTCCTCGGCGCTCGCCCGGCCGGCTCCGGCAGGTGCTGTGACCGATCGAGCAGACATCGCGACCCCGCCCGTCCACGCCGTCGGACGCCGACCGCTGCGTCGGCATCGGGTCGTGGCGACGCTACCGATCCCCGACCCGGGTCACAACGCCCGCGCCCGCCGGTGACCGCGCGCGGGTGCCGCCACGACGGGTGTCACGCGGACACCCAGCGGGCCGGGCGCTTCTCGCGGAAGGCGGCGATGCCCTCCTGGCCCTCCTCGCCGGCGAAGAAGCGCGCGGACAGCGCCAGCAGGTCCGGGAACCGGTCGGCCAGCGGCCCGGTCCGCGCCGCGCGCAGCAGCCGCTTGGTCTCCGCCAGCGCCAGCGGCGCGCCCTTCCCGAGCGCCTCCGCCTGCGCGGACACGCAGGCGTCGACCTCGCCGTCCGGGACGACGAGGTCCACCAGACCGCCGACCAGTGCCGCCGGTGCGTCGAACGCCTCGCCGGTGAGCATCAGCCGGTGCGCCACGTTCGGCACCATGCGCGGCAGGCACACCGCGGAGATCACCGCCGGCACCACGCCGATGCGGACCTCGGTGAAGGCGAAGGTCGCCGACGTCGCGGCGACCACCACGTCGCAGGCGGCGAGCAGGCCGACGCCACCGGCGCGGGCCGGCCCGCGGACGGCGGCCACCACGGGCTTCGGGGCGTCCCAGATCATCTCCAGCAGGGCCGGGAACTCGTTGACCCCCTGGTCCTGCGCGGCGCCGCCGGCGGCCTCGGCCAGGTCCGTGCCCGAGCAGACCACCCGGCCGGTGTGGTCGAGCACGACCACCCGGACCGCGTCGTCGGCGAGGGCGTCGGTGGCGGTTCAACGCCGGGGCCGACTCGCTCAACTGCGCCGTCCTCGGTCCCGACGCCGGCCCGGACACCCCCGAGTTCGAGCTGTTCGTGGACCAGCTGGTCACCGAGATGACGGTCAAGGCCGGCCAGAGGTGCACCGCCCTCCGCCGGGCCCTCGTGCCGCGGGAGTTGGTGGACGATGTCGTCGAGGCCTTCGGCCCGGTGAGCACCCTGCTGCCCTACGACGGGGTCGCCCAGGCCGTGGAGCTGGCCGCGCGCGGCCAGGGCAGCCTGGTCGGCTCGATCGTCATCCACGACGAGGCGGTGGCCCGGGAGTCCGTGCTCGGCGCCGCCCACGCCCACGGCCGGATCCTGGTGCTCGACCGCGACGACGCGGCGGAGAACACCGGCCACGGCTCCCCGCTGCCGGTGCTGGTGCACGGCGGCCCGGGCCGTGCCGGCGGCGGCGAGGAGCTCGGCGGCATCCGGGGCGTGCTGCACCACATGCAGCGCACCGCCGTCCAGGCCTCTCCTGACCATGGTCGCCAAGACCTGGCCGTGACCTCAGCGGGGCGCCACGGCGCGGGACCGCCGTGGCACGCCGCTAGGTGTTCTGCTCCGACAGGTTGGGCACGCGGCTGGCCGGCGGAAGACCGCCGAGTGCGGTGTGGGTGCGGTGATGGTTGTAGAGGTGCAGCCACCGGCGCAACGCCTTGGTGCGGGCGGCGTCTGAGGT
>NZ_JBJGYJ010000041.1:0-38612 GCF_054049935.1 Geodermatophilus sp. SYSU D00742
GTCGAACAGCGGCACCGAGTCCGGGCGGTACTCCAGGTCGATGGCGTAGTGGTCCTCGGCGTGGTGGTCGCGCCGCCCCGTGGCGGTCGGGCCGGGGGCGGGCCCCGGGGCCCCGCAGGCGAGGGGTGGGGACGGCGTCCTCGCTCAGGCGCCGACGAGGTGCCGGTCGCGCGGCGCGGCGTCCTTCGAACCGAGCTGCTCCAGCGGCACGTGCGCGGTCTCCCGGGCGGTGAGGGCGCAGATCCCGGCGACGGCCGCGGCACCGGCGGTCAGGAACGCCACGGGCAGCCAGCCGTTCGGGCCCTCACCCACGATCGCGGTGGCGATCGCCGGCGAGAAGCCGCCCAGCGCGAAGCCGATCTGGGTGCCGATCGCGGTGCCGGAGTAGCGCACCCGGGTGTCGAACATCTCGCCGTACAGCGAGGGCCAGATGCCGTTGGCGGCGGAGTAGAAGACGCCGGACAGCAGGATCCCGAACACGAAGACCAGCGGCACGTTGCCCTGCTGGAGGGCCCACAGGAACGGGAAGACCGCCACGGCCGAGCCCAGGGCGCCGAAGGCGAACACCGGACGGCGGCCGATCCGGTCCGACAGCTTGGCCCACAGCACCAGCGCCCCGAGGGCGAGCGCGTTGGCCAGCACGACCATCCAGAGCAGGGTCGAGCGCTCCAGGCCGATCGCCTCACTGGTGCCGTGCGCCAGGGCCCAGGTGCCGACGATGGTGCTGACCACCGAGATCAGCGCGCACAGGACGACCCGCAGCACCGAGGCCCAGTGGTCGCGGAACAGGACGGCGACGGGCAGCTTGGCGACCTCGTGCTCCTCGCTGGCCCGCTCGAACTCCGGCGTCTCGGGCAGCGTGCGGCGGACCCAGTAGCCGACGGCGACGACGGCCGCGGACAGGAAGAACGGGATGCGCCAGCCCCAGCTCAGGAACTGGTCCTCGGGCAGCAGCGCGAAGGGGATGAAGACCAGGTTGGCCAGGATCAGGCCCGCCTGCGTGCCGACCAGCGTGAAGCTGGTGAAGAACCCGCGCCGGCCCTCGGGCGAGTGCTCGAGGGTCATCGAGTTCGCGCCGGCCTGCTCACCGGCGGCCGACAGGCCCTGCGCGACGCGCAGCACGACCAGCAGGATCGGCGCGGCGACGCCGATGCTGGCGTACGAGGGCAGGGCGCCGATCAGGAAGGTCGACACGCCCATCAGCAGGAGGGTGAGCACGAGCATGCGCTTGCGGCCCACCTTGTCGCCGAAGTGGCCGATGACCACGGCGCCCAGCGGGCGGGCGACGTAGGCGACGCCGAAGGTGGCCAGCGACAGCAGGATCGCGGTGTTGGGGTCGCTCTCGGGGAAGAACACCTGCGGGAAGACCAGCCCCGCGGCGGCGCCGTAGATGAAGAAGTCGTAGTACTCGAGCATGCTGCCGACGAAGCTGGCGATGGCGGCCTTGCGCGGCGTGCGCTGATGGGTGTGCCCACCGGATGGGGTGGTCGTGCTCATGTCGGTCTCCTGGGAGGCGCGGCGGCAGCGATCTCGTCGTGCCGGAGGGGCGGACGGGCGGCCCTCCTGCAGGGTCCCGCCGCGAGCCTGCGGGTGGCGGGGGGCAGGAGGGTCCTCTTTCAGCGGTTGCGTCGTGCGGTGCTGCGGGCGGCGGCCGGGATCTCCCGGGCCCCCGTGCCGCCCTGGCCCTGGGTGCGGGGCCCGTGCGGTGTCGCCAGCGGCTTATGTACCAACCGGTTACGTACCAGATGGTGAGGTGATGGCCGTCACCGTGTCAAGCGCCCGTGGTCAGCGGCGTGGTCGCGCGCTCAGGAAGCGGTCAGGTAGGCGACCACGAGGTCGCCGAGCATCCGCCGCTGGTGCTCGCGTCGGGACGGGTCGAGCAGGTCCCGCCCGAAGATGGCGCCGAAGGTGTGCCGGTTCGCAGTGCGGAACACGCAGAAGGCGCTGATCACCTGGTGGACGTCGAGGGCGTCGACGTCGTCCCGGAACAGGCCGGCGTCCCAGCCCCGCTCGAGGATCGCGCCCAGGACGTCGAGCGCCGGGTTGGCCAGCCCCGACAGCGCCTCGGAGCGGGCGATGTGCTCGGCGCGGTGGATGTTCTCGATGCTCACCAGGCGGATGAACTCCGGGTGGGCCTCGTGGTGGTCGAAGGTCAGTCCGGCGAGCTCGCGGATCGCCTCGACGGGGTCGAGGTGCTCGACGTCGAGCTGCTGCTCGAGGCTGCGGATGCGGCTGTACGCCTGCTCGAGGACCGCGACGTAGAGCTGCTCCTTGCCCCCGAAGTAGTAGTAGATCATCCGCTTGGTGGTGCTGAGCTTGTCGGCGATCTCGTTGATCCGGGCGCCGGCGTAGCCGCGGTCGGCGAACTCGGCCGTCGCGACGGCGAGGATCTCCGCCCGGGTGCGGTCGGCGTCCCGCGTGCGTTCCGGAGCCTCCGGCGACCCCGCCCCGCCGGCGGGGACGGGGTGCTCCTCCTGCGCGTGGTGCCCGGTCACCGCGTCCTCCCCATCACCGACCTGTCCCGGGCAGCCTAGAAGGTCCGAGGGTCCCGTCCGGCCCGGGACGGGGCCGCGACGGGCCCGTCCAGGAGGCCCGCACGGTGTCGCCGATCACCTCGGGGGCTGGCGGGTGCGCCCGGGATGTGGTCCCCTGTAACAACTCACCATTTGGTACATAGGCAGGAGACGTTCATGACGTCCGGCTCGCAGAGCTACCTGGTCGGCCTCGTCGGCACGGGCATCGGCCCCTCGCTGACCCCGCCGCTGCACGAGCGGGAGGCCGACGCGCTCGGCCTCCGGTACCTCTACCGGCGCCTGGACCTCGACGTCCTGCGGCGGCCGGCCACCGCGGTCGGGGAGATCCTGGCCGCGGCCCGGCTCGCCGGCTACGACGGGCTCAACGTCACCCACCCGTGCAAGCAGCTGGTCCTGCCGCACCTCGACGAGCTCTCGCCCGACGCCGAGGCGCTCGGGGCGGTCAACACCGTCGTCCTCCGTGCCGGCCGGGCGGTCGGCCACAACACCGACTGGTCCGGTTTCGCCCGCGCCTTCGACCGGGGCCTGCCCGACGCCGCGCTGGACCGCGTCGTGCTGCTGGGGGCCGGCGGCGCGGGGGCGGCGGTGGCGCACGCACTGCTCACGCTGGGCACCCGCCAGCTGACCGTCGTCGACGTCGACGTCCAGCGGGCCGTCGAGCTGGCCGGTTCCCTGCGCGACCGCTTCGGCGCCGACCGCGCCACCGGCGGCGACCTGGCCACCCTGCCCCTGGCCCTCCGCGCGGCCGACGGCCTGGCCCACGCCACCCCCACCGGGATGGCCGCGCACCCGGGCCTGCCGGTCGACGCCGCCCTGCTGCGCCCGGAGATGTGGGTGGCCGACATCGTCTACCGCCCGCTGGAGACCCAGCTGGTCCGCACCGCCCGCGACCTCGGCTGCCGGGTGCTCGACGGCGGCGGCATGGCGGTCTTCCAGGCCGTCGACGCCTTCCGGCTGTTCACCGGGGTCGAGCCCGACGCCGGGCGCATGCTGGCGCACTTCACCGAGCTGGTCACCGGACCGGGCCCCGATGTCCGCATCGGCTGACGGAGGGCCCCGTCCGCCCCGCGCGATCGCCACGGTCTGCCTGTCCGGCACGCTCGAGGACAAGCTGACCGCCGCCGCGGGCGCCGGGTTCGACGGCGTCGAGGTCTTCGAGCCCGACCTGATCGCCTCCCCCTGGGCACCGGCCGAGCTCGCCGCCCGCTGCGCCGACCTGGGGCTCTCGATCGACCTCTACCAGCCCTTCCGCGACCTCGACTCCACCGACCCCGAGCGCTTCGCCAGGAACCTGCGCCGCGCCGAGCGGAAGTTCGACGTCATGGCCGACCTCGGCGTCGACACCGTGCTGGTCTGCTCCTCGGTGGCCCCCGACGCGGTCGACGACACCGACCGGCTCGCCGAGCAGCTGGCCACCGCGGCGGCGCGCGCCGGCGAGCGCGGCCTGCGGATCGCCTACGAGGCGCTGGCGTGGGGCACGCACGTGTCCACCTGGGAGCGCTCGTGGGACGCCGTCCGCCGCGCGGACTCGCCCGCGCTCGGACTCTGCCTGGACAGCTTCCACGTCCTCTCCCGCGGCGGGGACCCGGCCGGCTTCGCCCGGGTGCCCGGCGAGAAGCTGTTCTTCCTGCAACTGGCCGACGCCCCCGCGCTGCGCATGGACGTGCTGCAGTGGAGCCGCCACCACCGGCTCTTCCCCGGCCAGGGCGCGTTCGACCTGCCCGGCTTCCTCGACGCCGTGCTCGCCGCCGGCTACACCGGGCCCCTGTCGCTCGAGGTCTTCAACGACGTCTACCGGCAGTCCGACCCGGCCCGCACGGCGGTGGACGCCATGCGCTCCCTGCAGTGGCTGGAGGAGGCGCTGGCGCTGCGCCGTCCGGAGGCCGGGCGGCCCACACCCCCGCCGGCGCCGGCGCTGTCGGGCTGGTCGTTCACCGAGCTGGAGGTGGACGGCGTCTCCGGCCCGCGGGTCGCCGGGGTGCTGGACGCGCTCGGGTTCGCCCACACCGGCCAGCACCGCTCCAAGCCCGTGCAGCTGTGGGAGCAGGGCGACGCGCGGGTGCTGCTCAACGCCTCGGTGGTGCGGCCGGCGGCCGCCGGCGTGGCCGCCGTCGCGGCGCTGGGCCTGGAGAGCGCCGATCCCGGCCGGTCCGCGGCGCGGGCCGAGGCCATGAGCGCCCCGGTGCTGCCCCGCACCCGGGGTGCGGCCGAGGCGGAGCTGTCGGCGGTCGCCGCCCCCGACGGCACGCAGGTCTTCTTCACCCGCACCGTCCCCGACGGCTGGACGGCCGACTTCCTGCCGACCGGCACCCGGCCCGGCGCGGACACCGGGCTCACCCGCGTCGACCACGTGGGGCTGGCCCAGCCCTTCGACGCCTTCGACGAGGCCGGCCTGTTCTACCGGGCGGTGCTCGGTCTGGAGCCGCAGGAGGTCACCGAGCTCGCCGCGCCCTTCGGGCTGGTCCGCACCCGCGCGGTGACCGGGCCGGACCGTGCGGTGCGGCTGGCCCTGAGCGCCTCCACCCTCCGCCGCGGCGGCTGGGCGCCCGGCGTCCCCGAGCCCCAGTACGTCGCCTTCGCCACCGACGACATCGTCGCCACGGCCCGGGCGCTGCGTGCGGCCGGCGCGCCCCTGCTGCCCGTGCCGGCCAACTACGTCGACGACCTCGACGCCCGCCTCTCCCTCGCCCCGGAGCTGCTGGCCGCGATCCGCGAGCACGGGCTGCTGTACGAGGAGGACGCGGCCGGCGGCTACCTGCACCTGGTCACCGAGGTGCTCGGCGACCGGGTGTTCTTCGAGGTGGTGCAGCGGCTCGGCGGCTACGACGGCTACGGCACCGCCGACGCCCCGGTCCGGATGGCCGCGCACCGCCGCCTGCGCCAGGCCGCCCTCCTCCCCCGCTGACGGAGGGGGCCGCCGGTGTGACGCCGGCGGATCCCCCCCGCGGCGCCTCAGCGGCAGCGGGTCTCGGGGAACAGCAGGTCCACGAAGCGCGCCGCGGTCGGTTGCGGCTCGTGGTTGGCCAGCCCGGGCCGCTCGTTGGCCTCGATGAACACGTGCTCGGGGCCGTCGAGGTCGGGCACCAGGAAGTCCAGCCCGGTGACCGGGATGCCGATCGCCCGGCTGGCCCGCACCGCCGCCGCCGCGATCTCCGGGTGCAGCCGGTCGGTGACGTCGTCGATGGTGCCGCCGGTGTGCAGGTTCGCCGTCCGCCGGACCCGGATGCGCTCCCCGGACGGCGGCACGTCCGCCATGCCGTAGCCGGCCTCGGCCACCACCTCGGCGGTGGTGTCGTCCAGCGGGATCCTCGACTCCCCGCCGGTCGCCCGCTCCCGCCGCCGGCTCGTCGCCCGGATCAGCTCGGTGACGTCGCGGTGCCCGTCACCGACGATCTCGGCCGGACGGCGGACGGCGGCGGCGACCACCTCGTGGTCGATGACGACGACCCGCAGGTCCTCCCCCGGCACCAGCTCCTCGACGAGCACGTCGGGGCAGTGCCGTACCGCCACGTCGACCGCCCGCCGGAGGTCGGCGGCGTCGCGCACCCCCACCGTGATGCCCTTGCCCTGCTCTCCGCGGGCCGGCTTGACCACCACCTCGCCCACGTCCCGCAGCAGCGCCAGCGCGGCGGTGAGGTCCTCCCCGCTCACCTCGGCCGCGCGGGCGACCCGGACGCCGGCCCGCGCCACGATGCGGCGGGTGACCCGCTTGTCGTCGCAGCGGCTCATCGCCACCGCCGAGGTCAGCTCGGACAGCGACTCCCGGGTGAGCAGGCCGCGCCCGCCGAGGGAGAGCCGCAGCTCGCCGGAGGCGGCGTCGGTCACCTCCACGCGGATGCCCCGGCGCAGCGCCTCGTCGGCGAGGATCCGGGCGTAGGGGTTGAGCTGGTCCAGGCCGGGTGGCCCGGCCACGAACAGCGGCGCGTTGATGGAGTTCTTCCGCTTGACGCTGACCGCCGACACCTGCCGGAAGCCGAGCTTGCGGTACAGCGCGATCGCGGCGGTGTTGTCGTACAGCACCGACAGGTCCAGGCGCGCCCGACCGCGCGCGACGTACCGCTCGGCCAGCACCCGGACCAGCGCCTCCCCCGTGCCGGGCGGGGCGCTCTGCGGGTCGACCGCCAGGCACCACAGGCTGCACCCGCCCTCCGGGTCACCGAAGGCGAGGACGTGGTCGACCCCGGTGACCGTGCCGACGACCTGGCCGGTGCGGCGGTCCTCGGCGACGAGGTAGGTGTAGGTCCGGGTGCGCTGGTTGCGCCACGTCGTGCCCCGGTCGCCGGGCACCATGCCGGCGACCCGGTGGATGCGCTCCATCTCGATCACGTCGTCCGCGCCGGTCACCGTCCGGACGAAGACGCCCTCGACGAGGTCGCGGCGCGGGCGGTAGCGGCACAGGTCCAGCCGGTAGGTGTAGCTCGGGTCCACGAAGAGCTCGTCGGGCGCGAGGCCGACCAGGACCTGGGGGTCCCTGGGGTAGATGCAGATGTCGCGGTGTCCGGGGGCCTCGTGCCGCAGCACGTCGACGATGCCGTGCAGGTCGGCGAACGTCTGGCCGAAGACCAGCCGGCCCCACCCGAGGTCGAGCGTCACGCCGGGCCGCATGCCGCGGAGCTGGTGCTCGGAGGGTTCCCGGGAGAAGCCGCCGGTGAGGACCGGGGCGAGCACCTCCGCCGCCCGACGGCGGGTGTCCGGCCGCATCACCACCGTGCACCTCCGGGTGCGGGCGGACACGGGGGTGGCTGAGGGGACAGGAGGACGCCGGCGGACATGGGGGCCATCCCTCGCTGGAGACGGACCGCCGGCTCGCGGCGCGCGGATCGTCGTCCGCGTCGCGTGCGCGGTCCTCCCGACGGCACGGCGGGCTGTTCCACCGGGCCGGGTGGAGCACCCCTGCCCGGACGACCGGCACTCGAAACACATCCGTAACGGAAAGGGATCCCGCGGGCGCCCGGGTGTCGTGTCGCCCCCGGGCGGGCCATGATGGACCCAGCTCGTAGCCCCCGAGCCCTCTCCGCCGCGCCAGCGGCGTCGTGCCAGGGGCACCGCCATGAGCCACTCCCCCAGCCCGACCGGCCCGGACCGCTCCGGGCCGGCTCCCACCCCGCGTCCGGGACCCACGTCGTGACCGCCATCGCACCGCGGCCGATCGTCAGCCGGCCCAGCGATCTGCCACGGGCGGCCCGGGGCTCCCGGCTGAGCAACCTGCTGCGGACCACCGACCACAAGACGATCGGCCTGATGTACCTGGTCACCTCGTTCGTGTGGTTCATCATCGGCGGCTTCATGGCGATGCTGATGCGCGGCGAGCTGGGCCGGCCGGGGCTGCAGTTCCTCTCCCCGGAGCAGTACAACCAGCTGGTCACCATGCACGGCACGGTGATGCTGCTGTTCTTCGCGACGCCGCTGTTCTTCGCGTTCGGCAACCTGATCATGCCGCTGCAGATCGGCGCCCCCGACGTCGCGTTCCCCCGGCTGAACTCGTTCTCCTACTGGCTGTTCCTCTTCGGCAGCACGATCGCCGTCGCCGGCTTCATCACCCCCGGCGGGGCCGCCGACTTCGGCTGGTACGCCTACACGCCACTGTCCGACGTCGCCCACACCCCCGGCGCCGGGCCGAACCTCTGGATCGCCGGCCTGGCCGTCAGCGGCCTGGGCACCATCCTGGGTGCGGTCAACTTCATGACGACGATCGTCTGCCTGCGCGCCCCGGGCATGACGCTGTTCCGGATGCCGATCTTCGTCTGGAACACGCTGGTGACGAGCATCCTCGTGATCTTCGCCTTCCCCATCCTCACCGCGGCGCTGTTCGGGCTGCTCGCCGACCGGCAGCTGGGTGCGCTGGTGTACTCGGAGGAGAACGGGGGGCCGATGTTGTGGCAGCACCTGTTCTGGTTCTTCGGCCACCCCGAGGTCTACATCATCGCGCTGCCGTTCTTCGGCATCATCACCGAGATCATCCCGGTGTTCAGCCGCAAGCCGCTGTTCGGCTACAAGGGCATGGTCTTCGCCACCCTGGCCATCGGTGCCCTGTCGCTGACGGTGTGGGCGCACCACATGTTCGCCACCGGCGCGGTGCTGCTGCCCTTCTTCGCCTTCCTGACCTACCTGATCGCCGTGCCCACCGGCATCAAGTTCTTCAACTGGATCGGCACCATGTGGCGGGGTCAGCTGACCTTCGAGACGCCCATGCTGTGGTCGATCGGCTTCCTGGTCACCTTCCTGCTGGGCGGTCTCACCGGCGTCCTGCTGGCCAGCCCGCCGCTGGACTGGCACCTCAACGACAGCTACTTCGTCGTCGCGCACTTCCACTACGTCGTCTTCGGCACCGTCGTGTTCGCCGCGAACGCCGGCATCGCGTTCTGGTTCCCCAAGATGTGCGGCCGGATGCTCGACGAGCGGCTGGGCAAGCTGCAGTTCTGGCTGACCTTCATCGGCTTCCACGGCACGTTCCTCATCCAGCACTGGATCGGCAACGTCGGCATGCCGCGCCGGTACGTCAACTACCTGCCCACCGACGGGTGGACCACGCTGAACACGATCTCGACGATCTTCTCGTTCGTGCTCGGCGCCTCCATCATCCCGTTCCTGGTCAACGTGATCCGCTCGTGGCGGCACGGACCGCTGGCGCTGCGCGACGACCCCTGGGGCCACGGCAACTCCCTGGAGTGGGCGACGTCGTCCCCGCCGCCGCGGCACAACTTCACCGAGATCCCGAAGATCCGCTCGGAGCGGCCGGCGTTCGAGGCCCACTACCCGCACCTGCTCGAGCGTCTGGAGCGGGAGAAGCACGTCGGCGGCCGGCACGAGCCCTACGCCGGGGTCAGCGAGGTCGGCCTCACCGCCGGCGAACGCCAGGGCTCGCGCGACCCCGACCCGACCTGAGCCGGTCACCGTGACCTCGATGCGACGCACCGTGCACCGCGCGGGCCGCTCCGCCCGCGAGCCCGCGCGGCTCGTGCCCCGCACGACCGGGCCGCCCGGTCCGGGCCGCACCGGCGAGCCGGCCGCGGCGGACCCCGGCCGGCTCGAGCGGGACGCCCGACTCGAGCGGGACGCCCGGCTCGAACGGGAGGCCCTGGCCGACATCCGGGACGCGCTGGAGCGGGACGACCCGGACCTGAGCCGGTCCTTCGGCGTCCTCGCCGGGCCCAGGGTCGGTCGGTGGCTGGCCGGGCTGGCCGCGTGCGCCGTCCTCGCCGGTGCCGCGTTCGCCGTCCTCGGCATCCGGGCCTTCGGGCTCGTGGGGTGGGTCCTGGTGCTCGGGGCCCCGGTCCTCGCGTGCCTCGCCCGCACGGAGGACACCGGACCGGTGGAGGCTCCCCCGCCCGGGGCGTGAGACCCCGGCGGTCGGGTCCGCACGAGCCGGAGCCGGAGCCGGAGCCAGTGGCGACACGCGCCCCCGGTCAGTCGCGCAGGTGCCGGTCGAAGAAGCGCAGGATGCGGGCCCAGGCGTCCTCGGCCGACGGGTGGTGGTAGCTCAGCCCCGCCACCCGTTCCAGGACGGCGAAGGGCCCGCTGTTGTGGCGGTTCATGAACGAGTGGCCCGCGTCGGGGTACTCGTGCACGTCGTGGGGCACGCCGTGCCGGGTGAGCACGTCCTCCAGCCGCCCGGCCGCTCCGCGCAGGGCCCGGTCCTGGCGGCCGAAACTGGCCACCACCGGGCAGGCGCCGGCCAGCACGCGCTCGGCGTCGCGGGGCAGGGGTCCGTAGTTCGGCGCCGATGCGTCGAAACCGCGGGTGGCGGCCAGCAGCGCGAACCCGCCGCCCATGCAGAAGCCGACGACCCCGACCCGTCCGGTGCAGTCGGGGCGGTCGGCCAGCCACCGGCGGGTGGCCTCGAGGTCCCCGAAGGCGGGGCCCTCCCGCCGGAGCAGGTCGCCGAAGGTGCGCTTGAGGCAGCGCAGCCCACCGGCGGTGAACAGGTCCGGGGCGACGGCGAGGTACCCGGCGGCGGCCAGCCGGTCGGCGTGCGCGCGGACGTCGTCGGTGAGCCCGAAGGCCTCGTGGACGACCACCACCCCGGGCCACGGACCCTCCCCCACCGGCGGGACCGCGAGGTGGGCCCGCAGTCGCGGAGCGCTCCGCGCGCCGGGGACCGTCGTCTCGGGCACGTGCGTCTCCCTGCGCCGTCGGGACCAGGGACGCACGGTACCGACCCCCGCCCGTCCCGGGCAGCTCGTGAGGGAGGTCCCGTGCACACCGGACACCGGCCCTGGACGCGGGCCCGGCGCCGCCCCGGCTGGTGGAACCGCCGGCTGCAGGACGCCGTCAGCCGGTGAAGGCGCCGGTCTCGGCCAGCCGGGACGGCGTCACGGTCTTGAGCCTCGCGACCGCCCGCGCCAGCGGCACCAGCTCGATCTCGGTGCCGCGGAGCGCGACCATCTGCCCGTGCCGGCCCTCGTGCGCGGCGATGGTCGCGTGCAGGCCGAAGCGGGTGGCCAGCACCCGGTCGAAGGAGGTCGGGGTGCCGCCGCGCTGGACGTGACCGAGCACGGTCGTGCGCACCTCCTTGCCGGTGCGCCGCTCGAGCTCGTCGCCGAGCTGCTGGGCCACGCCGGTGAACCGGCGGTGGCCGTACTCGTCGACGCCCCCGTCGCGGACCAGCATCGTGTCCGGCAGGGGCTGGGCACCCTCGGCGACGACGCCGATGACGTGGGTGTCGCCGCGCGCGAAGCGGTCCTCGACGATCTTGGCCACCTCGGCGACGTCGAAGGGCTCCTCGGGGACGAGCGTGACGTGCGCCCCCGACGCCAGGCCGGCGTGCAGGGCGATCCAGCCGGCGTGGCGGCCCATCACCTCGACCAGCAGCACCCGCTGGTGGGACTCCGCCGTGGTGTGCAGCCGGTCGATGAGGTCGGTGGCGATGCTGACCGCGGTGTCGAAGCCGAAGGTCAGGTCGGTGCCGTCGATGTCGTTGTCGATGGTCTTGGGGATGCCGACCACCGGGACGCCGGCCTGCGAGAGCAGGTGCGCGGCGGTCAGCGTGCCCTCACCGCCGATCGGGACGAGCACGTCGACGCCGTGCGCGGCCAGCACCGCCTTCATCTGCGCGAGCCCCGCGTGCAGCTTCTCCGGTGCCACCCGCGCCGAGCCGAGCGTCGTCCCACCGCGGGTGAGCAGGCCGTCGACGGCGGGGACGTCCAGCGGCGTCGTGCGGTCCTCGAGCAGGCCCCGCCAGCCGTCGCGGAAGCCGATCACCTCGCTGTCGTAGTGGGTCGTCGCCGTGCGGACGACGGAGCGGATGACGGCGTTGAGGCCGGGGCAGTCGCCCCCGCCGGTCAGGATGCCGATGCGCACCGGCTGCTCCCTCGGGGTCGTGGGCCGGGTCCCGGACGACGATACGTCATGACGACATGACGTCCGGGCCGGCCCGGTGGAGCCGCGTGTCGCCCGGCGCGTGCCCGTCGTCGGTCAGCCGACCCGGGTGACCCCCGCGGCGTGCCGACGGGCCAGCGCCCGGTAGGTCGCGGGGTTGCCGGTCACCCAGCCCCGGGCGCCGTCGGAGAGCGGGCCGCGCACCCGGGCCGGGACGCCGAGCGCCAGCACCCCGTCGGGCAGGTGCGTGCCGGGCGGGACCAGGCTCTGGGCGCCCACGAGCGAGCGCGCTCCGATGCGGGCGCCGTCCTGCACCGTGGCACCGTTGCCGATCAGCGCCTCCGCGCCGATGACCGCGCCGTGCACGACGCACATGTGGCCGACCGTGGCGCCGGGGCCGACCTCGGTCTCGGGGTCGGCGCCGCCGTGCAGCACCGAGTTGTCCTGCACGTTGGCCCCCTCGCGGACCACGATGCGGCCGAAGTCGGCGCGCAGCACGACCCCGTACCAGATCGACGCCCCGGCCTCGACCACGACGTCGCCGACCAGCGTCGCGGTCGGCGCCACCCACGCCTCGGGGTGCACCTGCGGGGACCGGCCTTCGAAGGAGAACAGCGGCACGGGCGGCAGCGTAGGCACCGGCCCCACCCTCGGGACCGACCGAGCCACCCACGCGGACCCGGGTGCGGGAGGTGGACCCGCCGCGGCCGACCGGCGTCAGGCCCCCGCGGTCTCCTGCAGGACGAACATCGGCCGCAGCCCGGTCAGGTCGAGGACCTGCCGGAACCGTGGGGTGGCGTGCAGGAGGACGGCCGGCCTCCCCTGCCGCGCGGCGCGCTGTGCCCACCGGGCCAGCATCGCCAGGCCGGAGGAGTCGATGTAGGCCATCGCGGCCACGTGCACCGCGACCAGCGCCCCCTCGTCCAGCCCGCCGTCCTGCATGCGGTTCACCAGCGGCGCGTCGACGTCGCCGCGCAGGTGCAGCACCGGACCGGCTGCCTCGTGCACGACCTCGTAGGAACCCATCGGCGGTTCGTCTCCGCCACCGTGGAGGTCAACCACGCACCCACTGTGACCTGGCTCGCAGGTGGGGACAACCACTCCCGGCGCCGTTCCCCCCGTCGGGGGGGGTGGGGGCGCGTGCGAGCATCGCTCCCCGTGCGTGTCCGGGGTACGGGGGAACTGCCCCGCGAGGTCGGTGTGCTGGCGGTCGTGGCCTTCGTGGTCGCGCTCGGCTTCGGGATCGTGGCCCCGGCCATCCCGCTGTTCGCCCGCTCGTTCGGCGTCGGCACCACGGCGGTGGGCCTGGCGGTCAGCGCCTTCGCCTTCTTCCGGTTCGTCTCGGCCTTCGCCGGCGGCTCGCTGGTCGAGCGGCTCGGCGAGCGCGTCGTCCTCACCCTCGGGCTGGTCACCGTCGCGGTCACCACGGGGGCGGCCGGCCTGGCGGGGTCCTTCCCGCTCTTCCTGGGACTGCGCGCGGCCGGCGGCGTCGGCAGCGCCATGTTCACGGTGGCGGCGCTCTCCCTGCTGCTGCGGGTGTCCCCGCCCTCGCACCGCGGCCGGGCGGCGGCGACCTACCAGGGCGGGTTCATCCTCGGCGGCATCGCCGGCCCGGCTGCCGGCGGCCTGCTCGCCGAGGTCTCCCCCAGCCTGCCGTTCGTCCTGTACGCCGGCTTCCTGCTCGTCGCCGGCGGGGTGGGCCTGCTGTTCCTCCGGTCGCCGCGCTCAGCGGAGGAGGAGTCCGCGCCGGCGCCCCCCGCCCCCGACCGGGGCCCGCTGCCGCTGCGCGCGGCGTTCCGGTCACGGGTCTACCTCGCCGCGCTGGTGGCCAACCTCGGCGTGGGCTGGATGCTGTTCGGCGTCCGCAACTCGCTGGTCCCCCTGTACGTCACCGAGGAACTGGGGCGCACCGCCACCTGGGCCGGCCTGGGCCTGCTGGCCGGCTCCCTGGCGCAGGCCCTCGGGCTGCTGCGCGCCGGGCGGCTCGCCGACGCCTGGGGACGGCGGCCCGCGCTGGTCCTGGGGACGGCGCTGGCCACCGCCTCCACCGCCGTGCTGGTGCTGCCACCGGCGACCTGGGCGTTCCTGGTCTCGATGGCGGTGTTCGGGCTGGCCGCCTCCCTGCTGTCCAGCGTGCCGGCCGCGCTCGTGGGGGACGTCAGCCCGGCCCGCGGCGGCCGCGTGGTGGCGGTGTTCCAGATGTCGGCCGACCTCGGCGGGATCGTCGGTCCGCTGGCCGCGGGCTGGCTCACCGACGTGGCCGGCTTCCAGGTGGCGTTCGGCGTCACCACCGCGGTGCTGGGTCTGGGCCTGGTCGCGGCCCTCGCGCTGCCCCGGTCCACCGGCGCCCCGGTCGCTCAGCCCCCGGCGGCCCCGGCACGGTAGCCCGGCGCCCGCCCTCCCGGCCGCGGCGTCGCGGCCGCGAGCAGCGGCAGCACCCGGCGGGACACGAGCTCCGACAGGGCGACCACGCTCGTGGACCGCACCACCGAGGGCGAGCGGCCCAGCCGCACCAGCGTCTCCTGCAGCGCGCCGTGGGACTCCGCGGCCAGCCGGACCAGCACGTCCCCCGAACCGGTGGTCACGTGGGCCTCGAGAACGCCGGGGACGGCCCGCAGGTCGGCGGCGACCTCCTCCAGCGCGCCCTGGGCGATCTCCAGGGTGACGAACGCCTGGACGCCGAAGCCGGCCGCGGCCAGGTCGACGTCGGGGCCGTAGCCGGTGACCACGCCGGTCTCCTCCAGGCGTCGCAACCGGGCCTGGACCGTGGCCCGGGCGACCCCGAGCCGACGGGAGAGCTCGAGCACGCCGGCCCGCGGCTGTTCGGTCAGGGCGGTGAGCACCGCCAGGTCGAGCGCGTCGAGCTGCTGGGCCACCGCTCCTCCTCCGGCCGGACTGGTCGATCTGACCAGCTCGGGACCGCTGTGCGCACCTCGGCTGCCCCGATCGGCCAGCTCGGTCGAGCCATCTTGCCCACCACGGGCGCGCGGAGGTGGGCTGGACGCACCATCGGAGGAGAACGGACCACACGGGAGGGCGTCATGACCGACACGCAGCCCCGGGGGACCCTGGAGCAGGTCCTCACCGACGACGAGCGCCTGGCCGAGCTGAGCGCCGACCAGCTCCGGCAGCTCGTCGGCCTGGTCGAGCACGACCCGACCACCGACCCGTTCCCGGTCAGCGGCTGGGACGCCCTGGTCTGGGTCGCCGGCAACGCCACCCAGACCGCCCACTTCCTCCAGTCCGCGTTCGGGATGGAGCTGGTCGCCTACTCCGGGCCGGAGACGGGCAACCGGGACTCCCGCGGCTACGTGCTCCGCTCCGGCGCCGCCCGGTTCGTGGTCACGGGCGCCTACTCACCGGCCAGCCCGCTGGCCGACCACCACCGCCGGCACGGGGACGGCATCGTCGACATCGCCCTCGCCGTCCCCGACGTCGACCGGTGCGTCGCGCACGCCGCCGCGCAGGGAGCGACCGTCCTCGAGCCGCCGCACGACGTGGGCGACGAGCACGGCACCGTCCGGCTGGCCGCCGTCGCCACCTACGGCGACACCCGGCACACCCTCGTCGACCGCTCCCGCTACTCCGGCCCCTACCTGCCCGGCTACGTCGCGCGGACGTCGACCTACCAGCGGCGACCCGGTGCACCCCGGCGGCTGTTCCAGGCCGTCGACCACGTCGTCGGCAACGTCGAGCTGGGCGCGATGGACCACTGGGTGGACTTCTACCGCCGGGTCATGGGCTTCACGAACATGGCCGAGTTCATCGGCGAGGACATCGCCACCGACTACTCGGCGCTGATGAGCAAGGTCGTCGCCAACGGCAACCACCGGGTGAAGTTCCCGCTCAACGAGCCGGCGGCCGGGCGGAAGCGTTCCCAGATCGACGAGTACCTCGAGTTCTACGGCGGACCGGGCGTCCAGCACGTCGCCCTGGCCACCGGCGACATCCTCGCCAGCGTCGACGCGATGGTCGCCGAGGGCGTGGAGTTCCTCCCGACGCCGGACTCCTACTACGAGGACCCCGCCCTGCGCGCCCGCATCGGCACCGTCCGCGTGCCGGTGGAGGAGCTGCAGCGGCGCGGCATCCTGGTCGACCGCGACGAGGACGGCTACCTCCTGCAGATCTTCACCCGGCCCACCGGCGACCGTCCCACGGTGTTCTTCGAGCTCATCGAGCGGCACGGGTCCCTCGGCTTCGGCAAGGGGAACTTCAAGGCGTTGTTCGAGGCGATCGAGCGCGAGCAGGAACGCCGCGGCAACCTCTGAGGCAGCTCATGCCGGGCGGTGTCGTCACCCCGGGTGAGCACCGCCCGGGGTGTCCGCGCGTCCCCCTCGTCCGGTTTGTCGGTCTCGGGGCGCCGACCTAGCGTGACGGCGTCCGGACGGGCCGTTCCGTCACCCCCTGGTGACACCGGCCGGACGCCGCCGAACCCTGCGCCGGCCCGTTCCGCCGGCACCAGGGACCGGGGACCCACCGCAGTACTGGGGTGAAGCGTCCGCGGCCCGCCCGGGCCGCCGGACGCCGGGCGACTTCCCTCCCGAACCCGTCAGCTAACTCGGTAGGCGGCTGTGGAAGAGAGGACAGACCCGCCCACCATGGCGACGTCGCACGCCCCTGCCCGCGCGCTGCCCCGCATCCTGGTCGGCCTGGTCGCCGCCGGCGGGCTGACGCTCACCAGCCTCCCCGCCGCCTCCGCCTCCCCCGAGGACCCGGCCACCTCGCAGGAGGCCGCCGCACTCGTCGCGGCGAGGGCCCACGACCTGGAGGTCGTCACCGAGCAGTTCAACGAGGCGCGCGAGCGCCTGCGGGCCAGCCAGGACGCCGCGACCGCGGCCGGCGAGGAGCTGGCCGCCGCGGAGGCCGCGCTCGGTACCGCCCGCGAGCGGGTGCGCGCGGTGGCCCGCGGCGCCTTCACCGGGGACCGGCTCGGCACGCTGTCGGCCGTGCTCACCAGCGACTCCCCCGACGAGGTGCTCGACCGCGTCGGCACGCTGCAGACCATCGCCGACCACAACAACGGCGTCCTGGGCGGGGCCACGCAGGCCGCCGGTGACGCCGAGGCGGCCCGCACCGCCGCCGAGCAGGCGGCCGCCGACGCGCAGGCCCTGGTCGACCAGGTGGCGGCGCGGCAGGCCGACCTGGACCGGCAGGTCGCGCAGTTCCAGGCCGAGTACGACCGGCTGGTCGCCGAGGAGGAGCGCGCGGCGCGGGAGGCCGCCGAGCGCCGGGCGGCCGAGGAGGCGGCCGCTGCTGCCGCTGCGGCCGCGGCCGCCGCTGAGGCAGCGCCGGCACCGGCGCCCGCCGCGCCACCGGCCCCGGCGGCCGGGGCCGGCGCGCGGTCGGCCGCCGCTCCCGCGCCGGCCCCGGCGCCGACCGGCGCCGGCGGCAGCGCGGCCGCCCGGACCGCCGTCGACATGGCGCTGGCCCAGCGCGGCGACCCCTACGTCTGGGCCGCGGCGGGGCCGAACTCCTTCGACTGCTCGGGGCTGGTGCAGTACGCCTACGCCGCGGCGGGCATCAGCCTCCCGCACTCCAGCCGGATGCAGTCGGCGATGGGCACCCCGGTCTCCCGGTCGGCGCTGCAGCCCGGTGACCTGGTGTTCTTCTACAGCCCGGTCAGCCACGTCGGCATCTACGTCGGCAACGGGCAGATGGTGCACGCCTCCACCTACGGCCAGCCGGTGAAGGTCGCGTCGATCGACTCGATGGGCGGCTACAACAGCGCCCGCCGCATCGCCGGCTGACCCGCCCGTGGGGCGGAGACGGCCGTCCCCGCCCCACGGGGCTGTGCGTCAGTGGCCGCGGAAGGCCTCCTCGAGCCACCACGACGGCTCGTCCGCGGCCACCTTCGCGTCGATGAACAGCGGCGCCGTCCGCGGGCCGGCCACCCACTCGGCGACCGCGGCGAGGTCCTCCGCACCCCGCACGGTGACCCCCACGAAGCCGTGGCCGCGGGCGATCGCGGCCAGGTCGGTGTCGGGGAACCGCACGGTGTCCAGCGGCGCCCCCTCCGGCCCGAAGTGGTGCACCTCGGCGCCGTAGGCGGCGTCGTCGTAGACCACGACGACCATCGGCAGGCCCAGCCGGACCACCGTCTCCAGCTCCGACGCCCCCATGAGCGCGCCGCCGTCGCCCAGCGCGGCCACCGGCAGCCGGTCCGGCCGCGCCACGGCGGCCCCGATCGCCGAGGCCAGCCCCAGCCCCACGGACTGGAAGGCCTGGGTGAAGCAGAAGCCGTCCTCGTCGGGGACGTCGAGGAACATGCTCGGGTAGCCCATGAAGTTCCCCGAGTCGACGGCGACGACCCGCTCGGCCGGCAGCAGGTCGTCGAGCGCGATGGTCAGCGTGCGGGGGTCGATGCGGCCGGCGCCGCCGAGCGGGGTGAACGGCACGTCCCGCCACCGCACCCGCTCGGCGATCGACCGGCGCACGTCCGCGGTCCGGTAGCCGACGGCGGTCCCGTCCCCGAGCAGGGCGGCCGCCGCCTCCGCCGTCCGCCGGACGTCGCCGACCACGCCGAAGGTGAGGTCGCGGTGGACGCCCAGAGCCGTCGGGTCGTCGTCGACCTGGACGACGACGGCGTGGCGGCCGATGAGCCGGCCGTGCCGCATCGTCCACATGTTCAGCGCACACCCCCAGCCGACCACGAGGTCGGCGCCGGTGATCAGCTCCGCGGCCAGCGGTGAGGCGAAACCGCCGGAGACGTCCAGCGACCAGGGGTCCCCGGCGAACAGGCCCTTGGCCACCGCCGAGGTGGCCAGCAGGGCGCCGCAGCGCTCGGCCAGCGCCGCCAGCGCCGCGCGGGAGGCGGGACCGCGGGCGCCGCGGCCGGCCACGAACACCGGCCGCCGCGCGTGCCGCAGCGCGTGCGCCAGCCGCTCCACGTGCTCGGGCGTGACCACCGGCTCCGGTGGCGACGGCACCGGCGGCGGACCGGGTGGCACCGGGAGCTGCTGCACCTGCACGTCCAGCGGGAGGTTCAGCAGCACCGTGCGCCGGCCGTGGACGGCGGTGCCGACGGCGGCGGCCACCTGGTCCAGCGCGTCGCCGACGGAGGTCACCCGCATCGGCACCGCGCCGACGGCAGCGGCCAGCGCGGCCTGGTCGACGGCGAAGTTCGACGTCGGCGAGGACGCCTCCGCGGCCAGGACCAGCAGCGGCGTGCGGCTCTTGGCCGCCTCGGCGATGCCGGTCATCGCGTTGGTCAGCCCGCAGCCCTGGTGCACGCTCAGCGCCGACGGCCGGCCGGTCATCCGGGCGTGGGCGTCGGCCATCGTCGCCGCGCCGCCCTCGTGGCGGGCGGCGACGAACCGCGCGCCCGCGGCCACCATGGCGTTGGTGAGGGCGAAGTTGCCCGAGCCGACGACGCCGAAGACCGCGTCGACACCGCAGCCGACCAGGGCGGCCCCGACGGCCTCGGCGACGGTGGTGCTGCGGCTCATCCGCGCCCGTCCTGTCCGCGGTCGACGAGGGCCAGCACCCGCGCCGGCGAGCCGGAGCCGGAGACGATCGGCAGGGGGGCCGGCACCAGCACCGCCCCGGTGGGCGGCAGCTGCGCGAGGTTCTGCAGCTGGGTCAGGCCGTACTTCCCGCTGCCCATGAGCGCCGCATGGCACGGGAACGGCGGGTCGAAGGAGTGCGCCGCCCCGGCGTCGGTGCCGACGGTCTCCACGCCCAGGCCGACGACCGGCGCCTCCTCGGCCAGCCAGCGGGCGCAGTCCGGCGAGATGCCCGGGGTGTGCGGGCCGGCGTCGTCGGCGTTGAGGAACTCCTCCTGCGAGCCGCTGCGGACGTCCCAGCCGGTGCGGTAGAGCAGCCACCCGCCGTCGGGCAACGGCCCGTGCTCGGCCTCCCAGGCGCGCACGTGCTCGACCTCGAGGAGGAAGTCGGGGTCGGCGGCGGCCTGCGCGGAGAAGTCCAGGACGGCGGCCGGGGCGATCAGCCGCTGCGGGGGCACCGAGGCGACGTCCTCGCCGTCCCGCCCGGTCACCCAGTGGTTCGGCGCGTCGAAGTGGGTGCCGGTGTGCTCGCCGGTGCGGAAGTTGTTCCAGTACCAGGCCGGACCGCGGTCGTCGTACCGGCTGAGCTCCTCGAGCTCGAAGCGCGCGGTCTGGGCGAACGGCTCGGGCAGCTGGATGACCGGCGTCTGCGCCGACAGCGGGGCGGTGAGGTCCACGACCTCGATGCGGCCACCGGTCAGAGCGGCGGCGAAACCGGACAGGGCGGACATGGGCGTCCCTTCGACGGCGGAACTCGGGGCCGCCCGAGCATGCCGTATCCCGTGGTCAGGGGGCCGGCGCGGCTCCGCCGTCCTGGGGGTGGCAGCGCACGGCGACGATCGCGACGTCGTCGTCGGGGCGGCCGCCGACGATGCGGCCGAGCAGCGCGTCGCACAGCTCGTCGACCGGCACGCAGCCGATGGACCCGACCGCCGCGAGCAGCCGTTCGGTCCCCTCGTCGATGCCGCTGCGGCCCTGCTCCACGAGGCCGTCGGTGTAGAAGACCAGGGTGTCCCCGGCGGCGAGCTCGGCGACGGAGTCGGTCCGTGAGTGGGCGGACTCCGTCCCCAGCAGGGTCTCCGGCCGGGAGGTCAGCGCCTCGACCCGCCCGTCGGCGTGCAGGAGGAGCGGGGGCAGGTGCCCGGCCGAGGACCAGCGCACCCGGCGCCGGCCGGTGCCCGCCTCGGCCGCGGTCTGCTCGATGCGGGCGATGAGGACGGTGGCCAGCGTGCCGATGTGCAGCCCGGACAGGACCGCGTCGACCCGCGTGAGGATCCGCGCCGGCTCCTCCTGCCGGTCGTACGCGATGCCGCGCACGATGCTGCGCACCTGACCCATCGCGGCCGCGGCATCGACGTTGTGGCCGACGACGTCGCCGATGACGAGCAGGGTGTCGCCGTCGGGCTGCTGGAAGGCGTCGTACCAGTCGCCGCCGACGTGGAGGGTGCTCGACGCCGGCTGGTACCGGACGGCGATCTCCAGCTGGTCCGGCTGCGGTGGCGGGGTCAGCATGCTGCGCTGCAGGGTCTCGGCGACCTTGAGCTGCCGCCCGTAGAGCCGGGCGTTGTCGATCGCCAGGGACGCCCGCCGGGCGACCTCCACCGCCGTCGCGATCTCCATCTCCCCGTGCGGCGACCGGCCCGAGCCGTTGACCAGCCCCAGGGCGCCGAAGGTCTCCGACCGGGCGCGCAACGGCACGATCGTGATCGACCCGGCGTCCAGCCGCGCCCAGGCCTGCCGCACCTCGTCGCTGCCCAGGGCCGGTTCCACGAGCACCGGGTCGATCCGCGGCAGGTGGATGGGCTCGCCGGTGAGCAGCGCGGCGGTCAGCGGGTCGTTGTCGTCACCCGGGACCCGGACCCGGCCCCGCATGTAGGCGTCCAGGTCCGCCAGCCGCGCCGGGTCGCGGTGCGCCCAGCTCTCCTCGGGGGGCTGGCCGTCGTCCCCCACGACCGTCACCACGGCCCAGTCGGCCAGCCGGGGGACGACGAGGTCGACGAGCTTGCCGAGCGACTCCCCGGCGTCCAGCGTGCTGATCATCGCCTCGCTGACCTCGGCCAGGAAGCGGAGCCGGTCGTCCTCGGCCGAGTCGCCGGCCCCGTCCCCCCGGTCGTCGGACCCTGACCCCTCCGGCAGCGGGCCGGTGCGCTCCCGCAGGTAGACGTGCAACTGGTCGCCGACCCGGTGCGCGGTGGCGTCGAGCCAGCGTCCGGCGGGGGCGTAGAAGCCCCACCAGGTCACCCGCTCGCCGACGCTGCGGGCGTGCAGCAGGAAGCTGTGGAAGATCGTCCCGGCGAGCTCGGGCAGGGCGATCCAGATGTTGCGGTCGACGAGGTCCTCCCGCCGGCGGCCCAGCAGGTCGGCGGTCGCCTCGTCGACCGTGACGAGGGTCCAGTCGGCGTCGAAGACCGCGACCGCCCGACGCGGGGTCCCGCGGCCGGGGTCGCCGGCGGCGCGCACGGACCGCCCACGCGCTTCGTCCACCACGTCCCCACCACCTCGGCCCGGGTGGCTCCACCCGCTGCATGACGTCGGCACAGTACGCCAGCGACGCCTGCGGCCCGGGGCGCGCCGCCGTGTGCCCCGGACCCCGGGTTCAGCTCAGCCGTTCCGCCAGGCGGACGGTCACCGTGTCACCGGCCTGCTTGCCGATGGTGCGCCGGACGTCGGCTCGCACCGGCAGTTTCTGCCGGCCGTCGCCCAGGGCCAGGAACGAGGTGCGGAAGGGCCGGCCGTCGATGGTGCCGCGGACCCTGACCAGGCCGCGGGCGCCGGAGAACTCGGCCGACCACGGCATCACCACGTAGGTCCAGCCACCCGCCGCGGGACTGCGGAGGAGCTCGGCGGTGAACTCCGTGTCCAGCGGGCCGGGCCCCGTCGACCGTGTCACGGTCATGGTCGCGCTCCTCTCGTCGGCCTCTCCCCTCCGACCGCCCGGCCGGCCAGGAGTCATCGGTGGGCCGTCCGGCCGGGCCACGGTCCATCGGGAAGGATGTCGAGGTGCACGTGGAGACGCTGTTGCTGCTGGTCCTGGGCGCCGTCGCGGTGATCGTCGCGGTGCGCTGGGTGGCCGACCGCAGCGGCCTGCCCGCCGCGGCACTGCTGACGCTGACCGGCATCGCCTACGCGTACCTGCCCGGGCCCAACATCGAGCTCGACCCCGAGCTCGTGCTCACCCTGGTGCTGCCGCCCCTGCTCTACAGCGCCGCCCTGGACAGCTCGCTGACCGAGATCCGCCGCAACCTGCGGACCGTGGTCAGCCTCTCGGTGCTCCTCGTGACGGCGACCGCGCTGGTCGTCGGGATCGGCTTCGAGCTGTTCGTCGCCGGCGCGACGCTGGCGGCCGGGATCGCGCTGGGCGCGGCGGTCGCCCCGCCCGACCCGGTGGCGGCCCTGGCCGTCGGCCGCAGGGTCGGGCTGCCACCGCGGCTGGTCACGCTCATCCAGGGCGAGGGGCTGCTCAACGACGCCACCGCGCTGACCATCCTGTCCGTCGCGGTCGCCGCCGCGCAGGGCGACGGCTTCTCCACCCCGGCGGCCGTCGGGCAGTTCGTCGTCGTCGCGGCGGGGGGCGTGGCCGTCGGTGTCTTCATCGCCTACGCCGTCCGGCCGCTGCGCCGGCTGCGCCGCGACCCGCTGTCGTCGAACGCGATCTCCCTGGCCACCCCCTTCGTGGCCTACCTGCTGGCCGAGACGGTGCACGTCTCCGGGGTCCTGGCCGTGGTCGTCGCGGGCCTGGTCATCGGCCACAACTTCCCCGTCTGGGCGACCGGCGCGACCCGGTTGCAGACCGACGCCGTCTGGCGGCTGGTCGACTTCCTCCTCGAGGGCGTCGTCTTCCTGCTCATCGGTCAGCAGCTGCCCGCCGTCATCAGGGGGCTGGGCCAGTACACGACCGGCACGATCGTGACCGCCTCGCTGGTCACCGTCGGCGTCGTCCTCCTGCTGCGGCCCCTGTGGCTGTGGCTCACCGAGCACCTGCCGCAGTCGCTGCACACCCGGCTGGGCGGCGAGGACCTCGCGGGGGACGACGGCGACCCGCGGACCACCCTGACGCGGCTGTCGGGCCGGGAGATCGTCGTCCTGAGCTGGGCCGGCACCCGCGGCGTGATCAGCCTCGCGGCGATCTTCACGCTGCCCCTCACCACCGAGACCGGCGCGCCGTTCCCCGACCGCAACCTGCTGCTGTTCTGCGCCTTCCTCGCCGTGCTGGTCACCCTGGTCGGGCAGGGCCTCACCTTCGCGCCGCTGGTCCGCGCGCTCGGGCTGCGGGCGGACGAGGCCGACCGGGCGCGGCTGCGCAACCAGGCGCGGGCGGCGTCGGTGGAGGCGGGGTTGCGGCGGCTGGACGAGCTGGCCGCCGAGCAGCACGACCACGTCGACGACGACGCGATCGAGACGATCCGGGCGCAGCTGCAGGCGCGCCTGGACCGTTACCGGCGGCGGCTGGACATGCTGCAGGGCGTCGAGGGCGGCGAGGTGCCGATGTCACCGGAGTACGAGGCGGCGCTGCGGGTGCGCAAGGCGGTGCTCACCGCCCAGCGCGAGGAGCTGCTGCACTGGCGCGACGTCGGCCGGCTGCCCGACGAGGGCCTGCGCCGGCTGGAGCGGGAGCTCGACCACGAGGAGGGCCGCCTGCCCACCCGCCGCTGAGGGGCGGAGACGGCCGTCCCTGCCCCCAGTGCATCAGGCGAAGGGGCGCAGGCCCTCGACCAGCGGCGTGCTGGGGCGCCCGGCGAGCTTGGCGAGGTCACCGCTGGTGGCGGCCAGCGCGCCCTCGCGGATGCCCCCCTCGAGCGCGACGACGAACCCCGCGGTCCCCTCGTCGAGGCCGGCGGCCAGCAGCGCCGCGCGGTGCTCCTCCGGCGAGCGCCGCTCGTAGCGGACCTCGCGGCCGAGCAGCTCGCCGATCGCGGCGGCGAGCTCGTCGAAGGTCCACGCGGTGTCACCGGAGAGCTCGTACACCGCCCCCTCGTGGCCGTCGGTGGTCAGGGCGCCGGCGATGGCGGCGGCGTAGTCGGCCCGGGTGGCGCTGGCGACCCGGCCGTCGCCGACGCTGGCCGCCACGACGCCGGTCTCCCGCGCCTGCTGCAGCTGCGGCACGTAGTTCTCGGTGTACCAGCCGTTGCGCAGCAGCGTGGCCGGCAGGCCGCTCTCGTGGACCATCTGCTCGGTGGCCCGGTGGTCCGGGGCGAGCAGCAACGGGGTGTCGTCGGCGCCGAGGATGCTCGTGTAGGCGATGCGGGCGACCCCCGCCCGCACCGCGGCGTCGACCACGGCCCGGTGCTGGGCCACCCGCGCGCCGGGCCGGCTGCCCGAGACCAGCAGGACGGTGTCGCCCGCGGAGAGGGCGGCGTCCAGGGTCGCCGGGTCGTCGTAGTCCAGGCGCACGCCGCGCACGCCGCGCTCGCCGAGGTCGGCGATCCGCTCCAGCGCCCGCCCGCCGGCGACGACGTCCCCGGGGGCGACGCCCCGGGCCAGCAGCTCCTCCACGACCAGCCGGCCGAGCTGGCCGGTGGCTCCGGTGACGACGATCGACATGCGGGGTCCTCCGATGCGGGTGGGTGGCGCGGCAGCGCCATTGCACGTCGCCGAACCCGGTGGCCGGCAGCCCTGTTCCCGCCGGGCGGGAGATCACCCGACCGGCAGCCCCGCCAGCCCCGCCGCCAGGCCGAGGAGCGCGCAGACCCCGAGCGTGCGCAGCACCGACCACCGCAGCCGGAACAGCAGCAGCGCCGCGACGGCCGCGATGACCAGCGGCACCGGGCGCAGCGTGGCGAGGTCGGGCAGCTCGAGGTGCAGGGGCCCGCGGTCGACGTCCAGCGTCCGGGAGAACAGCGTGTGGACGGCGAAGTAGAGGCCCAGGTTGGCGATGACGCCGACGACCGCGGCGGTGATCCCGGTCAGCGCCGCCGACAGGGACCGGTTGCCGCGCAGCCGCTCCATGTACGGGGCGCCGAGCAGCACGAACAGGAAGCTGGGCACGAACGTCACCCAGGTGACCAGGAGCGAGGCGAGGACCGCGGCGACCCACGGGTCGAGGCCGCCACCGGCCCGGTACGCGCCGAGGAAGGCGACGAACTGCACCACCATGATCAGCGGGCCGGGGGTCGTCTCGGCCAGCGCCAGCCCGCGCACCATCTCCCGCGGCCCCAGCCAGCCGTACACCTCCACCGCCTGCTGGGCCACGTACGCCAGCACCGCGTAGGCGCCGCCGAAGGTGACCACCGCCGCGCCGGAGAAGAACAGCCCCTGCTGGGTGAAGACGCTGTCGGCCCCGGTGAGCAGCGCGACCGCGGCCACCGGCACGCCCCACACCACCAGCCCGGCGAGCAGCACCCGCAGGGTCCGGCGCCCGGACGGCGGCTCGGTGTGCAGGACGTCGTCGGAGATCACCGGCGGCGGGCCGTCGTCCGCCGCCTCGGCGCCGGCCTTCCGCGGCAGCGCCGACGGCCGCCACCGGCCCAGCGCCCACCCGGCGACGCCGGCGAGGGCGACGACCACCGGGAACGGGACGCCGAACAGCGCGAGGGCGAGGAACGCGGCGACCGCGATGCCGACCAGCGCGCGGCTGTTCGCGGCGCGCCTGGCCACCCGGACCACCGCCTGGGCCACGATCGCCAGCACCGCGGGGGCCAGCCCGGCGAACAGGGCGGTGACGGCGACGGTCGACCCGAAGGCGACGTACACGGCGGAGAGGACCAGCAGCGCGACCACCCCGGGCAGCACGAACAGCCCGCCGGCGACCAGCCCCCCGCGGGTGCCGTGCAGCAGCCACCCGACGTAGGTGGCCAGCTGCTGCGCCTCCGGGCCGGGCAGGAGCATGCAGTAGTTCATGGCGTGCAGGAACCGGCGCTGCCCGATCCAGCGCCGCTCGTCCACGAGCATCCGCTGCATGACCGCGATCTGGCCGGCGGGGCCGCCGAAGGTCTGCAGCGAGACGAGGAACCAGGCCCGCACCGCGGTCCCGAAGGGGACGACGTCCTGCTGCGCCGGCGCGGCGGTGTCTTCGCGGTCCATGTCGTCCTCGGGGGTCAGGCCGGCTCGCGGCCGAGCAGCAGGCGGCGGCGGTGGTACTCGTAGAGGCCGTCGAACACCGGCCCGGACACCGCGAGGGTCTGCTCGTCGGTACCGGTCATGGACAGCCCGCGCAGGACGACGTCCAGGCCCGGCGCCTCGGGGGCGTCGAAGCGCCCGTCGTCGAGGTCGGCCTCGTGCACCGCCTCGGCGATCCGCCAGAGCACGGGGTCGGTGAGGTCGTACCGGCGCAGGATCGTCTCGAAACTGCAGTCGCCGCCGGAGTGGCCGAGCTCGACGCCGCGCATGTCGAACGGGGTGGCGTCGGCGGGCACCTCGGCGGGGTCGGCGACGAAGAGGAACCGCGCCTCCGGGTCGAGGAACCGGCGGATCAACCAGGCGCAGGCGGCGCGGTCGATGTGCACCCCGGCGCGGGTGGCCCACCTCACGGGACGGCCTCCGTCGCCCCGGCGGCGGCCAGCGCGCGCAACGCCCCGGCCGCCTCCTCGCGCTCGGGCGGCGGGAAGAAGTCCCGCCGTCCCACCGCACGGAACTCCGCCCGCAGCCGGCGCAGCGCGCGGACCCGGTCGGCCGGGCCGTCGCCCGCGGCCGCGCGACACCCCTCCGCCAGCGCCCGGTACTCCTCGGCGCGGGCCGCGGCCATCCGGGTGGCCAGCTCGCGCTCCTGGGCGGAGGTCGCCGGCCGCGCGAGCCAGATCCCCGCCGCCCCACCGGCCGCCAGGACGTCGTCGGCCAGCCACTCCAGCTGTTCGCGGGTGCGGGCGTCGGCGGGCAGGGCGACCAGCCCGTCGGACAGCTGTGCCACGCCCAGCCGCCTCAGCCGGCGCCACAGCGTCGTGCGGGGGCCGGACGGCTCCCGCGGCAGGCGGTAGGACAGCAGCACCCACTCGCCGGTCGACACCGCGGGAGGCTGCATGTGGTGATGCAACCATGGTTGCATCACCGGTGTCCAGAGTCGCGGCGCCGCCCCGCCGGGCGGACGCGCGGTCGGTCCGTCGGGGCCCCGGCGTCGACCGACGTCAGGCGGCGCCGGCGGCCAGCACGGGGACCACGGACCCGTCCGCCGCACCGGTCAGGCTCCGCCAGAGGTCGCGGGCGAGGGCGTCGTTCTGCCGGAAGAAGGGTGCGTTGGTGTGCGGGCGGGCGAACGCCGCGACCTGGGCGCCGGCCGTCCAGTAGCCGACCGCGCGGACCGTCGGGTGCGGCGTCCCGGCCGCGGTGACCAGCCGGAGGTCGGCGTCGACGTCCAGCCGCCCGGTGCCGCGGACGCCGGCCGCGACGCCCGGGTCGGCCAGCACCCGCTCCCGGGCCTCGCCGCGGTGCAGCAGCCCGGTCACCACCGGGTCGGGGGTGGCGGTGACGTCGGGCATCGGCACCCGGGCCTCCACCAGGGCCCGGGCCTCGGTGACGCCGGGGCAGCTGGCCGAGCGGGCGCGGAAGACCCCGGCGTCCCCGTCGAGCACCACCTCGACGCCGGCGCCGAGGAAGCGCAGCACCCCCGCCTCGGAGAGCGCGAGCAGCTCCTCCAGCCGCGGGCCGGGCGGCCCGCTGGCCAGGTAGCTGAACAGGTTCATCCACCAGCCGGAGAGCTCCTCGGCCTCCGCCCGCGCCGTCAGCCGGCGCGCCGTCGCCAGCGCGGCGATCGTGCCGTGGCACTGCAGCAGCGCCGTGAAGACGGCGGCGTCGGTGCTGAACCGCGGGTCGGCGGACCGGTCGAGGTCGGCCCGCACGTGCCGGCGCACCGCGTCCTGCAGCGCCTCGGGGTCGGGGAACCGCCGGCCGGCCAGCGGACGGTCCAGCGCGGCGAGGTCGAACCGGTCGGCCGGGTCGGGCACCGCCCGGGCGACCAGCGCCCGCTCGGCGCGGTCGGTCGTCGCCGCGGTGAAGGCGTCGGCGAACTCCGGCCACGGCATGGCGGTGCGCTCGGGGAAGGCCCGGAACAGCTCGGTGTAGTGCGCCCAGGCGAGCTCCCGCTCGATCAACGGCGCGAGGTCGGCGCGCAGGTCCACCCGCCGGGACGGGCCGAACGCCTCCTCGATCGCGGCGAGGGTGAAGAAGCGCAGCGGTACGGGCGGGCCACTCCAGGTGTAGCCGAGCTTGGACCGGTAGGGGACGCCGCGGCGCGAGCCCACGTGCAGGACGGGCTCGCGACCGGAGGGCCGGTAGCGCAGCCGGCCGTCGTCCTCGCGGACGAACCGCCCGCCGCGCCCGCTGGTCAGCAGCACGACGAGGTCGACGAACGCCAGGCCCGCCCCCCGCACCAGGACGTCCTCCCCCGGCGCGAGCGCGGAGAGGTCCAGGTCGGCGGTGTAGCCGGTGGGCACGTAGGTGAGGCCGTGGTGCGCCGCGACCTCCGCGGTGGCCCGCTCGGCCGCCGTCGGCCGCGCGTCCAGGTGCCCCTGGGCCAGCACCACGGCGTCGGCGTGCAGCTCGGTGCCGTCGGCCAGCCGCACCCGGGTGCCGGCGGGGGTGTCGACCACGTCGACCACCCGGGTGGCGTGCAGGTGGACGTCGACCTCCGGCGCGGCGGCGGCCACCACCGCGTCCAGGACCCAGCCCAGGTAGGCGTTGACCAGTGGCCGGGAGGGGAAGGACGCCGGGCCCAGCCGGCGCGCCTCCCGCCCGATCGGGTCCTCGGCCGGGCGGGAGCGGGCGACGTCGCACGCCCACTGCCACAGCGTGGTGCCCTCCCCCACGGGGCCGTCGACCACGACGGACGGATCGGGCAGCACGGTCACGTCGCCGACGAGCGAGTTGGCCCACAACAGGTCCGGCTGCGCGGCGCGCCAGACCCGGCCGCCGCCCGGCGGGAACGGGTCGACGAGGTGGACGTGCAGCCGCCGGCCGCCGGAGAGCTCCGGCGCGGAGGCGACCAGGCGCTCGAGGACGCCGATCGCGGTGGGGCCGGCGCCGACCACGACGAGCGAGGCGGCGCGGAGGGGGTCGAGGCGGGACATGCGGGGACGCTCCAGTGCCAGAGGGAGGGGGAGGAGGGCTCACGCCTCCGGACACAGGGCGCTGCAGGTGCGGAGCAGGTCGACGTGCCGACGCCGTGCCAGCTCCGATCGGGTCACGTCCCCTCCTCCGTCCGACGCGGCGTGTCCGTAACGTCTACCAAACCGATCGGGATTGACGGATATGGCATCCGGTGCCTGTCGTCCCGGCCAGGTCCTGGGTGCCAGCACCAAGCCCCGGCTCGCTGGCCGGCAACCCTCCGCTGCGACGGGGTGCCCCGGGTGACGACCTGGCCGACGCATCCCGCGCCGGCAAGTCCGCAGCCCTCCCGGGCTCTGCACGAGGAGCACGCCCCCGTGAGCACCGCCAGCACGCCGAGCGTGCGCGACCTCTCGGCCGACCTGGTCGGCCGGCCGGCGGTCGACCTGCTCCGTACCGACAGCGCGCTCTGTCGCCGAGGCATTCCCTCCCCTGACCGGCTCCGGCCGGCCCCGCGGTCCCGCCCGCTCCTGCGACCTCCCTCAAGGGCAACGGCCTGGTCGCGGCGTTCGAGGCGGCGCTGCGGCACGTGTTCGAGGACGGCACCTACGCGCGGACCCTCCAGCGCTGGGGCCTGTCCGACGAGGCGGTCGACGAGCCCGTCGTCAACCCGGCCGTCGGCTCCTGAGCGTGGGTCCGGGGGCGGGCCGCGCGCGGTCGGTCCCCGGACCCTGGTCCGGGCGACAGCGCCGTGCGGGTGTTCCTCGCGCTCTGCGGGTGGTGCGGCACCCGCAGAGCGCGAGGAACGCCCCCGACGGGGCCGGACGACCGCCGGCCGCACGGCGTCACCCGCGCGGCCGGCACCGGTCCAGGAACGCCAGGATCGCGGCGTTCACCAGCCCCGGCTGGTCCTCGTGCACCAGGTGCGACGCGCCCGGCACCTGGAGCTGCTCGACCTCGGGCAGCAGCGACGCCAGCCACCGGCTCAGTGCCCGCACGACACGGGGGCTCCGGGCGCCGGTGATCAGCAGGGTGGGCACCCGGACGGCGCGCAGGTCGGTCCCGGACAGCGGCGGGAAGCCCGCCCGCAGGGCCGGCTGCAGCGTCGTCGCGTTCTCCCGCATCTGCTGCCGGCGCTCCTCGGTCAGCGCCCGGAACGCCGCGGCGCCGAGCACGCCGCGCGCGAACAGCTGCCAGGCCCGCTCGGGGTCGCCCCGCCGGGCGGCCCACGCCATCGGCGCGAAGGTGCGCACGCCGAACGCCAGGACCCCGAGGGTGGCGCCCGGGTGCCGCAGCAGGCTGCGCGCGAGCACCCCGGCGTGCGGGCGCGTGCCCGGGCCGAGCACGAGGGGCAGCAGCGGCGGCTCCTCGAGGACCAGGCTGCGGACGGCGTCCGGGTGCTCGATCGCGGTGAGCAGGCAGATGAACGCACCCCACGAGTTGCCGACCAGGTGGGCCGGCGTCGCGCCGAGCTCCCGGAGGAGGGCGACCAGGTCGTCGACGTGCACGGGCATCGGGTCGGCCGCGCCCGGCGGGACGTCGGCGCCCGGCCGGGCGAACCGCCGGCTGTAGGCGATCACCCGGTGGCGCGCGGCCAGCGGCTCGAGCTGGGCCGCCCACGTCCGCAGGTCGCTGATCCCGCCGTGCACGAGGACGACCGGCTCACCCGACCCGAGCTCCCGGTAGGCCAGCCGCGCGCCGTCGACCACCACGCGGGCCACCCCGGCGGAGCCCGGGCCGTCGTCGGTCGCCGCCATCACGCGCCCCCTCGTCCCCGGTCGCGCCGGACACCCTCCTCGTGGCAGCGCGCCGCCGCAACGGCCGTGACCGCGCTCAGCGGGTGCCTCAGCGCGGCGTGGCCAGCCCGAGGTGGTCGCGGAGCGTCGTCCCGGTGTAGTCGGTGCGGAAGACGCCCCGCTCCTGCAGCAGCGGGACGACGGTGTCGACGAACGGGTCCAGGCCGCCCGGGGTGATGTGCGGGACGAGGATGAAGCCGTCGCCGGCGTCGGACTGCACCAGGTCGTCGATCGTCGCCGCCACCGTGGCCGGGCTGCCGATGAACGTCTGCCGGCTCTGCACCTCGATCATCAGCTCCCGGATGGAGTAACCCTTCTCCGCGGCCAGCGCGCGCCACTGCCGGGCGGTGGCCAGCGGGTCCCGGTACATGCGCACCTGCGCCCGGCCCTGGGCGACGTGGCCCTCCCCCACCACCGGGTCGACCTCGGGCAGCGGTCCGTCGGGGTCGTAGGCGGACAGGTCCCGGTTCCACACGTGCTCGAGGAACCGGATCGCCGTCTGCCCGGACACCTGCTGGCGCCGCACCTCGTGCGCCAGCTCCGCGGCCTCGGCGTCGGTGTCCCCGATGACGAAGGTCGCCGCGGGGAGGATCAGCAGCGAGTCGCGCGAGCGGCCGTACCGTGCCAGGCGTCCCTTGACGTCGGCGTAGAACGCCTGCCCGGCCTCCTTGGTGCTGTGCCGGCTGAAGATGGCGTCCGCGCCGGCGGCGGCGAACTCCCGGCCCTCCTCGGAGTCACCGGCCTGGAAGACCACCGGGTGCCCCTGCGGGCTGCGGGGGACGTCGAACCGGCCGGCGATGTCGAAGTGCGCGTCGGTGTGCGCGAACCGGCCGGCCTGCCGGTCGCGGAGGAAGACCCCGCTGTCCTTGTCCGCGGCGATCTCGTCGCCGCGCCAGGAGCCGGTCAGCTCCAGCACGGTCGCCAGGAACGTCCGGGCCCGCTCGTAGCGCTGGTCCTGCGGCAGGAACCCGCCGCGCCGGAAGTTCTCGCCGGTGAAGGCGTCCCAGGAGGTGACGACGTTCCAGGCCGCGCGCCCGCCGGAGAGGTGGTCGAGGCTGGCGAACTGGCGGGCCACCTCGTAGGGCTCGTTGAACGTCGAGTTGATCGTGCCGGTCAGGCCGAGGCGGTCGGTGACGGCGGCGAGGGCGGCCAGCACGGTGAAGGTGTCGGGGCGGCCGACGACGTCGAGGTCGTAGATCTGGCCGTTCTGCTCCCGCAGCCGCAGCCCCTCGGCGAGGAACAGGAAGTCGAACTTCCCGCGCTCGGCCGCCTGCGCGAACCGGGCGAAGGAGGCGAACTCGATGTGGCTGCCGGCGGCCGGGTCGCTCCACACGGTGGTGTTGTTGACCCCGGGGAAGTGCGCCGCCAGGTGGATCTGCTTGGTCATCCGGTCTCCTCAGACGGCGGCGTAGCGGTTGGCGGGGCGCGGCAGGCCGAGGTGGCCGCGCAGCGTCGTCGCCTCGTACGTGGTGCGGAACAGGCCACGGCGCTGCAGTTCGGGCACCAGACCGCCGGTCACCTGCACCAGGTCGTGCGGCAGGGCCGCCGGGCGCAGCCGGAAGCCGGTGAGCCCGGCCCGGTGCCACTCCGCCAGCAGGTCGGCCAGCTGGGCGGGCGAGCCGGCGAACACCGTCGCGTCGCTGGCGTACTCGTTGCCCGCGACGTCGTCCAGCCGCCGGCGGCGGGCATCCGCCGCCGCGGGGTCGTCGTCGAGGAACACCACGAGGTCGCCGAAGACGTGCACCGTCTCCCCCGACCGTCCCGCCGCGGCCTGGGCGGCGCGGATCTCGGCCACCATCGCGGTGGCGTCGGCGGCGTCCCGAGGTGTCACGAAGCCGACGTCGGCGCTGCGCCCCACCAGCTGGTAGGGGACGGCCTGGTGGGCCAGCGCGGTGACCACCGGCTGGCCCTGCGGCGGCCGGGGCGTGATCGACGGGCCGCGGACGGAGAACCACCGGCCGACGAAGTCGACCGGGTGCAGCTTCGCGCGGTCGATGAACCGGCCGGTCGCGGCGTCGCGGATCTCGGCGTCGTCCTCCCAGCTGTCCCAGAGGCGGCGGACCACCTCCACCCAGTCGGCGGCCTCGTCGAACAGCTCCCGCAGGGCCGCCTGAACGGCCGGGTCGCGCGGGTCCACGCTGCCCAGCGCGGGCAGGGTGCGCCGGCCGAAGTGGGCGGCCTCGGCGGGGCTGCTGCCCACCTTGACCCGGACGCCGGCCCGGCCGGTGCTCACGTAGTCGAGGGTGGCGATCGCCTTGGACAGGTGGAACGGCTCGGTGTGCGTGACCACCGCGGTCGGGACCAGCCCGATCCCCTCGGTGACCGGTGCGACGCGGGCGGCGACCTGCACGGCGTCCAGCCGCCCGCGGACCTGGTCGGTCCGGTCGTCGGGGCCGTACCGGTCGGTCGACTGCAGCGACAGGCCGTCCTCGAGGGTGACGAGGTCCAGCAGGCCCCGCTGCGCCTCCTGGACCAGGTCGACCCAGTAGCCGGCGGTGAACAGCTCCGCCGGCCGGGCGTCGGGCTCCCGCCAGGCGGCGGGGTGCCAGCCGGCGCCGTCCAGGGCGACCGCGAGGTGCAGCCGGGAGGCCGGGCCGCTCACGCCGCACCCCCGGTGCGCTCGGTGGGGGTCCGCTCGCCGGCCTCGACCGCGATCGGCAGCCGGTTCTCCGCCGGCGGCAACGGGCAGGTCGCGAAGTCGGTGTAGGCGCAGGGCAGGTTGGTGGCCCGGTTGAAGTCGAGCACGACCCGCCCGTCGTCGTCCGGCGGGGCCAGCGCCAGCGCCCGGTTGGCGGCGTACGTGGTGACGCCGGAGGTCTCGTCGGTGAAGAGCAGGAGCAGGCTCCCGGGCGCGGAGCCGGGGAAGGCGGTGAGCCGCAGGTCCCGGCCGGTGAGGGCGAACTCGACCACCCCGGGGGCGTCGTAGACGTGCTCGAGGCCGGGGACCGCGGCACCCACGGTGGTGGGCCGGGGCTCGTCGAACGGCACGTACCGACCCTCGGCCACCCACCGCGGGTGTGGCTCGAACGTGGGCGTGCCGGTGTAGCCGACCCGCAGGGGGGAGTCGGGGCGCCGGGGCCGGACGACGTCGTGCCCACCCCGCCGGGCCACCTCGACGACCGCGTCCCCCGCGGTCGCGGTGACCCCACCCCGCTCGGGCAGCACGCCGAACACGTGCTCCCCGCGCAGCGGCACACCGTCGACCGCCAGCTCCTCCCCCTCCTCCAGGCTCACCACGACCCCGCGGGGGCCGGTCGACCAGGCCCCGGGGGCGCCGGGGAGGCGCCGCGGGTCGGCGGTCAGCCAGTGCAGGCCGGTGACGGCGAGGAAGCCGTGCGGATCGGCCCGGACCTCCTCGTGCCGGCGGTGCCAGTCGGCCCAGTCGCGGGCGAACGTGTCGGCGGGGGTGGCGACGGTGGTCATGGTTCTCCTGGTCGGGCGGGGGTCGGACGAGGACGGGACCGGGGGCGGCTGCCGGCGAGCGGCGCCGCCCGGGGGGTGTACCCGGCCCGGAGCACGTCGCTGCGTCTCCCGGTGGCGACGTCGACCACGACACCGCGGGCGCCGTCCTCCGGCGGCAGCGGCAGCGGGCCGGAGGACGGCTCGGCGTCGCGGGTGCCGGCGGCCGGCAGCTCGTCGGTCACGGTCATCGGGGTCTCCTCTACCGGGGGACCGGTGCGGTCCCGGACGACCGGGACCGGAAATCGCCCCGCCCGGTGTCGCCCTTCCAGTCGGCGAAGGACTCGCCGGTCAGGTGCTCGAGCAGCGCGATGTCATCGAGCAGCGGCCCGAGCACCTCGCGCCGGACCTCGACCGGCATCTCCGGGCGCGGCGCCCTCCCGGCGTGCAGCGCGGCGAGCAGCGGCCGGCTCACCTGCCGCCACACCTGCGGCGGCGCGTAGGCCCCGAGCGCCGCCCCGGCCCGCACGACCCGGGCGAGTGCCCGGTACCGCGGGGTGTCGGCGAGGTAGGGCTTGACGTTCTCGGGGGCCACCGTGTGCGCGATCCCCGGCGCCACGCCGAGGAACGTGCTGACCCGGTCCAGCGTCTCGCGCGGGGTGTCGACCAGCTGCCGGTACCGCAGCAGGAACACCCGCTCCCTCGGCACGTGCCGGTACAGGTCCCGCAGCTGCTCGCCGTACCGACCCAGGCCCCGGTAGTGCCAGAACGGCGCCCAGCCGGCGGCGATCCGCTCCGGCTCCCGCCGGACGGCGGCGAGGAAGTCCGGCACCGGCTCCAGCCCGTCGGCCCGCAGGTGCACCCAGTTCGACCAGGCGCGGTCCACGGGGTCCCGCACGACCACGACCACCCTGACGTCCGGCACGTCGCCGGCCAGCCGGGCGTGCGCGGCCCGGTCGTACAGGTAGAACGGCGTGCTCTCGCCGCGGACGGCGTCCTCCGGAGCGGCCGCGAACAGCGCGAGGTACTCCTCCCGCCGCCAGATCCACTCCCGGGCGCTGTGCGCGTCGCCGGGGCCGCGCTGCCCGCTGCGCGGCGGGCGCCGGCCGTCGGTCAGGTAGAACTTCGGTTCCTTGACCGGTGACAGGTACAGGCCCGGGTGCGTGGCCAGGGCGGCGTGCAACGCCGTCGTGCCGGCCTTGGGCGCCCCGGCGATGACGAACTGCGGCAGCCGGCCGCTCATGCGGACTCCTCCCCGGGTCGGTGTGCAGACTGGGCGGCGTCCCCCTCGCTCGAGACCGGAGCCGCCGCGTGCCGCCCAGCCCCGCCCCGACCTCCGTACCCCGCCCGCCGGAGCCCGACCGGTTCTGGGCCGACGCCGAGGTGGTGCTGGCCCCGGAGGACCCCCGGCCCGGGTCGTGGGCCGGCGGGCCGTCGGCCCAGCTGGTCGACGGGACGTGGTGGCTGGCCTACCGGCTGCGGCGACCGGTCGGCGAGGGCCGCGGCTTCGCCAACGTCGTCGCCCGGTCCGACGACGGGGTGCGGTTCACCCCGGTCGTGGCCGTGGGCAAGGACGCGTTCGGAGCCGAGTCGCTGGAGCGCCCGGCGCTGGTGCACACGCCCGGCGGCCGCTGGCGGCTCTACGTCAGCTGCGCGACGCCGGGGACCAGGCACTGGCGGGTCGACCTGCTCGACGCCGGCACGGTCGAGGAGCTGGCGACGGCGACCCCGCGCACCGTGCTGCCGGGCAGCGACGCCGAGGCGGTCAAGGACCCGGTGCTGCGGCACGACGGACACCGGTGGCACCTGTGGGCCAGCGTGCACCCGCTGGACGACCCGGACGCCACCGACCGCATGACCACCGAGCACGCCACCAGCGACGACGGCGTCCACTGGACCTGGCAGGGCACCGCGCTGGCCGGCACGCCCGGCAGCTGGGACGCCCGCGGCGTCCGCGTCGCCGCCGTGGTGCTGGACGGCGAGCGCAGCTGGGCGCTCTACGACGGCCGCGCCACCGCGGCGGAGAACTGGGAGGAGCGCACCGGCCTGGCACGTGCCGACGGGTACGGGCGGTTCCGCGCGGCCCCCGGCGGGCCGCTGCTGCAGAGCCCGCACGCACCCGGCGGCCTGCGCTACGCCGACGCGGTGGCCCTGCCCGGTGGCGGAACCCGCTGGTTCTACGAGGCGACGCGCGCCGACGGCGCCCACGAGCTGCGCACCGTCGTCCTGCCCGGCTGACCCGCTCACCGCCCCACCGGTCCGCAACCGGCGCCGCGGGCGACGGCGCGCAGGTCGGCTCCGGCCAGCCCGGCCAGCGGGCGGGGGTCCTCGGCCGGCTGCCACCGGCCGTCGCGCACCGCGTAGCGCGCCGCCGGCCCGCTGGAGATGAAGGCGGCGAGGCCGGCGAGCAGCCGGTCGACGTCGGCCGCCGTGGTCGCGACGCCGACGCTGGCCCGCAGCGCACCCTCGGGCACGCCCAGCCGATCGAGCAGCGGGTGGGCGCAGAAGCGGCCGTCCCGGACGCCGATGCCGTGCTCGGCCGACAGGACGGCGGCGACCAGGCCGGGGTCGGCGCCCTCGACGGTGAACGACACCACGCCGACGGGGGCGGTCGAGTCCGGCCAGATGCGCAGCCGCCGGACGCCGGGGAGCGCGTCGAGGCCGGCCTCCAGCCGGGCCCGCAGCGCCTGCTCGTGCGTCTCCAGGGCACCGTCGGGCAGCTCTCCCAGTGCGTCGCAGGCCGCCGCCAGCGCCACCGCCCCCAGCACGTTGGGCGACCCGCCCTCGTGGCGGTGCGGCGCCGCGGCCCAGCGCGTCTCCTCCACCGTGACCTCCTGCACCGCGCCGCCGCCGGCGAGGTGGGCGGGTGCGGCGTCGAGCCAGTCGCGGCGGCCCACCAGCGCCCCGGTGCCGTAGGGCGCGTAGAGCTTGTGCCCGGACAGCGCGACGTAGTCGGCGCCGGTCGCGGCCAGGGAGAACCGGCGGTGCGGCACCAGCTGGGCGCCGTCCACGGCGACCCGGGCGCCGGCGGCGTGCGCGAGCTCGACGACGTCGGCCAGCGGCAGCGCCTCGCCGGTCACGTTGGACGCGCCGGTGACCGCCACCAGGCCGGCGGGCCGCGCGGCGAGCTCGGCGGCCAGCTCCCGCAGCGTCGCGGTGACCGTGGACCGCGTGGGGAGCACGGTGGTGTCCCCCCGGCGCTGCCAGGGCAGCAGGTCGGCGTGGTGCTCGCAGTCGAGCACGAGCACCCGCTGCCCCGCGGGGACGCACGCGGCCAGCAGGTTCAGCGCGTCGGTGGTGTTGCGGGCGAGCACGCAGACGTCGTCGGGCCGGGCGCCGACGAAGCGGGCGACGGTGTCGCGCGCGGACTCGTAGAGCGCCGTGGAGACCTGGGAGAGGCAGCCGGCGCCGCGGTGGACGCTGGCGTACAGGGGCAGCGCCTCGGCCACCCGGTCGGCGACCGCGACCAGCGCCGGGGTGCTCGCCGCGGTGTCGAGGTCGGCGTACGGGGCCCGCCCGGAGGGCACCAGCGGGACCTCGGTGCCGGCGCCGACGACCGGCAGCAGCGGCCGCTGCGACGCGGCGGGGACGACGGGGCGGGGCAGGACGGCGGCGGTCACACAGGCCTCCTCGGTTCGGGGACCCGGCGTACGGGGCCCGCGCTTGCGGGCGCCGGTCGGCACCCGCCTGGTCGTCACCCGGGGCACCCCATCGCGGTGGAAGGGTTGCCGGCCAGCGAGCCGGGGCTTGTCGCTGGCGCTCTTGACCTGCCGGGAGCGTGACACGCAGGCCGCATTCCCGTCAAACCCGATCGGGATGGTAGGGATATGTCCGTGCCCGCCCCGTCGACCGCCCCCGCAGCCTCCCCGCGGCTGGTCCGGCGGGTCCACGTCGACCTGGGGCGGGTCTGGTCGGCAACCTGTCGCTGAACGGCACCCTCCCCCGACCCCCTCCCCCGGGGGGGGGGGGGGGGGGCGGGGGGGGCCCCCCCCCGCGGCACCACAGCCGCGCCGCGACCGCGGCCGACGAGCGCCAGCGAGGAGAGCCCGTGAGCGCGGCCGACGAGCGCCAGCGAGGAGACCCCGTGAGCG
>NZ_JBJGYJ010000042.1:0-30675 GCF_054049935.1 Geodermatophilus sp. SYSU D00742
TGGGTTGTGTGGTTGTGGGGGCGGGGGGGGGGGGGGGGGGTGTGGGGGGGGGCGGGGGGGGGGGGGGGCGGGGGGGGCGGGGGGGGCGGGGCGCCCCCCCCCCCCCCCCCCCCCCCCCTACCCGGCGTCCACGTCGGCGAGCACGTCGCGGACGACGCCGGCGCTGCCGCCACCGCGTCGCTCGGGCTCGGCCGCGGCGAGCAGCAGCCCGCCCGGCAGGAACTCGACGCCGGTCGCGGCGCCGATCTCGGTCACCTCGGCGAACACGTGCCCGCGCGCGGTGAGGTCGGCCCCGTACGCGGCGAGGAAGGCCGGCTCGGCGTCCGTCGTCGCTCCGTTGCGCGAACTGGCCCGCGGCGCGGCGATCGCCTCGGCGAGGTCGGCCTGGCGGTCGAGCCGGCCGACCAGCGTCTGCAGCACCGTGGTGATGATCGTGGCCCCGCCGGGCGAGCCGAGGGCCAGCACCGGCGCCCCGTCGTCGAACACGATCGTCGGCGCCATGCTGCTGCGCGGCCGCTTGCCCGGGCCGGGCAGGTTCGGCTCCGGACGCGACGGGTCGGCGGCGGCGAAGGTGAAGTCGGTCAGCTCGTTGTTGAGCAGGAACCCGCGGCCGGGCACGGTGATGCCGCTCCCCCCGGTCTGCTCGATGGTCAGCGTGTAGCTGGCGACGTTCCCGTCGGCGTCGGCGACGGTGAGGTGGGTGGTCGACGGCCCCTCGCTGCCCGCCCCCACCACGGCCCCCGCCGGTGCGGGGCAGGGTTCGTACGCGCCGTCCGGGACCCCGGCCGCCACCGGCCGGGCCGCTGCCCGGGCCGGGTCGATGCCGCAGGCGCGCTCGGCGGCGAACCCGTCGGAGAGCAGCTCGGCCAGGGGCACGTCGGTGGTCGCCGGGTCGCCCACGTACGCGTTGCGGTCGGCGAAGGCGAGGGCCGACGCCTCCAGGTAGAGGTGCAGCGCGTCGGCGTCGGGCAGCGAGGCGAGGGGGAACCGCTCGAGGACGCCCAGCGCCTCCCCGACCGTCGACCCGCCGCTGGACGGTGGCGCCATCCCGACGACCTCCAGGCCCCGGTACCCCACCCGTGTCGGCTCGCGCAGCGGCGCCTCGTAGGCCGCGAGGTCGGCCTCGGTGAGCAGGCCGCCCCGCACGGGCGGCTGGCCGGCGGCCTCGGGCGGGTCCTGGGCGGTGCGCACGACGTCGCCGGCCAGCTCCCCGGTGGCGAAGGCACCGGCGCCCTCGGCGGCGAGCACCTCGTAGGTGCGCGCCAGGTCGGGGTTGCGGAACACCGAGCCGACCTCCGGCAGCGCGCCGCCCGGGAGCCACAGCTGCGCGGAGGCGGCGAACCGCCGGAACTTCTCCTCGTTGTCGGCGGTCTGCTGCCGGAACGTCTCGTCGACGACGAACCCCTCCTCGGCCAGCCGGGTCGCCCCCTCGAGCGCCTCGGCCAGCGACAGGGTGCCGAACTCCGCCAGCGCCCGCTCCCATGTCAGCGGCGTCCCGGGCGTGCCGACCGACAGGCCGCTCTGCACCGCCTCCTGCAGCGGCAGGGGGCTGCCCGCCTGGTCGAGGAAGGCGTCGGGGCCCATCGCCTGCGGCGCGGTCTCGCGGCCGTCGATCGAGGAGACCGTGCCGGTGGCGGCGTCGTGGTAGAGGAAGAAGCCCCCGCCGCCGACGCCGGCGGAGTACGGCTCACTGACCCCCAGTGCGGCGGCCGCGGCGACCGCCGCGTCGGCGGCGTTGCCGCCCGCGGCCAGGACCTCCAGGCCGATGCGGGTCGCGTCGGGGTCCACGGTGGCCACCGCGCCCCCGGTGCCCACCGCGACCGGCTGCTTGCCGGGGTCGGGCCCGTGCGCGGCGGCCGGCGGGGCGGTCGTGACGACGCCGGCGGCCAGCGCGGCCGCGGCGATCAGGGTGGGGGCACGGCGGGGCATGGCGACTCCCGGGAGGCAGCGACGACGCCGCTCCATCGCACACCCGGTGCGCCGGGCCCGCCATCCGGGGCGACGGCGGCCCGGCTCACGCCCGCAGTGCCGAGTACACCCGCCGGGCGTGGTCGAAGACGAAGAAGTGACCCTCGCCGGGCAGCCAGTGCACCGTGCTCCGGGGGAGCATCGCCGCGAGCACCCGGGCCAGGGCCGCCGGCACCTCCCAGTCCTGGGTGCCGTGCCAGATGTGCACGTGCTGGGTCACCGCCGACAGCGGGAAACCCCACGGGTGCAGCAGCAGCGCGCGGTCCTCGGCGACCACCCCGGGGCCGTTGCGCAGCCCCTCGGTGAACGTCGCCACCAGGAGCCGCCGGACGACGGGGCGCCGGATCACCCGGCGGTCGGCCGGGTTCAGCCGCACCTCCAGGTACCGCGGGATCAGCGCCGGGCGCCGTGCGGCGGGGATGAAGAGGGGCTTGAGCAGCGCGGCCACCGGCGAGGACCGCCGGGCCGCCGACCGCAGCTGGTGCGGCACCCAGTCGTGCCACGGCCACGGCACGTCGGGCGGCGGGGCCCCACCGAGCACCCCCACCCCGCGCACCCGGTCCCCGAAGGCGGCGGCGCAGGCCAGGGCGTAGGCCGCGCCCCCGGAGAGGCTGAGCACGTCCAGCCGCCCGACCCCCAGGGTGTCCAGCAGCTGGCGGACGTCGTCGGGCCAGTCGGTCACCCGGCGGCCCGGCTGCGGGTCGGAGCCGCCGAAGCCGGGGCGGTCGGGCACCAGGAAGCGCACGCCCCAGTGCCGGTAGTCCTCCGGGTCCTCCACGTGCCGCTCCAGCCGGGAGCTCGGCGAGCCGTGGCAGCCCAGCACCGCCCGCCCGTCCGGGTCGCCGTACTCCGCGTAGGCCAGCACCCGGCCGTCCCGGAGCCGGATGCTGCCCTCTCGGGGTCCCGCGCCGCCGTCCACGCCGCTGCGGTACCCCCGCCGCGCCGGCCGACCCGCCCGTGCGGCGAGAGCCTGCGCAGTGGTCGGCCGACGGCTGCTCAGTCCACCGGACCGGGGCCCGGGACGACCGGCACGTCGAGCGCCACCTCCCCGGCGGTCTCGAAGGTGAAGGTGACCCGCACGGTGTCGGTGGGCGCGATCGGCCCGGTGACGCCCTCCAGCTGCATCCGCACCGGGCCGGTGACGGCCTCCACCTGTCCGCCGGCCGGCAGCTCGAGCCCCGGGCTCACCTGGCCGGACTCGTCGAGGAGCTGGACCGACTGCGCGGCCGGCGTCGTGACGCCGACGAGCCGGTCGGTCTCCTCGGCGTCGTTGGTGAGCACGCCGCGCAGCGGCACGGAGTCCCCCGCAGCGACGGTGTCCTCGGCGTCGAGGAAGACGTCGTCCAGCGAGACCCGGCCCACCGTGCCGTCCACACCGGCGACGTCCGGGGTCTCCTGGAGGGTCTCCGCGTCGCTGCCCGCGCCGCAGCCGGCGACCGCCAGTACAGCGGCGGCGCCGACAGCGGCCCAGCGGGCGCGACGGGGCGGTGGCGGCTGTCGCACGGGACTCTCCCTCCGGCGGTGTCCGGGGTTCCGCGCGGACCCTGCCGTCTCCGGCGCCCTGGTGCCAGGGGCCGCGGTCCCTGACCCGGGACGTCGCCCCTGGTCACCGGCGGGCGCGGGCTGCACCATCGGTGGCCGGGCCTGGAGGGGGCGGTGGCGTCGGTGGACATCGGTCTGGAGCTCCTCCCGGCGCTGACCGGCCACCGGGTCGTCGTCGCCTGGATGCTGGGCGCGTTCCTGCTGACCTTCCTGGTCACGCGGTTCGTCACGCGGGCCATCCGCACCGGCCGCGGCCCGTTCCGGGACGCCAGCATCGGCGGCGTCCACCTGCACCACGAGGTGTACGGCATCTTCCTGCTGCTGGGCACCGGCCTGGTCGAGCTGACCTACCGGCCCGACGGTGCCTGGTGGAACCTGCTCGCCGTCCTCTTCGGGGTGGGCGCCGCGCTGACCCTGGACGAGTTCGCCCTGTGGCTGCACCTGGAGGACGTCTACTGGTCGCAGGAGGGGCGCAGCTCCATCGACGCGGTCCTCATCGCCCTGGTCGTGGGCGCGCTGCTGCTGGTGGGCGCGAACCCGTTCGACGCCGCCCGGGCGCCGGGTGAGGTGCCGTTCGCCGTCGTGGTCGTCGCCGACCTCGCCCTGGCCCTCGCCGCGATCCTCAAGGGCCGTGTCGTGCTCGGCGTGGTGGGCGTGTTCGTGCCCGTGGTGGCGCTGGTCGGAGCGGTGCGCCTGGCGCGGCCCTCCTCGTTCTGGGCCGGGCGGCGGTACCCGGCCGGCTCGGCCCGGCGTCGGAGGTCGGAGGCACGGTTCCCACCGGGCCGGCGGACCCGCTGGGACGCGCTGGTCGACCTGTTCGCCGACGTGCCGCACCGCCCCCGTGCCGGAGCCGTCGTCGGCGCGCCGCACGCGGAGGGGTGACCGCCCGTCCTGGGCGCCCTGCCGCCCGGGGTGCCGCTCACGGCGGTGGCTACCCCGCCCTCCTCCTGCTGTCGGCCACCGGGCCGCTGGGACGGCGCCTGCTCCCCCGGCCGGCGGGCCGGTCCCCCGGCGGGGGCCCGGCCGCCGGCCGGCCGAGGGCGACGGCCAGCGCGGGGAACACCAGCACGGTCAGCACGCCGGCCCCCACGAGCGCCGCCGCGTTCTCCCGCAGCATCGTGCCGTTGCGCAGCCCGATCTCGGCGAGCGCGACGAGCACCGGCAGCGCGGTCGCCGTCACCAGCGCGGTCTGGCCCCGCTGCCGCCAGGTCAGCACGCCGCGGTAGACCAGCAGCGCGGGCGCCCCGCGGACGGCGAGCACCAGCGCGAGGAACAGCGCGACCCGCAGCGGCGCCTCGGCGATCGAGTGCAGGTCCAGGCTCATCCCCGAGTACACGAAGAAGACCGGGATGAAGAACCCGTACCCGACGGCGTCGAGCTTGGACTCCAGCACGGGGGACGCCCCGCCCGCCCACCGCCGCAGGACGACGCCGGCGAGGAAGGCCCCCAGGACGGCGTCGAGGTGGAACTCGTCAGTGACCGCGATCAGGGTGATCAGCAGCAGGATCGTCGCGCGCAGCGTGATCTGGGCGGTCTCGTGCTGCCCGAGCAGGACCACCGTGGCCAGCCGCCCGCCGTCGCGCACCGCCCGGCGGGCCAGCCCGAGCAGCACCGCGAGCACCGCGACCGCCGCCAGCGAGGCCAGCGCCGTGAACCGGTTCTGGGAGCCCAGGAACAGCGCGATCGCCAGCACCGGGAACAGTTCGCCCACGCCGCCGGCGGCCAGCAGGTACCGCCCGAGCCGCCCGGCGAGCAGCCCGTTGTCACGCAGCACGGGCAGCAGCGTGCCCAGCGCGGTGGTGGTCAGTCCCAGCGCGACCGGCACGAACGCCCGGACCAGGCCCGCCGCGGCCAGCAGCGCCACCACGCCGAGGGCCAGGACGACCGAGACCGACCAGGCGACGACGGCCCGCCGCCCGGCGTCCTCCCGGAACAGCCGCAGGTCCACCTCGTAGCCGGCGAGCAGGAACACGAAGCCGAGGCCGACGTCGGCGAGCACCTGGACGCCGTCCGGCGAGCTCAGCCCGAGGACCTGCGGGCCGATCAGGATGCCGCCGGCCAGCAGCAGCACGACCTGCGGCACCGGCAGGCGGGGCAGCAGCCCCACCAGCAGCGGCGCCAGCAGCGAGACGGCCAGGACGGCCACGAGCGCGTCGACCACCAGGACGCCGTCCACCCGCATCTCCCGTCGTCCGCCCGCCCTGCGGCGGGATGGTGCTGGCTAGGTGCTCACCGCCACCGTCGCGGCGAGTTCCCGGCAGGCCTCCAGGTCGGCCGGGCCGGGCGTGCCGGTGAGGCTCAGGGGTGCGGCGACCTGCTTCCAGCGCAGCGCCCCGGTGATGCGCGCGATGCTGGTCAGCGCCCCGGCGGTGTCGTCGTTGCCGTGCACGTACACCCCGTACGGCAGCCCGGCGGTGGCGTCCAGGCACGGGTAGTAGACGGTGTCGAAGAAGTGCTTGAGGGCGCCGGACATGTAGCCGATGTTGGCGGGGGTCCCGAGCAGCACGCCGTCGGCCGCCAGCACGTCGGCCGGCCCGGCCGACAGCGCCGGGCGCACCGTCAGCTGCACGCCCTCGACCAGCGCGACGCCCTCGCGCACCGCCTCGAGGACCGCCTGCAGGGACGGCGAGGGGGTGTGGTGGACGACGAGCAGCTGCGGCACCCCGGGATCATCCCGCGGCGGGCCGGCCGGTCACCGGGACCGGAAGTCGTGGGCCTCGTCGTACGAGTGGTCGCCGGCGTCCGGGTCCGGGCCGGCCGACGGCGGCGGCCCCGGGTGCGGGGGCTGCGGCGGGCCGGCCGCGGTCGCCGCGTCCTCGTGGACCAGGTCGTAGGAGTAGTCACCCGTCGGGTCCGTGCGGTCCTGGGTCATCGCGGCCTCCTCGTGCTGGACGGCGCCGCCATGCTCGTCCCCCGGCACCGGACGCGACAAGGCCGTCAGGTGCCGATCTCGGTGCGGACGGCGTAGAGCTCGGGGAAGAAGGTGAGGTCCAGGGCCCGGCGCAGGAAGCCCACCCCGGAGGAGCCGCCGGTGCCGGTCTTGCCGCCGATGGTGCGCTGGACCGTGCGCAGGTGGCGGAAGCGCCAGAACTGCACGTTGTCCTCGATGTCGACCAGGCTCTCGCACGCCTCGTAGACGTCCCAGGGCGCGTCGGGGTCCTCGTAGACCTCGCGGAACACCGGCACCAGCTCCGGCCGGAAGGTCCACGGCTCCCGCACGTCGCGGGTCAGGACCCCGGCCGGGACGGCGAACCCGCGGCGGGCCAGCAGCCGGAGGAACTCGTCGTAGAGGGTCGGCTCCTCCAGCAGCCCGGCGAGCACCGCGCGGGCGTCCGGCTCGCCGTCGAAGACCGCGAGCACGGCGGCGTTCTTGTTGCCGAGGATGAACTCCACGGCCCGGTACTGGTGGGACTGGAAGCCGGAGGCCGAGCCGAGGACGCCGCGGAACTGGGCGTACTCGCGCGGGGTGAGGGTGGCCAGCACCGACCACTGCTCGGTGAGCGTCCGCTGGATGTTCTTGACGCGGGCCAGGCACTTCAGCGCCGGCGCCGGCTCGTCGTCGGCCAGGTGCCGGCGCGCGGCCCGCAGCTCGTGCAGCACCAGCTTGAACCACAGCTCGCTGGTCTGGTGCTGGACGATGAACAGCAGCTCGTCGTGGTGTTCGGGCTCACTGCGCGGGTGCTGGGCGCTCAGCAGCCGGTCCAGGTCGAGGTAGCCGGCGTAGGTCGAGGAGCCGGCCAGCCCCGTGCGGATGGAGTCCTCCAGCGGGCGGACCGAACGGTCGGGGCCCTCCTCCGGCGGTGCCATCCCGCCAACGTAGCCCGGTGGGCGACCGGGGTGGAGGACCGGTGGACCGCGCGGCTCACCGGAGTCGGTGCGCGGCGGCGGCGGCCACGACCCCCAGCGAGTTGGCCGCCAGGTGCAGCAGGGCGGGGGCGAGCAGGCTGCCGCTGTGCCGCCGGAGCCACCCGAACAGCACGTCCGCGGCCGCCGTGCCCAGGCACGCCAGGAGCACCGCCACCACCCGCTGCCGGCGCCCGGCCGCCAGGCCGTTGACCGCGAGCGCGTCGAGGGTGGGCCGGACGTGCCAGGTGCCGAACAGGACCGCGCAGGCGCCCGCCGTCCGTGCCGGGGACACCCGCCGGGCGAGGACGGCCGGCAGCACGCCCCGGAACGCGACCTCCTCCCACAGCACCGTGCCCAGCGGGATCCGGACCAGCACCTGGCCGGCGATCCCCCGGCCGTCCAGACCGGCCACCCGGGCGTCGGCCAGCACCGGCCGGGCGCCGGGGACGGCCAGCGCGACCGCGTAGCCGGACGCGACGACCGCGGCGCAGGCCCCGCCCTGCCGCGCCCCTGCCGCGAGCCGGCCGCGGTCGAGGCCGAGGTCCGCCGACGAGAGGCCGGCGGACCGGGCGGCCGCCAGCAGCACGCCGGTGGCGAGGACGTTCGCGGCCACGTAGGCACCGGGCCGGGCGGGCAGCCGGGGGACGACGACGTTGTTCCAGGCTCCGAGGACGACCACCAGGGCCGCGCCCAGGGCCGTCGCCCTGCGCCGGTCGGGGGCGTCAGCATGCACGGGTGCTGTCTTGCCCCGGACCCCGTCGGCTCACCCTGACGGCCCTGGCGGGCGCGTGCGTGGTCACGGTCGCGACCGCCGGGGAGCTCTCCCCCGGTGCGCTGGTGGCCGTCGTCGGGGCCGGACTCGTCGTGTCCGGGGTGACCCTGGCCCGGCGGGCCGGCAAGGGGGCGCCGCCGGTGGGTCGGCGGGGACTGCCCTGGCTGGGGTGGCTGGCGGCGGCCGTCGCCTGGGAGCTGGTGACGCTGGCCGACGGCGACCTGCCGTCGCTCAGCGACCTCGCCGACCCGGTGCTGGCGCACCCGCTCGCCCGCGCCGCCGCGACGGCGTGCTGGCTGGCGGGCGGCGCCTGGATCGCCACCCGACCGCGCTGCCTGCGGCGGCCGGGATGAGCGGCGCCACGGTCAGCGCCGTCGGCTTCGCCGCCCTCCTGCTCGCCGCCCTCGCGCTGCAGGCCGCCGCCCGGCGCGGGGTCCACGGGGTGACCGTCGCGCGGGCCGTCGGCGCCGCCCTGCGGACGACGCCCGGCCGGGTGGCGGTCCTGGTGGTCTGGCTGTGGCTCGGCGTGCACTTCCTGGCCCGCTGACCCGCGGCCGGCGCCGCCCCGCCCCGCCCCGGGTCAGGGCACGTCGATGGTCACCGCCGCCGGCTGACCGTCGGCTCCGGCGAGCCCGCCGGTGCGGGCGCTGACCACCCGGGAGACGCAGCTCTGCAGCCGGTCGCCGGCCTGGTGCTGGGCGTCGCTGAGGAAGACGTCGCGGTGGTCGATGACGCCCTCGACGCCGAGCACCTTGACCTGGCACAGGCCGCACTCACCGCGGCGGCAGTCGAACATCATGTCCGCGCCGCAGGCCTCCAGCGCCTCGAGCATCGACACGTCGTGCGGCACGAGCGTCTCCAGCCCCAGCCGCGGGATGCGCACCGTGAACGCCTCGGGGGCGAACCGGCCGCTGCTGCCGAAGGTCTCGAACCGCAGGTCCGCCGGCCGCCGCCCGGCCGCGGCCCAGGCGGCCTTGATCGCGTCCAGCATCGGGGTCGGGCCGCAGACGTAGAGCTCCCCGCCGTCGGGCACGCCGGCCACCAGCTCGGCGACGTCCAGCCCGGTGCCCTCGTCGTCGACCCGCAACTGGAGCCGGTCGCCGTGCTCGGCGACCAGCTCGTCGGCGAAGGCCATCAGGTCCCGGGAGCGCGCGCCGTAGACGAACCGGTAGTCCGCGCCACGGGCTCGCAGCGCCTTGCCCATCGCGACCAGCGCGGTGATGCCGATGCCGCCGGCGGCCAGCACGTAGGCGGGCTTGCCGTAGTTGAGGGGGAAGTTCTGCAGCGGCTGGGTGATCGACACCTCCTGGCCGCGGCGCAGCGCGTGCATGTAGGCCGACCCGCCGCGGCTCTGCCGGGCCAGCTGCACGCCGAGGACGATCTCGGTGCCGTAGGCCCCCATCCCGACGACGGAGTACGAGCGGACGTCGGCCCGGCCGTTGACGTAGACGCCGATGTCGATGTGGCTGCCCGGTGGAGCCGGCGCCTCCAGGTGCTCCGGCTCGAGCACCACCTGGCGCACGTGCTGGGCGACCTCGCAGACGTCCAGCACGCGGGCCCGCCGCCACTTCTTGGCGCTGGTGGCCGCCATCGCCGGCGCCTAGAGCCCGCGGCCCATGAGGCCCACGGTCGGCTGCTGCCGGTGCCCGGCGATGCCGCCGGCGACCTCGGCGGCCATCCCGGTGCCCTCCTCGTGCACCGCGGCGTTGGCCGCACCGGTGACCGCACCCATCGCGACCGCGGCGTCGCCGGAGGCCTCGGCGGGCGGCTCGGCGTCCGAACCGAGCTCGGCGTCGATCATGCGCTGCACGATGCGACGGGTCCACATGCTCCCGGCGTCGATGTTGAGGTTGTAGAAGTCGTAGCCGGGGTTGGCCTCGATCCCGCGCTGCTGCGCCTCCAGCATCACCTCGTCCTCGAAGAAGACGCCGGAGACGCCCTCGCGCAGCCGGGTGGTGATGACCTGCTTGTCCAGGCACCAGTCGCGGGCGAAGGCCCACAGGTAGAAGCAGGTGCGGTCGGTCTCGGGGGTCATCGTGTTGATGACCGTGCCCGTGACCCCCTGGCTGCGGTCGCCCTCGGGGGCCCCGGTGCCGGCCTTGGCGACCCCGACGTCGATGGCCACCGTGGACGGCGCGGTGAAGTGGATGATCTGCCACCGGTCGACCGGGCCCTCGTAGTCGGGGAAGCGGTCCTGCAGGTTGCGCTTCCAGAACGGCGGCGGGTCGATGCCGAGCATCCACTTGGTCACCGTCACCGTCCGGGCGTCGTGGGTGACCTCGAAGTCGGACTCCGATAGTGCGTCGTGGCCGATGCTCGACCCGTGCACGAACTGCTCGTGCGTGAGGTCCATGAGGTTGTCGACGATCAGCTGGTAGCTGCAGTTGACGTGGATCGTCTTGCCGTCGCCGGCCCAGTCGGGGTGGTCGTTCATGTACAGGTCGGGGACGAGGTCGGGGTCGGCCAGCGCCGGGTCCCCGGGCCACACCCACACGTAGCGGTGCCGTTCGACCACCGGGTAGGAGTGCACGGTCGCGCTCGGGTTGATCGTCTCCTGCGCCGGCATGAAGGTCGCCCGGCCGTCGGCGTCGTAGCAGATGCCGTGGTAGCCGCACATGATCTCGTCGTCCCCGCGCAGCTTGCCCATCGACAGCGGTGCCAGCCGGTGCCAGCAGGCGTCGGCCAGGGCGACCGCGCGGCCGGCGGCGGTGCGGTAGAAGACGATCGGCCGGTTGGCGATCGTCTTGGGCAGCAGGTTGCGGCCCACCTCGTGGTCCCACGCCGCGGCGTACCAGGCGTTGGACGGGAAGCTGCGGAAGGCGGCGTGGCTGGGCGCCGCACCGGGCTGTGACATGGCGTTCCTCCAGAGGCTCAGGCGGGGATCGGGTCCTCGTGGTGGGCGGGGGCCTCCCGCACCAGCGCGTAGAGGAAGAAGGAGACGATCATGATCCCGGCGGCGACGTAGACACCGGTGGCCCAGCTTCCGGTGGCGTCGCGCAGGATCCCGCTGACCACCGGGCTGAGCACGGCACCGATCTCCGAGACCAGGTTGAGCATCCCGAAGGCCGAGCCGCGTTCCCCGGCCGGCACCAGGTCCCCGGTCATGCCCTGCACGATCGGCTGCAGCGCGTTGAAGAAGACGCCGGAGGAGAACAGCAGCAGGCCGAGCAGGAGCAGGGACGGTTCCCGGCCGCCGGAGATGCTCCAGCCGAACGCCAGCACCAGGACGGAGTACACGCCGGTGCACACCAGCGCCAGCGGCTTGCGCCCGCGGCCGGTGCGGATCGCCCGGTCGGCCAGCCAGCCGCCGACCGGGAAGCCGAGGATCCCGGCGCCGGCGTTGAACGCCGCGGTCAGGGCCGCCGCGATGAGACTGCTCTGCGCCGCCTCCCGGACGATCTGCACCGACCAGAAGCTGAAGAACCACAGGTTCCACAGGATCGCGATGTAGGCGATGTAGATCAGCCACAGGTTGCGGTTGAGCAGTGCCGGCCCGCGGCCGGACCGCTGCACGCTGCGGACGATCACCGCGATGTAGACCAGCGCGATGACCGAGGCGATCGTCGCGGTCAGCCACTCCGGCCACTCGAGGCTGTCGGCGAGCAGGAACAGCGCCACGATCACGACGAAGGTGGGCGCCGAGAACAGCGCCAGCTGCCCGAACGGGGCGCCCAGCCGCATCGGCCCCCCGAGCCGGGACCGGAAGAACACGTAGGCGACGGTGACGACGACGAGCGTCGCGGCGGCGAAGACGAAGAACGGCATCCGCCAGGCGCCGTCCCCCATGCCGAGGGAGCCGCCCCAGTCGATGAGCACCGGGGTGAGCACGATGCCCAGCGTCAGGCCGATCGACAGGCCGGTGATGACCACGCCCAGGCCGAGGGTCCGCTGGGCCACCGGCGTGTGGTTGATGATCAGCGTCCGGTCGTTGGAGTAGAAGACGCCCTCGCCCAGGCCGGTCAGCACGCGCGCGGCGACGAACGCGACCAGGCCGGTCATGAGCCCGGAGACGACGGTGAGCACCGCCGCCGCCAGCAGCGAGACGATGATCATCTCGCGGTGGCCGTACCGGTCCCCCAGCCGCCCGCCCGGGTACTGGGTGAGCATGTAGCCCAGGAAGAACATCGAGCCGACCAGGCCGCCGACGGTCGCCGGGTTGCTCGCGTCGCCGATGAACCCGGACTCGGTCTCGATCATCCAGGCGATGACCGGGCCGGTGACCGTCCGGTCGGCGTAGCTCACCACCCAGCCGAGCAGCAGCACCGCCCACAGCGCCCGGTACGGGGCGACCGGGTGCCCGTCGCGGTGGTCCTCCAGCAGCAGTTCGTTGTCCGCGGTGTCGCCCTCGGGCGTCCGGCTCGCCACAGTGCCCCCTCCGGTCCGGGGTCGGTCCCGCCCGACTCAGCCGAAGGCGACGCCGACGTCGTCGGAGGGCCGGGGCAGCTCGCCGGGGTCGGTCTCCACCGCCGGCGGGCCGGCCGGCTGCTCGGCGACGGCCCCCGGTGCGGCCCCCCGCTGCACCGCCACGATCGCGGGGTCCACGCGCATGATCGCGTAGCCGGCGACGGCGCCGGCGCCGAACCCGGGCGCGAAGATGCGGGCCGGCTCGGTGAGGACGCCGTCGCGCACCGCGTCGTGGATGGCCAGCGGGATGCTCGCCGAGGAGGTGTTGCCGACGGTCTCGATGTTGAAGTACAGCTGGTCGGCGGTCAGCCCGGCGCGCTCGGCCAGCTGGATCACCATCGTCTTGTTGGCCTGGTGCGGCACGATCAGGTCGACGCTCTCCATGAGCGAGCCGGCCCGGCCGTCCGGGTCGGGCAGCGCGGAGAGCTCCTCGATCATCTGCGCCAGGTAGCGGCCGGCCAGTGCCTTCACCTGCGGACCGAACACGGTGATGTTGTTGTCGAACTCGGGGTTGGGCCAGAGGATCGAGTTCACCTCGCTGGCCGGGCCGCTGGCGTAGGTCTTCATGACCAGCAGGTCGGGGTCGGCACCCTCGGGGGCCGGGCCGACCACCATCCCGGCCGCGCCGTCCCCGAAGATCATCCGGGAGGTGCGGACGTTGCCGATCTTGTCGGAGAACTTCTCCACGCAGACCACCAGCACCGGCCGTTCGACCTCCTGCAGCAGCCGGGTGGCGTCGGCCAGGCCGTAGGGCATGCCCGCGCAGGCGGCGATGAGGTCGTAGGCGGCCAGGGTCTGGTAGATGCCGAGCTGACCGCACAGGTAGGTGGCCAGGGACGGGATCAACCGGGAGCTGGTGCAGGTGCAGACCAGCACCGCGCCGATCTCCTCGGGCCCCCGTCCGGCCTTCTCCAGGGCCGCCTCGGCAGCCTGCAGCGCCAGCTCCTCCACGGTGACCGAGCTGTACCGGCGCTGCTCGATCCCGGTCTTCTGGCTGATCTCCTCGGCGCTCATGGGCGACCAGTTGTAGGCGGTGTTGCGGATCAGGTCGTCGTTGCTGCACACCTGGTCGCCGTGCACCACGGCCAGGGACTCCAGCCGCGGCATCACCCGGAAGTCGCGGCGGACGTCGATCTCCCGGAACGGCCGCGCCGGCTGCCGGGACTCCCGCGGCTGGGGCGCCGGGCGGCTCTGGCCGCCGTCCTCCAGCCGCCGCAGGAAGTCCCGGACCGTCTTGTCGCGCGGGGTGAAGACGACGACGTAGTCGTCGTCGGCGAGCTGGCCGGCCTCGGCCAGCTCGACCTGCGTGCGGTCCCACGGGTACTGGTTGTGCAGCACCATCGCCCAGCGGTGCAGCGCCTCGAGCTCGGGCACCTCCTCGTCGCAGTCGAGGATGTCCCGGTAGTCGTAGACCGGGTAGTCGGGGTCGTAGGAGGGCAACCGGAAGGTGAGGCTGCCGGGCTTCTCCAGGAACTCCGCGACCGTCGGCTTGATCGCCGGCAACGTCGTGGCGTGGTGCTTGCGGTTGCCGAAGACGTCGAACAGGACGCCGAAGATCCGGTCCTCGACCTCCGCGTCCCACTGCGCCGGCAGGGACGCGTAGGCCTCCTGCACGGCGGCGACCTTCGTCTCCCCCTCCTCCCACGGCTCCAGGACCGGGAGGAAGACGTCCGGCCGGTTCCGCGGGACGTCGGCCCAGCGGGTGGGCCGCTTCTCGTACATGGTGATCGAGAAGCGGTTGGCCCAGAACAGGTTGAGCGCGAGGTCGCGCATGAGCGCGTAGCGGGTGGAGTACCCACCGGTCCGCACCTTGTCGAGGATGTCGGTCCCGCTGGGGGCCTTGGTCTCGAAGTCCCGCCGGATGACGCTGTCGAGCTGGTCGAGGGTCTCCACCGTCGAGAAGTCCAGCTCCGGGACGATGTTGGACGGGAACACCATGCGGCCGTGCCGGTTCAGGACGAACGCGTTCATGCCTGGTCCTCTCGGGGGCTACGGGGACGGCTGGGTGCCGGCGCGCTCCATCCCGCGCTCGACCGCGGCGATGAGGCGGGGGCGGAGTTCGGCGGCGGGGATGATGGCGTGCACGGAGCCCACCTGCTGGGCGCGCTCGATGTTGTGGACGGCCTCGAACTCGGCGGCCACCTCGCCGAGCTTCTCGGATCGGACGGTGGTGCGCAGCGCGGCCAGCTCCACCCGGAGGTGGGCCGCCTCGACGCCGTCGGCGGCGGCGATCCTGGCCTCCAGCTCCCGCACCCGGGGGTCCTTGGCGGTGCGCTGGTCGACGTCCCGGGTGAAGACGACGGCGGCGGCCGGCGCCCCGCCCAGGACGGAGGCGTAGGACCCCTCGACGGCCAGGACCTCCATGTTGTCGTTGAGGACGCCGGAGAAGACCACGAAGGCGCCGCCGTGGTAGCGGGAGACCACGCAGAAGACGATCGGGCCGTCGAAGTTGGTGATGGCCCGGCCGATCTCGGCGCCGTACTCCAGCTGCAGGTTGCGCAGCGACTCCGGCGAGCCGTCGAAGCCCGACAGGTTGGCCAGCACCACCAGCGGACGGGTGCCGCTGGTGGCGTTGATGGCCCGGGCGGTCTTCTTCGACGACCGCGGGAACAGGGTGCCCGCCGTCCACTGGTCGGGACCGTCGGCCGGGTAGCTGCCGCGCCGCGGGATCGGCCGGGACTCGATGCCCAGCAGGGTGACCGGGTGGCCGCCCAGGTGCGCGTCGTAGACGACGGAGGTGTCGGCGTCGGCCATGCCGGCCCAGCGCTCCAGCGTCGGGTGGTCGGCGTCGGCCACGGACCGCATGACCGTGCGGATGTCGAAGGCCTTCTTCCGGTCGGGGTTGGTCTCCGGCGAGAAGATGTCGCCGACCCTCCGGAAGTCGCTGGCCGGGTGGGTGTGCGGGAAGTCGCGCACGTCCCGGTCCCGCGGGTCGGTGGTGCGGGCCGGCCGCGGCCACCGCTCCCCCGGCGCGCGGTAGGTGTGCTCGTAGTGCTGGGTGAGCAGCTGGCAGGCGGCGGTGAGGTTGGGCGCCCAGTACTGCGCCTGCCCGTTGGGGCCCATCACGCGGTCGTAACCGCCGATGCCGAAGTTGTCCTCCGCCGACACCCCGCCGGAGTAGTCCAGGGAGTGCTTGCCGGTGAGCACCATCGCGCTGTCCGGCGTCATGACCAGGATGCCCTTGGTGTGCATGAGCATCGTGGCCTCGGCGTTCCAGTAGGGCTGGGCGCCGACGTTGATCCCCGCGACGACGACGTTGATCTCGCCGCCGGCCTGGGTGAACTCGATGATGCGCCGCAGCGCCCGGGACACCCAGTCCATGTTCTCGGTGCCGCTGTCCATCGAGATCCGGGCGCCGGAGGACAGCGCGAACCACTCGACCGGGATGCCGCGCTCCTCGGCCAGGTCGAGGGCGGCGACGACGCGGGCGCACTCGGGTTCGGAGACCGTGCCCAGCTGCTTGGTCGGGTCGCCGAACAGCGCCACCCGGGTGACGCCCTCGGGGTAGCGCTCGGTCGGCGTGGTGACCACGCCGACGACCAGCCCGGCGCGGTTGCGGCCGGGGGGCCGCTGGACCGGCACGAGCCGCCCGCGGTCGTCCAGGTCGTGCTCGACGAAGCTGCCGTCGGGCCCGGCCAGGTACGGGGCCAGCTCGTACGGGTAGGGGGCGCCGCGGGCCCGCGAGCTCAGCACCTTCTCGGTGTACTCGTCCAGCGGGCGCATGGGCTCCGTCGGGCGGTCGGTCACCTCCATGCGCACCCCGGTGCCGGGCCGGGCGGAGAACCGCAGCGCCACGTCGCGGGGCGGGCGGCCCTCCTCTTCCTGCAGCCGGGCCAGCAGCACCACCTGGTCGAGCCCGGCGCCGACCGTCAGCGGGGCGGCGGTGCGGGCGAAGGCCGCCACCTGGGACAGCGGCACCTCGATGGACGGCCAGGCGTAGAGGTAGACCCGGTTGTGCTGCAGGGGCCGCCGGGACCGGCGCAGGGACTGCGCGCGCCGCAGGCTGTCCAGGCAGGAGGTCAGCTGCCGCTGCAGCGTCGGGAAGCCGACGACCTCGCCGGCGTCGTCCCGTACGGGCGTGAGGTCGCGGACCTCGGCCATCGCGATGAAGCGCTCGTCGTTGGGGTTCTCCCGCCCGGTGATGTGGAACAGGTAGGTGTCCTCCGCCGAGGGCGCCCGCTCCCCGTCGAAGTGCTTGAGCCGCCACAGGTTGAGCCGTTGCGCGGTGAGCGGGTGCAGACCGCGGACGATCCGCTCCTCGGCCAGGCCACCGCCGTCGGCACCAGCGGGCGTGGGCCGGAAGGTGAACGGCTCCACCTCGCCGTCGGGCGTGCAGACGGTCACCGTCACCCGGCGGCCGGCCCGCAGCGCCGCGGTGCCGGCGAGCTGGTCCCGCACGGCGGCGGAGACCTCGTCGCCGTCGGCCGGCCGGTCGGGCCAGGAGAGGTAGAGGTCGACGACCAGGCCGGCCGGGTTCGCGACGCCGGCGAACACCGGCTCGAGTGAGGCCAGGGCAGCGGGCAGGCCGCCGGCCTCCACCATGAGCGCCACGAGGTGCAGCCGGGAGCCGGCCAGCTCGTAGTCGGCGGTGACGCACGACCGCCCGTCGAGCAGGGTGGTGCGCACGTCCTGGAGGGCGCGGCTGCGGTAGTAGCGCCGGGTGAGCACCTCCAGCACCGGGTCGGGGACGGTCGTCTCCCGATCGAACCGCTGCGCCAGCAGGGTGATCAGCGGCTCGGGGCTGGCGACCAGCGCCTCCATGCGGTCGATGCCCCCACCGGACCCGCCCGGGCCGGCGTCGCCCCGCTCCGCGGCCTCGTCGAGCTCGGCCAGCAGCCGGCGGGCCTCCTCGAGCACCTGCTGGCGGGCCTGCTGGACGACCGGCTCCTCGAAGTACCGGTAGCGGACGGCCCGGGCGAGGTCGCCCACCGAGGGGTAGCGCAGCTGCGTGGCGACGACGAGGCGATCGAGCACCTCGGCCACCTGCGACCGCACCGGGTCGGCGGGCAGGTCGGCGGCGGTGAGCCAGTGGTCGAGCAGCGCCAGGACGGCGGGCAGGTGGTCGGCGACGCGCTGCTGGGCGAGGAAGATGCGGTGCACCGCCTCCTGCAGCGCGGGCCCGGGCTCCAGCTCCTCGACCCCGTAGTGCCGCAACGCCCGCGACAGGCGCTCGCGGAAGCTGTCCGGCAACCCCTCCCGCTCGACGTCCAGCGAGTGCAGGTAGGCGTGGAAGTACTCCCGCGGGCTGTGCACCTGCTGGTCGGCCTCCTCCTCCTCGCTGGCCGGGCGGTTGCGGGAGAGCTCCGCCAGGTCGGCGAAGGTGGTGAGGACGGCGAGCTCCCGCTGCACGAGCTCGGCGTCGTCGACGGGGAGCTCCGCCCGGACGCGGCCGTACTCGGCGACCAGCTCCCGCGCGTGGCCGGCCGCGATGTCGTAGCCGGTGATCAGCGCCTGCATGCCCGACAGCAGCGCCGCGGCGCGGTCGCGGGCGTCGGCAGGGGCGGCGGTGACGGCGCCGTCGGGCAGCTCGACCCGCTCGCCGGTCGCCTCGGTGGCGTCCCCACCGGCCCGGTCCAGGCTCAGCAGGGCGGCGCCGGCGTCGACCTGCGCGTTGACCGCGGCGAGCACCTCCCGGACCCGCCCGGCGAAGGGCGCGCGCACCGCCGTCTCCATCTTCATGCTCTCGAGGACGGCGATCGTCTGCCCGGCCTCGACCTCCTGGCCGGGCTGGACGCGGACGGCGACGACCACGGCCGGAGCCGGGGCCCGCACCGTCCCGCCGGCGTCCCGGCTCACGCGGTGCGCGACGCCGTCCACCTCGACCAGGTGGGAACCGGGCGCGGTCACCGCCACGATGGCGTGGCGCCGGTCGCCGACGGCCAGCCGGCTCTCCAGCGGGCTCAGCCGGTCCAGCTCGACGTCGACCGACCGGCCGTCGAGCCCCACCCGGTAGCGGTCGGGGCCGATGCGGGCGACGGTCAGCCGGTAGACCTGCCCGCGGTAGCCCAGGTCCATGGGCCGGCCCACGCCGTGCGGCGCGCGCGGCCGCCCGCCCTGGGCCGAGGCCAGGAAGGCCGTCCGCTCCCAGGCCTCCTCGGCGTCGGAGACGTCGATGGCCACCTGGACCAGGGCGACCCACGCCGACGCGACCTCAGGGGTCGCGACCCCGGTGTCGGCGCGGTCCAGCCACCCGGTGTCCGCCGTCCCGGCGACCACCTCGGGCCGGTCCAGGAGGTCCAGCAGGAAGGACTTGGTCGTGGTGCCGCCGCGCAGGACGACGGTGGTCTCGCGCAGGGCGCAGCGCAGGCGGGCCAGCGCCTCGGGCCGGTCGCGGCCCCAGGCGATGACCTTGGCGACCATCGAGTCGTAGGCGGGCGGGATGACGTCGCCGACGCTCATCCCGGTGTCGACCCGCACCCCCGGGCCGGTGGGCAGGCGCATGAGCTCGACCCGGCCGGGCGCCGGGGCGAAGCCGGCCTCGGCGTCCTCGGCGTTGAGCCGCGCCTCGATGGCGTGCCCGGTCGGTGCGGGCGGGTCGCCCTCCAGCCGGCCGCCGGCGGCGACGTGCAGCTGCAGCTTGACGATGTCCAGGCCGGTGACCTCCTCGGTCACCGGGTGCTCCACCTGCAGCCGGGTGTTGACCTCGAGGAAGGTGAACAGCCGCTCGTCGGGCTGGTACAGGAACTCCACGGTCCCGGCGCCGACGTAGCCGGCCGCCTTGACCAGCGCGGTCGCCGAGGTGCGCAGGGCGGCGTCCTGCTCCTCGGACAGCGCCGGGGAGCTGGACTCCTCGAGCACCTTCTGGTTGCGCCGCTGCACCGAGCAGTCGCGGACACCGGGCGCCCACACCGTGCCGTGCCGGTCGGCGATCACCTGGACCTCGACGTGCCGGCCGCCCTCGACCAGCCGCTCCATGAACACCACGGGGTCACCGAAGGTGCGGTGCGCCTCGGCCTGGGTGCGGGTCAGCGCCTCCTCCAGCTCGGCCTCGCTGCGGACCACCCGGATGCCGCGGCCGCCGCCGCCGCTGCGGGCCTTGACGATGAGGGGGTAGCCGATGGTGCCGGCGTGCCGTCGCCCGTCGTCGAGGGTCTCGACCGCGCCGCCGCTCCACGGGGCCACGGGCACGCCGGCCTTCTCCGCCAGCACCTTCGCCTCGATCTTGGCGCCCAGCAGCCGCATCGACTCCGGCGTCGGGCCGATGAAGGTGACCCCGAGGTCGGCGCACAGCTCGGCGAAGGCGGGGTCCTCCGCGACGAACCCCCAGCCGACCCAGGCCGCGTCGGCGCCGCTCGCGCGCAGGGCGCGGGCGAGTTCGGCGTGGTCGAGGTAGGGGTTGGCCGCCCCGGTCTCCCGCAGCTGGACGGCCTCGTCCGCGGCGCGCACGAAGGTGGCCCGGCGCTCGGCCTCGGTGTGCAGGGCGATGACGCGGGTCCGTGACCCGTGCTCGGCGTCGAGCTCGCGGACGGCGCGGATGAGCCGCATGGCGGGCTCGCCCCGGTTGACGACGGCGATGCGGCTGAACACCCTGCACCCCTCCCGGTTCGGATCGGTCGGCTCGCCCCGCGTGCCGGCTACATGTCCAGGCCGCCGTTGACGCCCCAGGTCTGCCCGGTGATGTAGGAGGAGGCGTCGGCGGCGAGGAAGTGCACGACGCGGGCGATCTCCTCCGGGCGGCCCAGTCGCCCGAGCGGGATCTTGGCCTTGAGACCCTCGAGCACCTTCTCGGGGACGGTGTCGAGCATCTCGGTGGCGATGTAGCCGGGGGTCACGGCGTTGACGGTGACGCCGACGCCGTCGGTGATGCCCTTGCGCTGCAGCTGCATCGCCGCCTCGAGGGCGAGGGTCTTGGTGAGGCCGAGCAGGCCGGCCTTCGCCGACGCGTAGTTCGCCTGGCCGATGCCGCCGGTCTCACCGATGACCGAGGAGATCATCACGATGCGGCCGCTGCCGCGCTCGAGCATGTGGGTCAGCGCGGCCTGGGAGAGGTAGAAGGCGCCGGAGAGGTTGACGTCGATGACCCGCCGCCAGTCGTCGGCGGTCATCTTCAGCGCCGTCTTGTCGGCGGTGATGCCGGCGTTGTTGACCAGGATGTCGAGCCGGCCGTGCTGCTCGATGACCTCGCCGATGGTGCGCTTGCAGTCGTCGGTGGAGCCGATGTCGCCCCGGTGGATCGTGGTGCGGGTGTCCGGGTAGGCGGCGCCGACGTCCTGGCAGAACCGTTCGGCGGCCTCCGTGTTGCCGCTGTAGCCGGCGGCGATGTCCGCGCCCTGCGAGGCCAGGCTGCGGCAGATGGCCGCGCCGATGCCGCGCGTGCCCCCGGTGACGAAGGCCACCTTGCCGAGGAGCTTGTCGCCGGCTCGCGTCAACCGTTCCTGCGTCGCTGTCACGCGTCCTCCTCGGCTGCGGGGGCGTGCCCCGTCCTTCCTGGCCGGAGGTGGTCCGCGAGGGCGGGCCGTGGGCTCCGGCGTCGGTACGTCGGCAGCCTCCCGCTCCCGCCCCACGTCGTCAAACGGAGGTGTGACGTGCGTCTCACTCGGTGGACAGCGGGCGGCGGGGAGACCTCCGGCCCGCTCCCGGCGGCTCCGGGTCGGCGGTGGTGCGGGGACGACGGGGCTGTGCTCTCCTCGACCCGGAGCACCGCAGCCGGTGGACGCCGAGAGGCCGCGCGCATGACCGTCGGGGACGTCGAGGACCGCGGGGGGGCCACCCCGCCCGACCGGTGGGTGCAGCGGCCGGTCGTCCGCTTCCCCTGGGACGCCCTGGGCCCGCACCACCACCGGTTCGCGTCGACGCGGGAGGTCCAGGACTACAACGTCGCGCTGTGCCGCCACTGCGGCCTGCGCATCCTCCACCTGTGGCTCAACAGCCGGGACTGGGTCCGGCGCCGGACGGAGGCGGTGACCTTCATCGACGACCGCACGGTCCGGCGGCAGGTCACCGTCGACTTCATCCTGCCGCCCTACGCTCCCACCCTGGAACTGTCCGGCCGGGTCCTCGACACGGTCCCGATGGCGCTGTTGCAGAAGCGGAGCCTGGTGAAGTTCGACCTCCGCGACCACGCCGGCAGCGCGCTGTCCCTGCTCGGCCTGCGCCAGCAGCAGACCCTCACCGCGGCGGCGCTCAAGGGCCTGGCCGCGTCGATCGGGGACGGCGACCCCGAGGCCGACCTCCCCCCGCACGTCGACCAGCTGGTGGAGCGACTGGTCTTCGGTGACCGGCCGCAGGTCCACCAGGCCATGCGCGAACTCCTGCACGACCCCACGTTCGCGGTCCTGCGGGACGACGCCCTGTTCCTGATGACCTGCGAGAGGCTGCTCGACAGCTGGGTCATGTGCCTGCTGCTCCAGCGGGAGGACCTCACCCGTCGGATCGTCAAGTTCGGGTACGACGAGCCGCTGGACCTGCGTTACGAGGCGGGGACGACGGGCCTGCGGGCGCACCCCGGTCTCGGTCGGCCGACCGCCTACAGCCTCCAGCCGGCCGACGACCGCATCCGCTGGTCCCGCCTGCGGGCGAGTCTGGGCGTGGACCCCGTGCGGATCCGGTTCCCCGTCTACGCCGCCGAGAGCGCCCAGAGCTTCCACCTGGAGGTCACCGCCCCGCCGGGCGCGGTGATCCGGGCAGGGCAGGCGCTCGCCTCCCGACCGACCGGTGCGCCCGAGGACACGTCCACCGCCGGAGCCCCGGGGGCCGTCGCGGAGCTGCCGCGACCGGCTGCGCGGGACCTCCCCTTCGACCAGGTGTCGGGGATGCACCCCACGGTCGACCTCCACCTGACCGACGTCCCTTCCGGCGCCTTCTCGCAGGCGCAGGTGGAGCTGCGCGCGGAGGTGAGCGGCTGGCTGCTGTCCATGACCATCGCGTGCTGGGTGAACAGCCTCATGCTGCTCGTGCTGACGCTCACCCGGTGGAGCGACGCGGTCACCGACGCGGAGCTGGCGGTGACGCTGCTGGTCGTCTTCATCAGCTTCGGCAGCACCGTCGCCGCCCGTCAGGACGCCCATCCCATGCTCAGCCGGCTGCTGAGCTACGCCAAGGGGCTGGCGGGGATCTCGACGCTGGCCGCTCTCGTCGGGGCCGGGATCGTCGGCCTCGCCCCCGACCGGGACCACTGGCTCGTGCTGCCGACGGTGGTCAGCGCCCTGGCCGCCGGGGCGCTGACCCTCGCCGCGGTGCGGTCGCGGCCATCGGCGCCCGGCGTGACGTCCCCGTGGGACTTCACCCCACTGACCAAGGGCCAGCACGAACCCAGCGCACCGGACTACCTCCCGAGGGAGTTGCTCTCCGACGACCGGCCGGCGGACGACCGGGCCGCCCGCCGGCAGCTCGGCTTCGACCAGCCGGCCGTGGTCGTCGCCACGGCCGAGAGCGAACGGCACCGCAGCCGCTGGTCCCCCGGGGTCGAGGAGCACCTGCGGGAGCGGCTGGAGACCGCCCTGCTCCGCCTCGACGGTCGGGCACGGACCCGCGGGGCCCCGGCGGACGCGCCCTGCCCGGACTCCGGCGACGGCGCTCCCCCGCCCTGACCAGGGGCCGGCTCAGTCCGGCGGGTGCGGGCCCGGCTCCTGCTCGTCCGCGCGGTCCTTGTCGAACGCGACGTCGACGCGCTGGTGCCGCACCGCCCGTTGGGCGCGGGCCGCCTCGGCGAACACCCGCTCGTCGCCCTCGGTGAGGTCGTCGTGGTCGACGAAGGGGGTGAGCAGCGCGCGCGGGTGCAGGTGGTCGACGCGCACGACGTTGACCTCCGCGCACAGCACCAGCGCGGTGGCCGCCAGGTAGATGAAGGCGATCAGGCCGAGCACCAGGGCGAACACCGCGTCGACGGCGCTGGCGTTGGCCACCACCCGGGCCACGTACACCCCGCCGAAGGACTGCAGCAGCTGCCACAGCACGGCGGCGGCCACGGCGCCCGGCGCCACCTGCCGGGTGCTCAGCCGCCGTGCGGTGGTGATCCGGAACCCGAGCACGAACACCGCGGCGTTCACGAGCACCGACGCCACGGTGACCAGCACGTGCACCGCTCCGCTGAAGCCACCGCCGTACGCGGCCGCGCCGCCGCCGAGCGCGGAGAGCACCGTCGAGGCCAGCACCAGGACGCCCAGCGTGCACAGCAGCAGGAGGCTGCGGCCGCGCGAGGTGATCGGGTCGGGGCGGCTGTGGCGGGGCACGGCCCAGACGGTGTTCATCGTGTGCTGCATCGCCTGCCCGAGGCCCAGCGCGCCGTAGAGTGCGACCAGTCCGCCCACGACCACCCCGGTGAAGCCGCCGCCCAGGGCCTCGGGCGTGCCCAGCTGCGGTCCGATGACGGGGAACTCCGCGAGCGCGGAGTCGAGCAGCCGCTGCTGCAGCGCCGGGTTCCCGGCCAGGACCAGGCCGAGGACGGTGGCGAGCAGGAGCAGCACCGGGAACAACGCGAGGAACCCGTAGTAGGTGATGAGGGCGGCGAGGAAGTGGGCGTCGTCGTCGAAGAACTTGTAGACCACCGCGATCGGGAACCCGGCTGCGGGGTGCCGCCGCTGGAACCGGTCCACCCGCTCGGTGATCGTCATCGCGCATCCCTGTCGGCTCGGGTGCCTCCACCCCTACTCCGTCCGGGGCCCGGCCGCGAGCCGAGCCCGCCACCGGTAGGAAGGGGGCATGCCCGACGCCTTCCCCTCCCTCGCCGAACTCGCCGCCGAGGAGCAGGAGCTGCAGTTCGCCAGCTTCACCAACGACGATGCCTGGGACCTCGGCTCGGCGCTGGTGGCGGCGGGCCGCGCGGCACGGGCACCGGTCGCGGTGGCCGTCACCCGCAACGGGCACCGGCTGTTCGCCGCGGCGCTGACCGGGGCGACGCCCGACAACGACGAGTGGATCGAGCGCAAGACGCGGGTGGTGCACCGCTTCGGACACAGCAGCCTCCACGTGCGGCAGGCCTCGATCGAGCGGGGGACGACGTTCGAGGAGGAGTTCGGGCTGGACCCGGCCCGCTACGCCGCCCACGGTGGCGCCTTCCCCGTCCTGGTGCGGTCGGTGGGGCCGGTCGGCGCGGTCGTGGTGTCCGGGCTCCCGCAGCTCGACGACCACCGCATGGTCGTCGCCGCGATCCGCGCGCACCTGGCCCGCTGACGGCGGGGCGCGCCCGGTGCTCCCTCGGTCGGCCGCCGCGCCCTCGGAGCGCCACCCGGGCCCCGTCCGCGGGCCGACCGCCCCGGTCGGCATGGGGGCTGCCTCCCTCAGCGGCTGCGGTAGAGCCGGGTGGTGATCGGCAGGAACACCGCGGCCAGGGCGGCGGCGACCACCAGCGAGACCACGATCGCGACGCCGTCGGGCTGCCCGGCCATCAGCGAGCGCGACGCCGTCGCGAGCACCGACACCGGGTTGACCTCCACGAACGCGGCCAGCGGACCGGGGAGCGTGTCGGGGTCGACGAAGACGTTGGACAGGAACGTCAGCGGGAAGATGCCCGTGAACCCGGCGTTCATCACCGCGTTCGGCGAGCGCATGAGCAGCCCCAGCACCGAGAACACCCACGACAGGCCGAAGGAGAAGACGACGACCAGCCCGAGCGCGCCCAGCACGCCGGCCACGCCGCCCTCCGGCCGGTAGCCCAGCGCGACGCCGAGCACGATGATCACGGTGCCGGCCAGCACGTAGCGGACGCTGTCGCCGAGCAGCGAGCCCAGCAGCGGGGCGGGGCGCCAGATCGGCAGCGAGCGGAACCGGTCGACCACGCCCTTGGTGAGGTCGGTGTTGAGCGCGACCCCGCTGTAGACCGTCGTGAACAGCACCGACATCACCAGCATCCCGGGCAGGATGTACTGCAGGTAGGCGCTGGTGGAGCCGGCGATCGCGCCGCCGAACAGGTAGGTGAACATCAGCACGAACATCACCGGGGTGACCGTGACGTCGAGCAGTTGCTCGGGCACGTGCCGGACCTTGAGCATGCCCCGCCAGCCGAAGGTCAGTGCCGCCGACAGCGGCCCCGGTCGCGGGGGCCGGGCGGTGGAGGCGATGGCCCGGCGGACGGCGGCGGTGTCGGCGGAGTCGGGGACGACGGTGGTGGTCATGACGCGCGCTCCTGCAGGGTGGTCGTGGCCTCCCGGCCCGCCCCGTCCTCGGCGGGGTGGCCGGTGAGCGCCAGGAAGACCTCGTCGAGGCTGGGCTGGTCGAGGGAGAAGTCGGCGATGCCGACGCCGGCGCGGGCGAGCTCGGCCATGCCGAGGGCGGCCTTCCCGGCGTCCGCGCAGGCCGCCGAGAGCGCGCCGGGGTCGGCGTCGAGGGTCACCGGACCGACCGCGCACTCGAGGACGTCGGCGGCCTGACCGCGCTGGCGGGGGTCGTGCACCCGCACGTGCAGGGAGCCGGTGCCGACCGACGCCTTGAGCTGGCCGGGCGTGCCCTCGGCGATGACCCGCCCCCGGTCGATGACCGCCAGGCCGTCGGCGAGCTGGTCTGCCTCCTCCAGGTACTGGGTGCAGAGCAGGATCGTCGTGCCCTCGGCCACCAGCGCACGCACGATCTCCCACACCTGGTTGCGCGAGCGCGGGTCCAGCCCGGTGGTCGGCTCGTCGAGGAACAGCAGCCGCGGCGTGACGACCAGGCTCGCTGCGATGTCCAGCCGGCGGCGCATCCCGCCGGAGTAGTGCTTGACCAGCCGGCCCGCGGCCTCGGCGATGCCGAAGGCCTCCAGCAGCTCGTCGGCGCGGGCCCGGGCCGACGCGCGGCGGTGGCCGAGCAGCCGGGCCAGCAGCACGAGGTTCTCCCGTCCGGTGAGCTCCTCGTCGACCGAGGCGAGCTGGCCGGTCAGGCTGACCAGGCCGCGGACGGCGTCGGCGTCGGTGACGATGTCGTGGCCGAGGACGCGGGCGCGGCCGGCGTCGGGCTCGATCAGGGTGGCCAGCATCCGGATCGTCGTCGTCTTCCCCGCTCCGTTGGGGCCCAGGACGCCGTAGACGGTGCCGGCCGGTACGGCGAGGTCCACCCCGGCCACCGCCTGCGTGGCCCCGAAGGACTTCGTGAGGCCGGTGGCCTCGATGGCCAGTGCGGACTGTGCGGTCATCGTGCTCCCTCACCCGGGGGTGTCTCGGCGCAGCGTCCCCTCTCCCTCTGACGGAATCTGCGCGCCGGGCTCATCGCCTGCCACCGGTTTTTCCGCCGGCGGGGTCAGCGTGGGGGTTCGAGTGCACTGGAGGTCAAGCGCCCGGGCGGCGTCACCGCCAGCGGTACTCGAGCTCGGGGCGGCCGGTGCCCCCGTACCGCGGTGCGCGGTCGACCAGACCGGTGTCGGCGAGGTACTCGAGGTAGCGGCGCGCGGTGATCCGCGAGGCGCCGATCAGCTCGGCGGTCTCCGCCGCCGAGAGCCCCGCCGAGGTGCGGACGGCGGCGACGACGGCGTCCAGCGTCTCGCGGCCCATCCCCTTGGGCAGCGGGGCCGGCCGGCCGGGACGGACGGCGCCGAGCACCCGGTCGACCTCGTCCTGGCCGGTGGCGTCGCCCTCGGCGGTCAGCCGGGCGCGGTACTCGGAGTAGGCGGTGAGCCGGTCGCGCAGCGCCGGGTAGGTGAACGGTTTGAGCAGGTAGCCCACGACGCCGTGCGCGGCCGCGGCCCGCACGGTGGCCAGCTCCCGCGCCGAGGTCACCGCGAGGACGTCGACCGGGGCGCCCGCCGCCCGGATCCGCCGGCACAGCTCGATGCCGTGCGTGTCGGGCAGGTTCATGTCCAGCAGCACGAGGTCCACCGGCAGCCGGGCCAGCGCGTCGAGGGCGGCGGCCCCGGTCCCGGCGACGGCGGCGGTGCCGAAGCCCGGGGTGCGGTCCACGTAGGCGCGGTGCGCCTCGGCCGCGACCGGCTCGTCCTCCACGACCAGCACGCGGATCACGCCGGGGGTCACGGCGCCGCCTCCGCCGGCACCCGCGCCGGGAGGGGCAGCGTGACCACGAACTGCGCCCCCGGGCCGGGGCGCACCGTGACCGTGCCGCCGTGGCGACGCACCGCCTGGGCCACCAGCGCCAGCCCGAGCCCACGACCGAGCCCGGCCGGGGTGCCACCGGCGTCCTTGGTGGACCAGCCGCGCTCGAAGACCCGCTGGACGTCGTCCTCCGCCACCCCCGGGCCGGTGTCCTCCACCCGGATCTCCAGCCGGCCGCCGGTCACCTCCGCGGCCAGCTGGACCTCCCGCGGCGGGTCCCCGGCCAGGGCGGCGTCGATCGCGTTGTCCAGCAGGTTGCCCACGACGGTCACCAGGTCGCCCCCGGGCAGGCCGGTCTCCCCCACCGACGTCGCCGGGTCGATCTCCAGCAGCACGCCGCGCTCGTGCGCGGTGGCGGCCTTGCCCAGCAGCAGGGCGGCCAGCACCGGGTCGCCGACCGCCCCGACCACACGGTCGGTGAGCCGCTGCGCGGAGGCCAGCTCGGCGGTGGCGAAGTCGACGGCCTCCTGGGTGCGGCCGAGCTCCACCAGGGAGACGGTGGTGTGCAGCCGGTTGGCCGCCTCGTGCGCCTGGGCGCGCAGCGACTCGGCGAACGCGCGCACGCTGTCCAGCTCCCCGGTGAGGGCCTGCAGGTCGGTGTGGTCCCGCAGGGTCACCACGGTGCCGGCCGAGCGGTCGCCGGCCCGCGGCGGCGCCTGGTTGACCACCAGCACGCGCGTGCCGGTCACGTGCACCTCGTCGACGGCGGTGCGCTGCTGGGTCAGCACGGCGGTCAGCTCCGGGGGCAGGCCCAGCTCGGACACGTGCCGCCCCGCCGGGTCGCCGTCCACGCCGAGCAGCCGGCGCGCCTCGTCGTTGACCAGCTGCACCCGCCCCTCGCCGTCCACCAGGAGCAGGCCCTCCCGGACGGCGTGCAGCACCGCGTGGTGGTACTCGACCATCCGCGCCAGCTGCGCCGGGGACAGCCCGTGGGTCTGGCGCTGCAGCCGCCGGCTCAGTGCCCAGCTGCCCAGTCCGCCGACGGCGAGGGTGGCCAGCGCCGTCCCGGCGATGCCGGGGACGGCGGCGGCGAGGTCCTCGCCGATGGCGGCGACGGTGATGCCGGCCGACACCAGCGCGACGACGTCGCCGTCGGCGTCCACGACCGGCCCGGTGGCCCGCACCGAGGGGCCGAGGGTGCCGGTGTAGGTCTCGGTGAACGTCTCCCCCGCCAGCGCCGGGGCGATCGTGCCGCGGAAGGGGCGGCCGATCTGGGTGGTGTCGGGATGGGTGTACCGGGTGCGGTCGGGCGCGAGGACGGTGATGAACGAGGTGCCGGTGTCGGCGCGGACCTGCTCGACGTAGGGCTGCAGCACCGGCGTCGGGTCCGGGCCGAGGACCGCCTCGAGCACGAGCGGTGAGTCGGCGAGGCTCTCCACGATCGCCGTCGTCTCCTGCTCGGCGGCCTCCTGCACGGCCTGGCGGGCGTCGAGGTAGGCGACGGCGGTGGCGGTGAGGACGACGACGCCGACGACCAGCGCCTGGAGCAGCAGCAACCGCCGCGCCAGGCTCGTGTCGCGGCGGTGCGACAGGAAGGCGGGCACGCGCACGGGCCGAGTCTCCCGCCTGGGGGGCCGCGGCGACCGGGGTCCGGCCCGCCGTGAACGCAATGAACACATGGGTGACCGGCGTCACCACGCACGGGAGTGTGACTGGCATCGCGCCGACGGGGACCAGGCCCCGGGGTTCGCGGACGCACCTCCCGACGACAGGAGCAGCCATGGCGACAGGCACCGAGCACGACACGCCGCCGGTCACCCGGCGGAAGGACCGCACGCACTGGCTGTACCTCGCCGTCATCGGCGCGGTCCTCGCCGGCATCGCGGTCGGTTTCCTCTTCCCCGGCTTCGCGACCGAGCTCAAGTGGCTGGGCACCGCGTTCGTCGGCCTGATCAAGATGCTGATCGCGCCGGTCATCTTCTGCACGATCGTGCTGGGCATCGGCGCGATCCGGCAGGCGGCCAAGGTCGGCCGGATCGGTGGTCTGGCGCTGGGCTACTTCATCCTCATGTCGACCGTCGCACTGGCGATCGGCCTGGTGGTGGGCAACGTCATCAGCCCCGGTGACGGGCTCCAGCTCTCCGACGAGCTGCGCGGCGAGGGCGCCCAGCTGGCCGGCCAGGCGCACGAGAGCGGCGGCACCGTCGACTTCCTGCTGGGGCTGATCCCGACCACGCTGCTGTCGTCGCTGACCGAGGGCTCGGTGCTGCAGGCGCTGCTGGTCGCCCTGCTGGTCGGCTTCGCCATCCAGGCCATGGGCCGCTCCGGTGAGCCCCTCCTGCGCGGCATCGGCCACCTGCAGCGGCTGGTGTTCCGCGTCCTGGCGATGATCATGTGGCTGGCCCCGATCGGCGCCTTCGGGGCGATCGCGGCGGTCGTGGGCGAGACCGGCATCGACGCGCTGAAGAGCCTGGCGGTCATCATGATCGCCTTCTACGTCACCTGCGCGCTGTTCGTCTTCGTCGTCCTCGGGCTGATCCTGCGCCTGGTCGCCCGCGTCAACGTGTTCACGCTGCTGAAGTACCTGGGCCGCGAGTTCCTGCTGATCGTGTCGACCTCGTCGTCGGAGACCGCGCTGCCCCGCCTGATCGCCAAGATGGAGCACGCCGGCGTCAGTCAGCCGGTCGCCGGGATCGTCGTCCCCACCGGGTACTCCTTCAACCTCGACGGCACCGCGATCTACCTGACGATGGCCTCGCTCTTCATCGCCGAGGCCCTCGGCGACCCGCTGACCATCGGCGAGCAGCTCGGCCTGCTGGTGTTCATGATCATCGCCTCGAAGGGCGCGGCGGGGGTCACCGGCGCCGGTCTGGCCACGCTGGCCGGCGGTCTGTCGGCGCACCGCCCGGACCTGCTCGACGGCGTGGGGCTGATCGTCGGCATCGACCGGTTCATGTCCGAGGCGCGCGCGGTGACGAACTTCGCCGGCAACGCGATCGCCACCGTCCTGGTCGCCACCTGGACCAAGGAGCTCGACCGCGAGCAGCTGTCCGCGGCGCTGTCCGGGCAGAGCCCCTTCGACGAGGACACGATGATCGACGACCACGGCGACCTGCCGGAGTCCGGCACCAACGCCGGCCCGGGCCAGCGGGACGCCGAGGCCGCCCAGCGGGAGGTGGCGGCGGCCTCGGTGCGCTGACCTCCACCACGCGACGACGGAGCCCCCGGACCCCCTGGGGTCCGGGCGCT
>NZ_JBJGYJ010000043.1:0-30166 GCF_054049935.1 Geodermatophilus sp. SYSU D00742
CACCACAAAGGTCATTCTCCGCGCCCCCCCCCGGGGTAACCCCGCCAAAAACCCCGCCCTGTACAACAACTCACCCCCCCCGGGGGGGCCCGGCCCCCCCGCCGCCCCTCCCCGGCCTCCGGCCGCAGCGAGGAGACGATGAGCGAGACCCGAACGACCGAGCCCGCGCCCGCCCGGCCGCCGCAGACCGGCACCGAGCGACTGTCGGTGACCGGGGTGTCCAAGCGGTACGGCGCCGTGCGGGCCATCCGCAACGCGGACATGACCGTGCGCGCCGGCACCGTGCACGCCCTGGTCGGTGAGAACGGCGCCGGCAAGTCGACGCTGATCAAGATCCTGTCCGGGGCGGCCACCGCGGACACCGGGCGGATCACCTTCGACGGGCAGCCGGTGACCATCTCCGGCACCGCCGACGCCATCGCCCTGGGCATCGCCACCGTGTACCAGGAGCCGCAGCTGTTCCCCGACCTCACCGTCGCCGAGAACGTCTTCACCGGCCGCGAGATCACCCGCCGCGGGCGGGTCGACTGGGCCGCGCAGAACGCCCGCGTGGTGGAGCTGCTGGAGCTCATCGGCCTGCCCGCCCGCTACGCGACCGTCCCGGTCAGCGAGCTGTCCATCGCCGAGCAGCAGCAGGTCTCCATCGCCAAGGCCCTGGTGGGCAATGCTGAGGTGCTCATCCTCGACGAGCCCTCGGCGATCCTCACCGACACCGAGATCGAGGTGCTCTTCGGCGTCGTCCGGCGGCTGGCCTCCACCGGCGTCGCGATCATCTACATCTCCCACCGGCTCGACGAGCTGTTCGTCATCGCCGACGAGGTCACCGTGATGCGCGACGGGCAGACGCTGGGCACCTGGCCGATCGGTGAGCTCTCGGTCCGGCGGGTCGTCGAGCTGATGGTGGGCGGCATCCTCGAGGACACCCCGCCCGAGCACACCGTCCCCGACGCCCCACCCCGGCTGGTCCTCGAGGGGCTGGGCTGCGAGGGGGAGTACGCCGACGTCGACGTCGCCGTCCGGCCCGGGGAGATCGTGACCCTCTACGGGCTGATCGGCTCGGGTGCCGCGGAGGTCGCCGAGACCGTCTACGGCATGCGCCGGGCCACGGCCGGCCGGATGCTGCTCGACGGCGAGCCGATCGCCCCCACCTCCCCCCGCGCGGCCAAGCGGCTGGGCATCGCGCTGCTGCCGGCCAACCGCAAGCTGCAGGGCCTGTTCGGGTTCCAGTCGATCGCCTTCAACATCTCCGCCGGCCACCTGCCGATGCTGTCCCGGCTCGGCACCTGGATGGACCGGCGCCGCGAGCGGCAGGTGGCCCGGGAGTTCATCACCCGCCTGTCGGTCAAGACGCCGCACGAGCGCCAGCCGGTGTCGGCGATGTCCGGCGGGAACGCGCAGAAGGTCGTGCTGGCCCGCCAGCTGGTGGAGCGGCCGAAGGTGCTGGTCCTCGTGGAGCCCACCCAGGGCGTCGACGTCGGCGCCAAGGAGGAGATCCACAAGATCGTCCGGTCGCTGGCCGACGAGGGCACCGCCGTCCTCATCGTCACCTCCGACCTGCCCGAGGCCATCCGCATCTCCGACCGGCTGCAGGTGGTCCGGGCCGGCACCACCACCGTGGAGTTCGGGCCGGGCGCCAGCCAGGCCGACGTCCTCGCCGCCGCCGCCGGCGCGGTCGACCAGGAGGAGGCGGCATGAGCGCGCAGACGCTCACGCCCCCGGGCGGCACGCCCCCCGGGGAGCAGGCCCACACCGCGAAGGCGCGCGGGCGGGTGCTGCCCTTCCCGATCACCGGTCAGGAGATCGTGCTGATCGTGGTGATCGCCGCCCTGTGGGTGGCCCTGGCCGTCTCCACCCCGGCCTTCCTGACCAGCGGCTCGATCGTGCCCCTGCTGGTGGCCATGGCGCCGGTCGCCCTCATCGGCATCGGGATGACGGTCATCATCATCACCGGCGGCATCGACGTCTCGGTGGCCGGGATCGTCATGGTGTGCGCCGTCGTCGTGGCCAAGGCGATGGTCGACTCCGGGGTCTCCCTCCCGGTCGCCGTCCTGCTGTCGGCGGTGCTCGGCGGCGTGCTCGGGCTCGTCAACGGCGTGCTCATCGCCTACGGGCGGGTGCACGCCATCATCATCACGTTCGGCACCGCCAACCTGTTCAAGTTCCTGGGCCTGCAGCTGTTCGGCGGCACCACCGTCGACAACATCCCCGGCACCCTGGCCTTCTTCGGCCGCGGCGAGGCGGGCCGCACGCTGGGCGTCCCGCACAGCTTCCTGATCATGCTGGTGATCGCGGCGCTGGCCTGGTACTACCTGCGGCACACGCCCGGCGGCCGGCACCTGTACGCGATCGGCGGGGACGCCGACGCCGCCCGGCTGGCCGGGGTCAAGGTGCAGCGGCGGGTGATGTCGGCCTACGTCCTCACCGGCCTGCTCACCGGGCTGGCGGCCTGCTTCGTCATCGCCCGGGGCACGTCCACGCTGGCGCCCAACGTGGGCGCCGGGATGGAGCTGGCCGCGATCGCCGCGGTGGTCATCGGCGGCACCTCGATCATGGGTGGGCGCGGCTCGGTCCTCGGCACCGTCCTGGGGGCGCTGCTGGTGCAGACGGTCACCTCGGGGGTGACCCAGCTGGGCTGGCGCTCGCAGCTGTCGGCCCTGTTCATCGGCATCTTCATCCTGATCGCCGTCGGGGCGGACCTGCTCCGGGAGCGGACGAGGAGGACGACGTGAGCACCGCGGTCTCCCCCCAGGCCCCCGCCCCGGCCCCGCCCCCGGACGACGGGTCGGCGCCCCGGCAGTCGTGGGCCCGGCAGCTGCCCGCCCTCGTGCTGCGGGCGCTGCTCACCCAGCGGATCGTGCTGCTGCTGGTCCTGCTGGTCGCCGTCGTCGTCACCTTCCTGACCCTGTCGGCGCGCAACTACCTGTCCGCGCCGTACGACGCGTCCTACATGTCGGCGACGCTCATCAGCGCCGTGCCCCTGGTGATGCTCGGCCTGGCGGAGCTGCTGGTCATCACCTCCGGGCGCGGCGGCATCGACCTGTCCGTGGGCGCGATCGTCTCCCTGACCAGCATGGTCTTCGGCTTCGCCTACGGGCAGTGGGGCTGGCCGCTGTGGACGTCGATCCTGCTGGCCGCCGCGTTCGGCGGGCTCTGCGGCGCGGTCAACGGCTTCCTGATCGCCTACATCGGCTACCCCGCGCTGATCACCACGCTGGCGACCTACTACGCGTTCTCCTCGATCGCGATCGTCGTCAACGACCAGCAGCCGATCAGCACCCAGCCGATCCAGGACTTCTTCTCCGCCGCGCGGTCGGTGCCGATCGGCGGCGGCGAGGACCCGCTGCGGGTGCCGCTGGGCATCCTCACCTTCCTGCTGCCCACGGTCGTCGTGATCTGGCTGCTGCTCAACCGGACCACCTACGGGCGGCGGCTGTACGCCATCGGCACCAACGACGTCGCCGCGCAGTGGTCGGGCATCGACGTCCGCCGCACCCGGTTCACCGCCTACCTCGTGGCCGGGGTCATCTCCGGGCTCGTCGCGGTCGTGACCGTGGCGCAGTTCGCCTCCGCCCGTCCCGACGCCGGGGTGGCCGGCAACGGCATGGCGCTGCCGGCCATCACCATCGCCGTCCTCGGCGGGGTGGCCATCACCGGAGGGATCGGCCGGGTCGCCGGCGTGGTGCTCGCGACGCTGCTGATCGTCTGGCTCAACGCGGGCATCCTGCTCGCCGTGCCGGGCAACGCCGGCTCGCAGTTCCAGCTCTTCGCGCTCGGCATCGTGCTGGTGTTCGCCGCGCTGCTCAACGGGCTGACCAACCGCAAGTACGGCAGGACGGGGTGAACCGCCGTCCGGCCGGTGGCGGGGAGCCCTCGCCACCGGCCGGACGACGTCACCCAGGCACCCACCCGAGGACGAGGAGAACCCACATGCCGATCACCCACGGCGTCCACGCGCTGGTCTGGACCGGGGGCTGGACCCCCGACGAGGCCCGGCGGGCGATCTCGGCCACCGCCGAGGCGGGCTACGACCTGATCGAGATCGCGCCGATCGACCCCACCGGCTTCAACGGGGACATGACCGCCCGCCTGCTGCAGGAGCACGGCCTGCAGGTGAGCGCGTCGCTGGGACTGAGCGCGGACACCGACGTCTCCAGCGAGGACCCCGAGGTGGTGGCGCGCGGGCGGCAGCGGCTCGGGCAGGCGTTGCGCGTGCTGCGCGACAGCGGCGGGTCGGTGCTGTGCGGCGTCCTGTACTCCAAGCTCGGCAAGTACGCCGCACCCGCGACCGAACGCGGCCGGGCCAACTCGCAGGAGGCGATCGCCTGGCTCGCCGACGAGGCGGCGGCCTCGGGCATCACGCTGGCGCTGGAGTTCTGCAACCGCTACGAGACCAACATCATCAACACCACGCAGGAGACGTTGGACTTCATCGCCGCCGTGGACCGGCCCAACGTCATGGCGCACCTCGACACCTACCACATGAACATCGAGGAGCACTCGTTCCGCGAGGCGGTGCGGGCGGCGGCCGCGGCCGGGCGGCTGGGCTACGTGCACGTCGGCGAGTCCCACCGCGGGGCCCTGGGCACCGGGTCCATCCCGTGGGCGGAGTTCTTCGGCGCGCTCACCGAGGTCGGCTACGAGGGCATCGTGACCTTCGAGTCGTTCTCCTCCGAGGTCGTGCACCGCACGCTCAGCAACGACCTGGCGATCTGGCGCAACCTCTGGACCGACAACGACGCGCTGGCCCGCGACGCGCTCGCCTTCGTCAAGGAGGGGCTGGCCGCCGGCGCGCGTTCCTGAGCCGGAGCCGCGCCGTCCCTTGTCCGCCGGTCCGGTCGGCGGCACGCTCGGGGGCATGGACGGGTCCGACGAGCGGGCGGCGACGGACGCGAGCCGGACCGCCGCCGAGCAGCGGTCGGCGGCGGCGAGCCGCGCGCGGGACGCGGCGGCCGCCCGGCAGCAGGAGGCCGCCGCGCTCCGCGACGACGCCGCTGGGCGCGGGGACCGGGCGGCCCGGCAGCGGGACGACGCCGCCGACGACCGGGACCTGGTGGCGCAGCAGCGGGACGAGGCCGCCCAGCGGCGCATCGACCTGGCCGCACGGCGTGACCAGGAGGCCATGGACCGCGACCTGGCCGCGGGTCGCCGCAACGCGGAGGCAGCGGAGCGGCCGGCCGGACGGGAGGCGGACCGCCGGGTCGCCGCCTCGGCCGGCCCCGTGCCGTCCGAGGGGGGCCGGGAGCAGCTGTCGATCGACGAGGAGACCGCGGCCACCCGTCGGGAACTCACCGCGGACGACCGCCGGCGGGCGACGGCCGACCGCGCCGCCGACGCGGCCGACCGCGCTCGGGCGCGCGACGATCGACGGGCGTCGGACCGGGACCGCGAGGCCGCCCGCGCCGACCGCGAGGCGTCCCGCCGCGACCGCGCCGCGGCCGAGGCCGACCGTGCGCAGGCCCGCGCCGACCGGGCCGCCGCCGAGGCCGACCGTGAACAGGCCGAGATCGACCGGGAGACCCGGCGCTGACCGACGCCGGCTCAGGGGCGCGGGAGCCGCGCCTCGGCGGCGTCCCACGCGGCCGACGGACCGGACGGCGTGTAGGTGTGGACCTCCTGGGTGGCCCGCAGCACGGCACGCAGGTCGCCCAGCCCACCCTCGAGCACCCCGGCGGCCCGGGCCTGGACCAGCACGTTGCCGAGCGCGGCGGCCTCCACCGGGCCGGCGAGGACGGGCAGCCCGCAGGCGTCGGCGGTCAGCCGGCACAGCAGCGCGTTGCGCGCTCCCCCGCCGACCAGGTGGACGACGTCGACGTCCCGGCCGGAGAGGGCGACCGCGCGGCGGACGGTGCGGCGGTAGGCCAGCGCGAGGCTGTCGAGGATGCAGCGCACCGTCTCGGGCACGCTCTGCGGCGGCGGCTGACCGGTCTCGGCGCAGGCCTGCGCGATGCGGGCCGGCATGTCGCCGGGCGGCAGGAAGCGCGGGTCGTCGGCGTCGACGACGGCGGTGAAGGCGGGCACCTGCGCGGCGGCGGCCAGCAGCCCGGGCAGGTCGGCGGGCAGGCCCTGCGCCGCCCACGTGCGCTGCGACTCCTGCAGCAGCCACAGGCCCATGACGTTGTGCAGGTACCGGACCGTGCCGTCGACGCCGAGCTCGTTGGTGAAGCCGGCGGTCCGGGACTCCTCGGTGAGCACCGGCTTCTCCAGCTCGACGCCGACCAGCGACCACGTGCCGCAGGAGACGTAGGCGAACCGGTCGGTCGCCGCGGGCACCCCGACGACGGCCGACGCGGTGTCGTGCGACCCGACCGCCGTCACCGGCACCGGGCCGGTCAACCCGGTCTCGGCCAGCACCTCGGCGGTCAGCTCCCCCAGCCGCTCCCCCGGGTGCCGCAGCGGGGGGAACAGCCCCCGGTCGAACCCGAGCCGGTCGACGAGCTCCCACGCCCACTCGCGGGTGGTCGCGTCGAGCAGCCCGGTGGTGGAGGCGTTGGTGACCTCGGCCCCGACCGTGCCGGTGAGCCAGTGGGTCAGCAGGTCCGGGACCATCAGGAGCCGGCGGGCCGCGGCGAACTGCACGCGACCCCGCGCCGCGGCGAGCTGGAACACGGTGTTGAACGGCAGGTGCTGCAGCCCGTTGACCCGGTAGAGCTCCCCGGGGCCGACCGCGGCGTGCACCGCGGGGACCGCCGTCGCGTGGCGGGCGTCCCGGTAGTGCACCGGGTTGCCCAGCAGCGCGCCGTCGGCGTCCAGCAGCCCGTGGTCGACCGCCCAGCTGTCGATGCCCACGCCGTCGAGCCGGCCGAGCTCCCGCCCGGCGGCGCGCAGGCCGTCGAGGACGCCGGCGTGCAGGCCCAGCACGTCCCAGTGCAGCGTGCCGGCGGTGCGCACCGGCCGGTTGGGGAACCGGTGCGCCTCGGTCAGCTCCAGCCGGCCCGGGTCGACCCGCGCGGCCATCACCCGGCCGCTGGACGCCCCCAGGTCGACCGCCGCGAACGCCCCGGCGGCGGGGATGGCCATCCCTGCCCCTGCCTCAGCGGAGGAAGGCGGCGGCGACGCCGGAGTCCACGGGGACGTGCAGGCCCGTCGTCCGGGTCAGGTCACCGCCGGTGAGGGCGAAGACGGCATCGGCCACGTGGTCGGGCAGGACCTCGCGCTTGAGCAGCGTCCGCTGGGCGTAGAACTCGCCCAGCTCCTCCTCCTTGACCCCGTAGACCGCGGCCCGCGAGGCACCCCAGCCGCCGGCGAAGATGCCCGACCCGCGGACGACGCCGTCCGGGTTGATGCCGTTGACCCGGATCTGGTGCGGGCCGAGCTCGGCGGCCAGCAGCCGGACCTGGTGCGCCTGGTCGGCCTTGGTCGCGCCGTAGGCGATGTTGTTCGGCCCGGCGAACAGCGAGTTCTTCGACGAGATGTAGACCACGTCGCCGCCCATCCCCTGCTCGATCATGATGCGGGCGGCCTCGCGGGAGACGAGGAAGCTGCCCTTGGCCATGACGTCGTGCTGCAGGTCCCAGTCGGCCTCGGTGGTCTCCAGCAGCGGCTTGGAGATCGACAGGCCGGCGTTGTTCACGACCAGGTCGACCCCGCCGAAGGCGAGCACCGCCGCGCGGAACGCCCCGGCCACCGCCTCGGCGTCGGACACGTCCGCGGCCACCCCGACGGCCACGTCGGTGCCGCCGATCTCCGCCGCGGCGTCGGTGGCCTTCTGCAGGTCCAGGTCGGCGACGACGACGCAGGCCCCCTCCCGGGCCAGCCGGTGGGCGATCGCCTTCCCGATGCCGGACGCCGCACCGGTGACCAGGGCGACGCGGGTGGCCAGCGGCCTGGGCGCCGGCATCCGCCGCAGCTTGGCCTCCTCCAGCGCCCAGTACTCGATCCGGAACTTCTCCGACTCGTCGATCGGCGCGTAGGTGGAGACGGCCTCGGCGCCGCGCATCACGTTGATCGCGTTGACGTAGAACTCGCCGGCCACGCGCGCGGTCTGCTTGTCCTTGCCGAAGCTGAACATGCCGACGCCGGGCACCAGCACGATCGCCGGGTCCGCACCGCGCATCGGCGGGCTGTCGGGGCCGGCGTGCCGGTCGTAGTAGGCGGCGTACTCGGCGCGGTACTCCTCGTGCAGTGCCCGCAGCCGCGCGACGACGTCCTCCAGCGGGGCGCCGGCCGGCAGGTCGACGACCAGCGGGCGCACCTTGGTGCGCAGGAAGTGGTCCGGGCAGGAGGTGCCGAGCGCGGCCAGCCGCGGGTGCTCGGTGGCGGCCAGGAACTCGAGGACGACGTCGGCGTCGGTGAAGTGCCCGACCTGCGGCTTGTCGGTCGACGCCAGCCCGCGGACGACCGGTGCCAGGGCCGCCGCCCGGTGCCGGCGCTCGGTCTCCGGGAGCGGCTCGTAGCCGGGCAGCGCCGGGCCGAAGGGCTCGGGCTTGCCCCGCTCGGCGAGGAACCGTTCGGCCGTCCGGATGATCTCCAGGCTGTTGGCCTCGCACTGCTCACTGGTCTGTCCCCAGGCGGTGATGCCGTGCCCGCCGAGGATGCAGCCGATCGCCTGCGGGTTGGCCTCGGCGATCGCGGCGATGTCCAGGCCCAGCTGGAAGCCCGGTCGGCGCCACGGCACCCACACGACGCGGTCGCCGAAGCACTCGCGGGTGAGCGCCTCCCCGTCGGCGGCGGTGGCCAGCGCGATGCCGGAGTCGGGGTGCAGGTGGTCGACGTGCGGCGCGGTCACGAGGCCGTGCATCGCGGTGTCGATGGACGGCGCGGCCCCCCCGCGGCCGTGCAGGCAGAAGTCGAACGCGGCCACCATCTCGTCCTCGCGATCGACGCCGGGGTAGACCTCCACCAGCGAGCGGAGGCGGTCCAGCCGGAGGACGGCGAGGCCCGGCTCGGTCAGTGTGCCGAGGTCGCCGCCGGAGCCCTTGACCCAGAGCAGCTCCACCGGCTGCCCGGTGACCGGGTCGGTCCCCTCCCCCTTGGCCGAGGTGTTGCCACCGGCGTAGTTGGTGTTGCGCGGGTCGGCGCCCAGCCGGTTGCTGCGGGCGAGGAGATCACTGACCACGGGGCTCGTCACTGGATGGTTCCTTCCGGGAGGTCGGGGGGGGTGCGCGCACGTCCGCGGATCTGCGCCGGCACATCCGGCGACGTGCACGGGAGGGGTCGGTGTCAGGCGCCCCAGCCGGCCTGCCGGCCGCCGACGCGCTCGCGGGCGATGCGTTCCTGGTACCCCGACCGCGCGTAGGCCGCGTACGGGTCGGCGTCCAGGCCCTTCGACTCGCGCAGGTCGGCCAGCAGCGGGCGGACGTCGGTGGCGTGGGCCTCCATCAGGACGGCGTGCGCGCCGAGGACGTCCCCGGCGACCTGGGCCGCCCGCAGCGCATCGCGGTCGACCAGCAGGGCCTTGGCGGTGGCCTCCTGCACGTTCATCACCGAGCGGATCTGGCCGGGGATCTTCGGCTCGATGTTGTGGCACTGGTCGAGCATGAAGTTGACCCCGGCGTCGAGCAGGGCGTCGTTCTGCACGATCTCGTTCATGATCCGGAACAGCTGGAACGGGTCGGCCGACCCGACGATCAGGTCGTCGTCGGCGTAGTTGCGCGAGTTGAAGTCGAAGGCGCCCAGCCGCCCCACGCGCAGCAGCTGCACGACGATGAACTCGATGTTGGTGCCCGGCGCGTGGTGGCCGGTGTCCAGCACGACCTGCGCCTGCTCGCCGAGGGCCAGGCAGTGCAGCAGCGAGGTGCCCCAGTCGGGGATGTCGGTGGCGTAGAAGTACGGCTCGAAGAACTTGTACTCCAGCAGCAGCCGCATGCCCGGGTCGAGCAGCGCGTAGACCTCCCGCAGCGACTCGGCCAGCCGGTCCTGGCGGGCGCGCAGGTCGTCCTGCCCGGCGTAGTTGGTGCCGTCGGGCAGCCACAGCTTCAGGTCGGTCGAGCCGGTGGCCCGCATGACGTCGACGCACTCGGCGTGGTGGTCGACCGCCTTGCGACGGACGGCGGGGTCGGGGTGGGTCAGGGAGCCCAGCCGGTAGTCGTCGTCCTGGAAGAGGTTGGAGTTGATCGCGCCCAGGCGCAGCCCCAGGTCGGCGGCGTGCTTCGCGAGCGCCCCGAAGTCGTCGACCCGGTCCCAGGGGATGTGCAGCGAGACCCGGGGGGCCACACCGGTGTACGCGTGGACCTGTGCGGCGTCCTCGAGCTTCTCGAAGGGGTCGCGGGCCACGCCGGGCTGCCCGAACACCTTGAACCGCGTGCCCGAGTTCCCGAACGCCCAGGAGGGCAGCTCGACGGTCTGCTGGGCCAGGGCCTCGAGGGCCCGGGCACGGGGGTCGGTCACGGTCGGTCTCCTGTCTGTGCCGTGGTGGTCTCGCCGGCCTCGGTGAGCTGGGCGTCGAGGTCGAACACGAGGTCGAGGGTGGACTTGCCGCGGCCGTCGCCGGTCTGGAAGAAGGGGGCCATCTCGGCCTCCCAGCGGGCGCTCACCGCGGCGGCGTCCACCGCGGCCTGCGCAGCGGCGAGGTCGTCGGTGAGCACGGTGCCCACCAGCAGGCCGTCGTCGCGCAGGAACAGCTGGTACTCCCGCCAGCCGGCGTCCCGCAGGGCGCGGAGCATCTCCGGCCAGACGGTGGCGTGGCGCGCCCGGTACTCGTCCAGCCGGTCGGGCCGGACCTGCAGGGTGAAGCAGACGCGGGGCACGGGTCCTCCGGCGGTCCCGCCCGGCCTCGTCGCCGGGACGGCCGGTGAAACGTTTCACACCGGTGTGGTGCGGACCATAGTCAGTGCGGTAGGAATGCGTCAAGACGGGCTGGGCGACCAGCGACGGCACCCGCTGGAGGAGGACCGCTGACCGCGAGCATCCGGGACGTCGCCGGCCGCGCCGGTGTCTCGGTGGGCACCGTCAGCAACGTCCTCAACCGGCCGGAGCTGGTCAGCGCGCCCACGCGTAGCCGGGTGCTCGACGCGATCGCCGAGCTCGGCTTCGTCCGCAACGAGTCGGCCCGCCAGCTGCGGGCCGGCTCCAGCCGCACCGTGGGCCTGGTGGTCCTCGACATCGCCAACCCGTTCTTCACCGACGTCGCCCGCGGGGTGGAGGACGTGGTCAACGCGGCCGGGCTGGCGCTGATCCTGTGCAACTCCGACGACCGGCCCGCGAAGGAGTCCGCCCACCTCGCGGTGCTGGCCGAGCAGCGGGTGCAGGGGGTGCTCATCACCCCCACCGCCGAGCTCAGCCCCGACCTCGACGCGCTGCGCGCCCGCGGCGTCCCCGTGGTCCTGGTGGACCGCCGGGCGCCCGACGCCGACCAGTGCGCCGTCGCGACCGACGACGTCCTGGGTGGCCGGCTGGCCGCCGAGCACCTGCTGGCCGGGGGACACCGCCGGCTGGCCTTCGTCGGCGGCGCGTCGGGGCTGCCGCAGATCCAGGAGCGGCGCGCCGGGGTGGCAGCGGCGGTGCGCGAGGCGCCGGACGCCGGGCTGACCGTGCTGTCGCCGGAGGAGCTCACCGTGGCCGGCGGGCGGGAGGCGGCCGCGCAGGTCCTCGGCATCCCGGCGGCGCGGCGCCCCACGGCCGCGGTCTGCGCCAACGACCTCATCGCGCTCGGCGTGCTGCAGGAGATGGTGCGCTGCGGCGTCCGGGTGCCCGGCGAGTTCGCCATCGTGGGCTACGACGACATCGACTTCGCCGCAGCCGCCGCCGTCCCGCTGACCTCGGTGCGCAAGCCGCGCCAGGAGATCGGCCGGCGCGCCGCGGAGCTGTTGCTCGACGAGGGCCGGGCGGGCCACCGCCACCAGCAGCCGCTGTTCGAGCCGGTGCTGGTCGTCCGCGAGTCGAGCCGGACCAGCCGCCCGGGCGGCGGAGACGGGGAGGACACATGAGGGTCGCGCTCTTCGCGACGTGCCTGGTCGACACGGTGGTCCCGCAGGTCGCGCACGCGACGGCGACGCTGCTGGAGCGGCTGGGCCACGAGGTCGTCGTCCCCCCGGGGCAGGCCTGCTGCGGGCAGATGCACGTCAACACCGGCTACCGGCGTGAGGCGGTGCCGATCGTCGCCAACCACGTGCGCGCCTTCGCCGGCGCCGAGGCGGTCGTGGCGCCGTCCGGGTCGTGCGTGGCGTCGATCCACCACCAGCAGGCGGTGGTGCTGCGCCGGGCCGGCGAGCACGCCCTGGCCGCCGACGCCGACGCGCTGGCCGCACGCACGTACGAGCTGTCGCAGTTCCTCGTCGACGTCCTGGGCGTCACCGACGTCGGCGCGTACTACCCGCACCGCGTCACCTACCACCCGACCTGCCACTCGCTGCGGCTGCTGCGGGTCGGCGACCGGCCGCTGCGGCTGCTGCGCGCCGTCCGCGGGCTGGAGCTGGTGGAACTGCCCGGCGCCGACCAGTGCTGCGGCTTCGGCGGCACGTTCGCGGTCAAGAACGCCGACACCTCCACGGCCATGCTCACCGACAAGATGGCCAACGTGCTGTCCACGCACGCCGAGGTCTGCACCGCCGGAGACGCCTCCTGCCTGATGCACATCGGCGGCGGGCTGTCCCGGCTGTGCTCGGGCACGCGGACGGTGCACCTGGCCGAGATCCTCGCCAGCACGGAGGACGCCGTGACCCCCTACCAGGCCACCCGCCCGGCGGTGCCCGCATGACCGCGACCCGGCCACCGATGCACGCGTCGGTGCCCCCACCGGGTTCGACCTTCCTCGGCCTGCCCACCGCTCCCCGCGGCGTGGGCCACCTGCGCGGGGACCGGCCGTTCCCCGACGCCGCCCGTGACGCCCTGCGCGACGGGCAGCTGCGGGCCAACCTCGGCCACGCCACCTCGACGATCCGCGCGAAGCGGGCCGCCGTCGTCGGGGAGGTGCCCGACTGGGAGGAGCTGCGGCAGGCCGGCAGGGCGCTCAAGCAGGCGACGATGGCGCGCCTCGACGAGCTGCTGGTCCGGCTGGAGGAGCAGGTCACCGCCCGTGGCGGCACGGTGCACTGGGCCCGCGACGCCACCGAGGCCAACGAGATCGTCACCCGGCTGGTGCGGGCCACGGGCGCCGACGAGGTGGTCAAGGTCAAGTCCATGGCCACCCAGGAGATCGGCCTCAACGAGGCGCTCGAGGCCGCCGGCATCGCCGCGCACGAGACCGACCTGGCCGAGCTGATCGTCCAGCTCGGGGACGACCGGCCGTCGCACATCCTGGTGCCGGCGATCCACAAGAACCGGGCCGAGATCCGCGAGATCTTCCTGCGCACGATGCCGCAGTTCGCCGAGCCCGGCGCCGGAGCGGACCTGACCGACGAGCCGCGGCGCCTGGCGATGGCCGCCCGCGCCCACCTGCGCGAGCGGTTCCTGCGGGCGCGGGTGGCGATCAGCGGTGCGAACTTCGCCGTCGCCGAGACCGGCACACTGGCCGTGGTCGAGTCGGAGGGCAACGGCCGGATGTGCCTGACCCTCCCCGAGACGCTGATCACCGTCATGGGCATCGAGAAGCTGGTGCCGACCTGGCGCGACCTGGAGGTCTTCCTCCAGCTGCTCCCCCGCTCCTCCACCGGTGAGCGGATGAACCCCTACACCTCGCTGTGGACCGGCGTGACCCCCGGCGACGGCCCGCAGGAGTTCCACCTCGTGCTGCTCGACAACGGGCGGACGGCGGTGCTCGCCGACGAGGTGGGCCGCGAGGCGCTGCACTGCATCCGCTGCTCGGCCTGCCTCAACGTGTGCCCGGTCTACGAGCGCACCGGCGGGCACGCCTACGGCTCGGTCTACCCGGGGCCCATCGGCGCGGTGCTGAGCCCCCAGCTGACCGGGGTGGAGGACAACGCCTTCCTGCCGTACGCCTCGTCGCTGTGCGGCGCCTGCTACGACGCCTGCCCGGTCGCCATCGACATCCCCTCGATCCTGGTGCACCTGCGCGCCGAGCACGTGGAGGCGCAGCAGCGCACGACGCCGGAGGCCGCCGCGTTCCGCGCCCTGTCGGCGGCCATGTCGCGCCCGCGGCTGTGGCGGCTGGCCCAGCGCGCGGCCGGTCTCGGCCGGTTCCTCGCCCGCGGCCGCCCCACGCTGCCCCCGGCCCTGCCGCCGCCCGCATCGGCCTGGACCCGCAGCCGCGATCTGCCGACCCCGCCGCGGGAGACGTTCACCCGGGCCTGGGCCCGGGAGCACGGACGATGACCACCGCCCGCGAGGAGGTGCTCGGCCGGATCGCCACCGCGCTCGGCGACCGGCGCAGCGCCCCCGAGGTGCACCGGCACTACCGGACCACCGACGACCGCTCCCCCGCCGAGCTGCTCGACGTCCTCACCGACCGGCTCGAGGACTACCGGGCCACCGTGCTGCGCTGCGGGCCGGACGCGATCGCGGCGACGGTGGCCGCGGCCCTCGACGCCGGGCTCGGCACCGGCTGGGCGCCCGCCGGCGTCGTCGTCGCCCCCGGGGTGCCCGCGGCGTGGCGGCCCGACGGGGTCGGGGAGGACGACGGGCGGCCGGCCGTGGACCTGACCGCCTTCGCCGCCACCGTGACCGGGGTGGCGGTGGCCGTCGCCGAGACCGGCACCCTCGTGCTGGACGGCGGCCCGCTGTCGGGACGGCGGGCGCTGTCGCTGCTGCCCGACTGCCTGGTGTGCGTGGTCGAGACCGCGCAGGTGGTCGGCGGGGTGCCGGAGGCGCTGGCCCGCCTGGAGGCCACCGCACCGCTGACGATGGTGAGCGGGCCCTCGGCGACCAGCGACATCGAGCTGTCCCGGGTGGAGGGCGTGCACGGGCCCCGCACCCTGGTCGTCGTCGTCGTCGCCTGACGGGCTCGCGGCGTCGCGGCAGGTCAGCGCGCGTGGGCGCCCGGCGTCCAGGCGGTGGCGCCGGCGGCGACGGCCCGGATGCGCCGCGGCAGGCCGTCCAGCCCGTCGCTCTTGAGCAGGTAGCCGGCGGCACCGAGGCGCTGGGCACGGGAGAACGTCACCAGGCTGAAGCAGCGCGCGAGCACGAGGACCCGCACCCGCGGATGGGCGTCACGCAGCTCGCACGACGCCTGCAGCGGATCCGCCCCCGGCAGCTCCGGGTCGACGAGGACGACGTCCGGGCGGGCACGCAGGCCGGCCTCCAGCAGCTCCTCCGCGGTCTCGGCCTCGGCGACGACGCGGATGTCCCCGGCGTCGGCGATCGTGGACAGCAGCACGCTGCGCAGGACGGGGTGGGCGTCGGCGAGCAGGACCGTGATCATCGGCGCCTCGGGAAGGGGTGGGATCAGGGCGGGCCGTGGGACCGTGAGCGAGGTCGTGGTCACACCGGGGACGACGCTCGCCGGACCCCGGCATGACGGACCACGGCACCGGCTCTTGTGGCGGGCACCACACGGCGGCTACCGTCGTACCGGTTAGCGGTCACCTCGCCCGGATATCGAACGCCACCGCGGGAGTCCCCATGGCAGCCAAGCCCTTCGCTTCTTCCGCCGACCTGGGCGTCAAGGAGCAGACCCTCGAGGTGCTCGCCGACGGCGTGTACGCGCTGACCGCCGAGGGCGATCCGAACGTCGGTGCCATCGAGGGCGAGGACTTCCTCGTCTGCTTCGAGGCGCTGGCCACCCCGGTGGCGGCCCGCCGCTGGCTGGACAGGCTGCGCGAGCACACCGACAAGCCGGTCCGCTACCTGGTGCTCAGCCACTACCACGCCGTCCGGGTGCTCGGCGCCAGCGCCTCCGACGCCGAGATCATCGTCAGCTCCGAGCAGACCAAGCACCTGATCGCCGAGCGCGGCCAGCAGGACTGGGAGAGCGAGTACGGCCGCATGCCACGGCTGTTCGAGGAGCCCGAGTCCATCCCCGGCCTCACCTGGCCGACCATGACCTTCCGCGACAAGCTCACCATCGACCTCGGCGGCGACCGCGGCGAGCTGGTGCTGGAGTTCCTCGGCCGCGGGCACACCGAGGGCGACATCGTCGCCTGGATCCCCAAGCACGAGATCCTCTTCGCCGGCGACCTGGTCGAGTCCCAGGCCGCGCTCTACACCGGCGACGCGTTCCACTTCGACTGGGCGTCCGGCACCCTCGACCGGGTCAAGGCCCTCGGCGCGCAGCAGCTGATCGGCGGCCGGGGCGCCATCGCCCGCGGCCGCGACCAGGTCGACGCCGCCATCGAGCAGACCCGCGACTTCCTGCTCACCATGCAGCGCACCGTCGGCGACGTGCACCGCGCCGGCGGCACCCTCAAGCAGGCCTTCGCCGCCACCCACACCGCCCTGGCCCCGAAGTACGGCAAGTGGCCGATCTTCGAGCACTGCCTCCCCTTCGACGTCCAGCGGCTGTGGGACGAGTTCTCCGGCATCGAGCGCCCCGTCATCTGGACCGCCGAGCGCGACCGCGCTGTCTGGGCCGAGCTGCAGGGATGAGGCCCCCGATGACCGGCACCGAACCCGTCCTCGTCCTGGGCGCCGGCCCGGTCGGCCAGACCGCCGCCCTGCTGCTGGCCCGCTGGGGCCTGCCCGTCGTCGTCCTCGACCGCCGACCGCACCGCGATCCCGTGGGCAGCAAGGCGATCTGCCAGCAGCGCGACGTCCTCGACGTCTGGGACGCCGTCGGCGTGGGGGCCGAGGTCGCCCGCCGCGGCGTCACCTGGACGACGGCGCGCACCTTCCACCGCGACCGCGAGCTGTTCAGCGTCCGGTTCGCCGACCGCGGTCGCTCCCCTTTCCCCCCGTTCGTCAACATCTCGCAGTGCGAGACCGAGGAACTGCTGGACGCCGCGCTCGCTGCGCAGCCGCTGGTGCAGGTGCGCTGGGGGCACCGCGCCACCGGCATCGACCAGGACGACGACGGGGTGACCGTGAGGTGTGAGGACGGCAGGACCGTCCGCGGCTCGCACCTGGTCGCGTGCTCCGGCGCCCGCTCCGACGCCGTCCGGGAGGCGCTCGGCGTGACCTTCGAGGGGCAGACCTTCGGCGACCAGTTCCTCATCTGCGACATCCGGACCGACCTGCCCGGCTGGGAGACCGAGCGGCGGTTCTACTTCGACCCGGAGTGGAACCCCGGCCGCCAGGTGCTCATCCACCCCTGCCCGGACTCCACCTTCCGCATCGACTGGCAGGTCCCGCCGGACTTCGACCTCGCCGCCGAGGAGGCGTCGGGCGCCCTCGACCGGCGGATCCGGCAGGTCGTCGGCGAGCGCCCCTACGAGATCGTGTGGAAGTCGGTCTACCGCTTCTCCTCCCGGGTCGTCGACCGCATGCGGGTCGGCCGGGTCCTGCTGGCCGGCGACGCGGCGCACCTCTACTCCCCCTTCGGCGCCCGCGGGCTGAACTCCGGCGTCCTGGACGCGGAGAACGCCGCGTGGAAGATCGCCTTCGTCCGGCACGGGTGGGCGCCCGAGCGGCTGCTCGACAGCTACCACGCCGAACGGCACGCGGCGGCGCTGGAGAACCTCGAGGTCACCAGCGCGACCATGCGCTTCCTCGTGCCCGGCACCGAGGCCGACGCCCGCCACCGCCGGGAGGTCCTGGAGCGGGCCGCGACCGACCCGTCGGCGCGGGCGCGGGTCGACTCCGGCCGGCTGGCGGAGCCGTTCTGGTACGTCGACTCACCGCTGACCACCCCGGACGAGCGCCGTCCGTTCCCGGGCCGGCCGGCCCGCGGCGACGTCCCCGTCCCCGCGCCCGGGGTGCTGGTGCCCGACTGCCCGGTCACCGTGCCCGGCCGGCCCGACGTCGTGCGGCTGCGCCAGCTGGCCCGCGAGGGGGTCACCGTGCTGGTCGCGGACGACGCGGAGCTCCCCGCCCTCCCGTCCTCCGGGAACCCGCCGGTGGCGGTGCACCGCATCGGCGACCTCGACCCCGGGCCCGTGCTGCGGGAGGCCCTCGGCGCCCGCAGCGACGAGACCTGGGTGCTGCGCCCCGACGCGCACGTCGCCGCCGTCCTGACCCGCGCCGCCGACGTCGCCCCCGCGGTGGCCCGGCTGCTCGCCCGGGAAGGAGCCCCGTGCTCCCCACCGCCCGGAGAAGGCCCCCGTCCACCACACCCCTCGCCGTCCCGGGGCCGGACCCGGGACGGGGCCAGGGCCCCTGCCCGGGGGCCGGCCACGGTGACCGGCAGCTGAACGAGAGGAACCCCCATGGCGTTCTACCGGCAGGTGGGCGAGGTCCCGCCGAAGCGGCACACCCAGTTCCGCCGTCCCGACGGCGGCCTGTACTCCGAGGAGCTGATCGGCGAGGAGGGCTTCAGCTCCGACTCCTCCCTGCTCTACCACCGGGGGATCCCCTCGTCGCTGGTCGACGCCCGCCCCTGGGAGCTGCCCGACCAGTCGCTGACCGCCAACACCCCGCTGGTCCCCCGGCACCTGAAGCTGCACGACCTGTTCCCCGGCGAGGAGCACAAGGCCGTCGACCCGGTCTGCGGACGGCGGCTCGTGCTGGGCAACGCCGACGTCCGCATCTCCTACGCGGTGTCCAGCCTGACCAGCCCCTACTACCGCAACGCCGTCGGCGACGAGTGCGTCTACGTGGAGCGGGGCGCGGCCACCGTGGAGACCGTCTTCGGCGCGCTCCAGGTCGGCCAGGGCGACTACGTGGTCATCCCCCGGGCCACCACACACCGCTGGGTGCCCTCCGGGACCGAGCCGCTGCGCACCTACGCGATCGAGGCCAACTCCCACATCGCTCCCCCGAGGCGCTACCTGTCGAGGTACGGCCAGTTCCTCGAGCACGCGCCGTACTGCGAGCGGGACCTGCGCGGGCCCGCCGACCCGCTGGTCGTCGAGGGCTCCGACGTCGAGGTCTACGTCAAGCACCGTGGCGACGGTCCCGGCGGCCTGGCCGGCACCGTGCACGTGACACCCGAGCACCCGTTCGACGTCGTCGGCTGGGACGGCTGCCTCTACCCCTATGCGTTCAACATCGCCGACTTCGAGCCGATCACCGGCCGGGTGCACCAGCCCCCGCCGGTGCACCAGGTGTTCGAGGGCGCCAACTTCGTCATCTGCAACTTCGTGCCGCGCAAGGTCGACTACCACCCGCTCGCGGTGCCGGTGCCCTACTACCACTCCAACGTCGACTCCGACGAGGTGATGTTCTACGTCGACGGCGACTACGAGGCCCGCAAGGGCTCGGGCATCGGCAGGGGCTCGATCTCCCTGCACCCGGGCGGGCACGCGCACGGTCCGCAGCCCGGCGCGGTGGAGCGTTCCCTCGGCGTCGAGTACTTCGACGAGACCGCCGTCATGGTCGACACCTTCCGGTCGCTCTCCCTCGGCGAGGCCGGGACGGCGGCCGACGACGGCGTCTACGCGTGGTCCTGGTCGGGCCGGGGGCCGGGCGCGTGAGGGCCCCCCACGGCGACGCTCGGTCGGCGCGCCACGCCCGGGAGGGGACCTCGCGATGACGTGGCTGGACCTGCCGGCCGACACCGGTTTCGGGCTCGACAACCTGCCCTACGGCGTCTTCTCCACCGCCGGCAGCGCACCGCGCACCGGCGTGGCGGTCGGCGAGCACGTGCTGGACCTGGCCGCCGCCACCGGAGACCCCCTGCACGCCACCGGGTCGCTCAACGCCTTCATGGCCCAGGGTCCGGGGGCGTGGGCGGAGCTGCGCGCCCGGCTCACGGCGTGGTTGACCGACGAGACGCACCGCGCCGACATCGAGCCGCACCTCGCGCCCCGCGACGACCTGACCCTGCACCTGCCGGTGGAGGTCGCCGACTACGTCGACTTCTACAGCTCCCAGCACCACGCCGAGAACCTCGGCAGGATGTTCCGGCCCGACTCCGCGCCGCTGACACCCAACTGGAAGCACCTCCCGATCGGCTACCACGGCCGCGCCGGCACCGTCGCCGTCTCCGGCACGCCCGTCGTCCGCCCGCAGGGCCAGCGCAAGGCGCCCGCCGAACCGGGGCCGTCCTTCGGTCCGTCCCGGCGGCTGGACATCGAGGCCGAGGTCGGGTTCGTGGTGGGGACGCCGTCGGAACTCGGCTCGCCGGTGCCGGTGGCGGCGTTCCCCGAGCACGTCTTCGGCGTCTGCCTGGTCAACGACTGGTCCGCCCGTGACATCCAGTCCTGGGAGTACGTGCCGCTGGGCCCGTTCCTCGGCAAGTCCTTCCTCACCTCGGTGTCGCCGTGGGTGGTGCCGCTGGCGGCGCTGGAGGCCGCGCGGGTGCCACCCCCGGCCCGCGACGTCCCGCTGCTGCCCTACCTGGACGACGCGGCAGCGGCCTGGGGTCTGGACCTCGTGCTCGAGGTGAGGCTCAACGGCGAGCTGGTGAGCTGCCCGCCGTTCGGGTCGCTGTACTGGACACCCGCCCAGCAGTTGGCGCACATGACCGTCAACGGCGCGTCCCTGCGCACCGGCGACCTGTTCGCGTCCGGCACCGTCTCCGGCCCGCGCGCGGACCAGCGGGGGTCGTTCATCGAGCTGTCGTGGAACGGCACGGAGCCACTGACCCTGGCCGACGGCTCGACCCGGACCTTCCTGGAGGACGGCGACGTCGTGACGATCACCGCCACGGCCCCCGGTACCGCCGGGGGACGGATCTCCCTCGGCGAGGTGACCGGCCGGGTCGAGCCCGCCCGATGAGCACCGACCCGCCCAGCGCGGGCCCTGCGCCGCAGTCGCAGACGCTGGACGGCGGGCTGCGCATCCTCGAGCACCTGGCCGCGGCCGGCACCCCGCTGGCGGTGGCCGAGATCGCCGGTGGCGTCGACCTGCACCGGTCGATCACCTACCGGCTGCTGCGCACCCGCGAGGACCACCAGCTCGTCGAGCGGGACCGTGCCGGTCACTTCACGCTCGGCCCGGGCCTGGCCGCGCTCTCCCGCGGCGTCCGCGCGGGGCTGCAGGCCGCGGCCCTCCCCCGGCTCGACGACCTCGTCGCCGAGCTCGGCATGACGGCGTTCCTCCTCGTCCGGGCCGGGGACGACGCGGTCACGGTCACCAGCGTCGGCCCGCACGACACCACCGCCCACGTCGTCTACCGCCCCGGCACCCGCCACCCGGTCGACCGCGGCGCGCCCGGCCTGGCGCTGCTCATCCCCGAGCCGCCCGCGGCCGGCGACCGCCCTGAGCTCGAGGAGGCCCGGCGCACCGGCTGGGCCACCTCCCACGGCGAGGTCATCCCCGGCATGCGGTCGGTCGCCGCCCCGGTCCCCGGTCCCGACGGCGGCGCCCGCGCCGCGATCGCGGTGGTCCACGTCGACGACACCGCCGACGTCGAGCACATCGGGCGCGCCGTGACCGCCGCCGCGGAGGTGGCCGCCGCCCTCCGCGGAACTCACGGGTGGGCGTGGCCGTGGCGCTGCGCGTCGTCCCGCTCGGCGTCGTCCGCGGCGTCACGGGCCCGGCTCCGGCGCAGGTCGACGACGGCGAGCACCAGCGCGCCCAGGACCCCGACGACCGCGACGCCGAGCCCCGCGGCCGCCGCCGTCGGGAAGTCCTCGCCGGTGCCGGCGAGGACGACGTAGAACAGGCCCGGCAGGGCCGCGGTGCCGATCGCGGCGCCGAAGCGCTGCGCGGTCTGCAGCCCGCCACCGGCCGCGCCGGCCATCCGCACCGGGACGTCGCGCAGGGTCATGGTGATGTTGGGGGAGATGACGCAGCCGCCGCCGACCCCGCCGACGAGGAGGGCCGGCCCGACGGCCCACCCCACCGCCGACGCCGGCACGACGAGCAGCAGCACCGCCGCCACGGTCAGGCCGGCCACCACCAGCACCAGCCCCACGACGGTGATCACGCGGCCGTGGCGCTCGACGAGCCGCCCGGCCACCGCCGCGGAGACGGCGGCGCCGACCGCGAACGGGGTGACCGCCAGCCCCGACAGCAGCGGGGTGTAGCCCAGACCGTTCTGGAAGAGCAGCGCGAGGACGATCCAGATGCCGCTGAAGCCGACGAAGTAGAGCGTGGCGAGCGCGGCGCCGATCCCGTAGCCGCGGGTCCCGGTCACCAGCCGGGGGTCGAACACCGGCTGCCCGCCGCGGCGCACCACCCGCCGCTCCCAGGCGACGAACGCCGTCAGCACCAGCGCCCCGACCGGGAACAGCCACCACAGCCGGGCCAGCCCGCCGGACTCCGCCTGCACCAGCGGCAGCAGGACGGCGAGCGCGCCGACACCGAGGAGCAGCACCCCGCCGGCGTCGATGCGCCCGCGCTCCCCGGTGCCGCCACGGGGCAGCAGCCGCCAGGCCAGCACGACGGCCACCACGCCGATCGGCACGTTGACGTAGAAGATCCACCGCCAGCCGCCGGAGCCGTCGGCCAGGGTCAGGATCAGCCCGCCGACGATCGGCCCGACCGCGGTGGAGACGCCGACCGTGGCCCCGAACAGGCCGAAGGCCCTCCCCCGCTCGCCGCCGCGGAACAGCTGCTGGATCAGGCCGGAGTTCTGCGGCGCCAGGCAGCCGGCGGCCAGCCCCTGGGCCAGCCGGGCCGCCACGAGCAGCTCGACCGACGGCGCGGCCCCCGCGGCGGCGCTGCAGGCCACGAACAGCGACAGGCCCACCAGGAACATCCGGCGCCGGCCCAGCGCGTCCCCGAGCCGCCCGGCCGGCACCAGCATCAACGCGAAGGTCAGCGCGTACCCGGAGACCACCCACTGCACCGTCGCCGGGGACGCCCCCAGGTCCTGCTGCAGCGACGGCAGGGCGACCGACACGATGCTGACGTCGAGCAGGCTCATGAAGCCCGCGACCAGCGTCACCCACAGCGCCCGCCACCGCCGGGGGTCCGGCCGGTGGCCGCTCCCGTCGGAGCCGGTCGGACCGGCGGGGGTCGTGCGGACAGCGGGCGTGGACACGCGGGCGCCTCCGGGGAACGAGGGAGAGGCGGCCAGGTGCACGCCCACGGACCATTCTCCGCCGGGGACGGCGGCGCCGCGGGCCGAGGCTGTCGGGCCCTGGACCGCGGCGGGGCACCGGCCTACCGTGGCCGCCGCACCCCGGGAGCCGACCATGACCACGTCCCTGGACCCGACCCGCGTCGCCGCCTTCGCCGACCGGCTCCTCGAGTTCTACACCGGCGGCATGGTGACGCTGATGATCGACCTCGCGCACCGCACCGGCCTGCTGTCGGCTCTGGCCGCAGGGCCCGGGACCAGCGACGAGCTCGCCGCCCGGGCCGGCCTCGTCGAGCGCTACGTCAGGGAGTGTCTCGGCGCGTTGGTCACCGCCGGCGTCGTGGACCACGACCCGGCCACCCGGTCGTACGCACTGCCGGCCGAGCACGCCGTCCTCCTGACCGGCGCCGGGGCCGCGAACCTGGCGCCGGTCAGCCTGGTGACCGGGCTGCTGGGGCGGCACGTGCCGGCGGTGGCGGCGGCTGCCCGCACCGGTGGCGGCGTGCCGTACGAGGCGTACCGGCCGGAGTTCACCCAGGTCATGGACGAGCTGTCCCGCGGTCTGCTCGACGAGCACCTGCTGGGCGGGCTCCTGCCGCTGACCGGGGAGCTGCCCGCCCGCCTCGCGGCAGGGGACGCGCGGGCCGCCGACGTGGGTTGCGGCACGGGACACGCGGTGACCCTGCTGGCACGGGCGTTCCCCGCGTCGACCTTCGTCGGCTACGACCTCGCGGAGGAGGCGGTCGCCCGCGGCCGGGCGGAGGCCGCCGCGGAGGGGCTGACCAACGCCACATTCGAGGCGCTGGACGTGACCAGGATGCCGACCGAGCCGCCGTTCACCGCCGTCTTCGCGTTCGACGCGATCCACGACCAGGCCGACCCCGCCGGCGTCCTGGCGCGCATCCGCGCCGCCCTCGAGCCGGGCGGCTGGTTCGTCATGATGGACACGCGCGCCGCCACCGCGCTGGAGGACAACGTCGGCAACCCGATGGCGCCGTGGCTGTACGCCGTCAGCACGCTGCACTGCATGACGGTCTCGCTGGCCCGGGGCGGCGCCGGGCTGGGCGCGGTGTGGGGGGAGGAGCTGGCGCTGCGCATGCTCGCCGACGCCGGCTTCGTCGACGTCGCCGTGCACGAGGTGCCCGACGACCCCCTCGACTCGCTCTACGTGGCCCGCGTCGCGGCCTGAGAGGAGACCCGTCCTCCCTCCCCTCCACGAGCTGGGGGCCGGGCCCGCACCCGTCCCTAGACGGGCGCGGTGGCGCCCTCGGCCAGCGGCAGGAGCACCTGGAAGCGGGTGTCGCCGGGCCGCGACTGCACCCGCAGGTCCCCGCCGTGCCGGTTGACCACGATCCGCCAGGAGACGTCCAGCCCGAGCCCGGTGCCCTCGCCGACCGGCTTGGTGGTGAAGAACGGCTCGAACACCCGCCGGCGCAGCGACTCCGGGATGCCGGGGCCGGTGTCGGCCACCTCGACCAGGGCACAGTCGCCGTCCCGGGCGGTGCGCAGGGTGAGGGTCCCCTCCCCCGCCATGGCGTCGAGGGCGTTGTGGACCAGGTTCGTCCACACCTGGTTGAGCTCCCCGGCGTAGCCGGGCACCGGTGGCAGGGAGCGGTCGTAGTCCTTCACCACGGTCACGCCCGGGGGGATCTTCGCGCCGAGGACGACGAGGGTGGCGTCGAGCCCCGTGTGCAGGTCGGTGGGCTGGTGCGGCGCCCGGTCGAGCTGGGAGTACTGCCGGGCGGCGTCGACCAGCCCGGAGATGCGAGCGGTGCTCTCGACGATCTCGGCGATCAGGGTCTCGGTCTCCACCGTGTACGCCAGCCAGCGCAGCGCCGCCTCGAGAGCGCCGGGCTCCACGGCGTCCACCACCCGGTCGAGGTCCTCGGGGCCGAGGCCGGCGGGGACGAAGACCCCGGCGAGCTCCCACGCACCGCCGATGCCGTGCTCGTCGAGCCAGTCGCCGAGCTCGTCCTCCCGGTCGGATCGCTCCAGGGCGGTGAGCTCCCCGGCGGTGTCGACCCGGGCGACCAGCTGCTCCTGCAGCGCGGTGAGGGCGCGCAGGACCGCGCCGTCGATCCTCCCGGTCGAGAGCAGGGCCAGCTTGTGCCGCATGCCGGCGAACCGCTCGCGCAGCGCGGCCGCCGCCCGGGAGGCCGCGGCCGCGGGGTTGTTGAGCTCGTGGGTGAGCCCCGCGGTCAGCTTGCCCAGGGCCAGCAGCCGCTCGCGCTGGCTGACCAGCTCGGCGATGTTGCGCTGGCCGAAGAACAACCCCTCCAGCAGGTGCACCGCCATCGGGTACCAGCGACGGAAGACCGCCTCGAACTCCGCGGCGGGCAGCGCCAGGAAACGGCAGTCGGTCACCGCCCGCACCGTGCCGGGGTAGGTCTGGGCGATCCGGTCGCCGATGTAGAACTGCACGGCACCGGAGTAGACGCCGCGCTGCGACGTCCGCACGGTCTCGACCTCGCTGCCGCCCACGAGCCGGACCATGCTCATCGTCCCGTCCAGCAGGACGTAGAAGCACTCGGCCGGCTCGCCCTCCACCGAGACGGTGGCGCCGGCCGGGCGGTCGACGACGTCGCCGTGCTCGGCCACCCACGCCAGCTGCTCGTCGTCGAGGTCGGCGAAGAGGAACAGCTCGCGCAGCTCGGCCGGCGTCAGCCGGGCCGGCGCCGCGCTCACCGCTGCTCCAGGTACCGGTGGACGAGCGTGACCGCCATGGCGCCCTCCCCGACGGCCGAGGCCACCCGCTTCACCGACTCCGACCGCACGTCCCCGGCGACGAAGACGCCGGGCAGGCTGGCCTCCAGGAAGTACGGGTCGCGGTCCAGCGGCCAGCCGGGGGGCCGGCGCCCGTCGCGCAGCAGCGCCGGGCCGGTGGGGATGAAGCCCCGCTCGTCGCGGACGACGGCACCGTCGAGCCAGCCGGTCCGCGGCGCGCCGCCGATGAAGACGAACAGGTGGCTGGCCGGCAGGGTGTGACTCTCCCCGCGGCGGGCGTCGTCGACGGTGATCGCCTCCAGGTGCCCGTCGCCGTGCGCGGCGGCCACCGTGGTGCAGGTGCGCACGCTGATCGACGGGATCGCGGCCACCTGCTCGATCAGGTAGGCCGACATCGACGCCTCCAGCGACGACCCCCGCACCAGCAGGCACACCGAGCGGGCGTACCGGGAGAAGAAGACCGCCGCCTGGCCGGCGGAGTTGGCCCCGCCGACGATGAACACGTCCCGGTCGGCGCACTCGGCCGCCTCGGTCATCGCCGAGCCGTAGTACACCCCGCGCCCGGTCAGGTCGTCGACGCCGGCCACCCCCAGGCTGCGGTAGGAGACCCCGGTGGCCAGCACCACCGCGTGCGCGCCGATGCGCCGGCCGTCGTCCAGCCGCAGCACCCGCGTGGGCCCGTGCTCCTCGAGGGCCACGACGTCGCGGGCCAGCAGCAGCTCCGCGCCGAACTTGACCGCCTGCCGGCGGGCGCGGTCGGCCAGCTGCCCACCGGAGACGCCGTCGGGGAAGCCGAGGTAGTTCTCGATGCGGCTGCTCTGCCCCGCCTGGCCCCCGGTGGCCTGCCGCTCGACGAGCACCGTGCGCAGCCCCTCCGAGGCGCCGTAGACCGCGGCGCCCAGCCCCGCCGGTCCCCCGCCGACGACCACCAGGTCGTAGAAGTCCGCCTGCGGCTCCACGCCCAGCCCCGCCACGGCCGCGAGTTCGGCCTCACTCGGGTGGCGCAGCACCCGCGCGTCCGAGGTCACCACCACCGGGACGTCGTCGGGGCCGGCACCCGCCGCGGCGAGGATCCGCTGCCCCTCCGGCTCGTCGACGCTGTACCAGCGGTAGGGGACGGCGTTGCGGGCCAGGAAGTCCCGGGCCTGGAAGGACGGCGCCGACCAGCGGTGCCCGACGATCTTCACGCCCTCGAAGCCGCCGTCCGGGCTCTCCCGCCACGCCTCGATCATCGCGTCGACGACCGGGTAGAGCTTCTCCTCGGGCGGGTCCCACGGCTTGAGCAGGTAGGAGTCGACGTCCACGACGTTGATGGCGGCGATCGCGGCGTCGGTGTCGGCGTAGGCGGTCAGCAGCGCCCGGCGCGCGTGCGGGAAGAGGTCCATCGCGCGCTCGAGGAACTCGATGCCGTTCATCTCCGGCATCCGGTAGTCGGCCAGCAGGACCGCGACCGGGTCACCGCGCAGCTTGAGCTCGCGGAGCGCGGCCAGCCCCTCGTCCGCCGAGCCGGCCCGCAGGACCCGGAAGTCCTCGCCGTAGCGCCGGCGCAGGTCGCGCGCGACGGCGCGGGACACCCCCGGGTCGTCGTCGACGCTGAGCAGGACCGGCTTGCCCATGGGGCCTCCCGTCGGGCCCTGCCGAGTGGCAGGGATGGGTGGGGCGGCGTTCCCGGGGCGCGGGCCTCCCGGCGGCGCCCGTGGACCACGCTAGTCCGGCCCCCCGCCACCGCGACACCCTCGCCGGACCCGCCCGCAGGCAACCCCGACCGTCGTTCCGGCGGGCTCGTCGGCGCGTCGCCCCGGACACGCGGACGTGCCGGCCGCAGCCGTCGTGCGGCCGTCCCTGCGGCGCCGCCGGTCGTCCTACCCTGCTCCTCGTCGGGCGGCTCCCCACGCCCGTGCGTCGGAGGACCCGGTGACCGAGTACCAGCCACAGCCGCACCGCCCTGGCGAGCCCGCACCCCGCGGGGAGACGCCGCCCCCACCGGTCGCCGGCGACGAGCGCGAGGAGACCATCCCCCTCCGGCCGGTCGCGGCCGCCGAGCCGGACCCGACCATCCTGGGCTTCCCGCCGGAGCCCCCCGAGGGGGACGGCGCCGCCCGGCTCCCGGACGACCCCGCTCGCGGCCTCCCGTGGGAGGCCGGCGACGGGGGGACCGCGGCGGGCCCGGAGCAGCAGTCGGTCGCGCTGGCGGAGCGGCCCGCGGTCGGGCTGGACCTGCCCGTGCGGCTGGTGGTGCTGCGCCGACCCGAGCGCATCGGTGGCAGCGCGCTGCTCCTCGCGGGCCTCGCCGCCAACGCGAGCCTCTGGATGCCCTGGGGTGAGGGTCTGGACACCACCGGCCTGGCGCTGGTCTGGCGCGGGATCGACGCCCTGCCGTCCGGGCCGGCCGAGCTGCTCGACAGCGGGCTGTGGCAGCCGCCGGCGGTGGTGCTCGGTGCCGCCGTGCTGTTCTTCCTGGGGCTGCTGCTGTTCCGGCGGGCGCGCACCCACCGGTTCGTCGGGGTGCTGGCGCTGTTCGTGTCGGTCGGCCCCGCGGCCGCCGTCCTCGCGCTGCTGGCCGACACCGGATGGGACGTCGCCCGGCTGGACCTGGGCACGTGGTTCGCCGCCGCCGTCCCGGTGCTGGGCCTGCTGGGCGCCCTCAAGGCCATGCTCACCACGCCGCACGTGACCATCCAGCCGCGCTGACCGGGCCGGCGCGGCCGGTCCCGACCGGGCGGGCACGCGGGCGGGGGCGGGCGCGGGTGGCTTCCGGGAACGGCCCGCCGTCCCTACCGTGGACGGCCAGCCGCCCACGACCGGAGGGGTCCGCCATGAGCGCTCCCGCAGCGATCGACCCGTCGGTGCCGCCCAGCGGGAACGGCTGCGTGGAGTGCGACGCCACCGGCGGCTGGTGGTTCCACCTGCGCCGGTGCGCGCGGTGCGGCCACATCGGCTGCTGCGACTCCTCGCCGTCCCGGCACGCCCGCGAGCACGCGGCCACGGCCGGGCACCCCGTCGTCCGGAGCTTCGAGCCGGGCGAGACCTGGTTCTGGGACTTCTCCCGCGAGCGGCAGGTGACCGGGCCGGAGCTCGCCCCGCCGCTGGCCCACCCGGCCGACCAGCCGGCACCCGGGCCACGCGGCCGCGTACCTGCCGACTGGCGCCGTCACCTGCACTGAGCCCTCGGGCTCAGCCCTCCCAGGTGCGGCGCCGCTCGGCGTCGGGGTCGGCGACCACCCTGGTCGGCGCGTCGAACACGGCCGTGCAGCGGGTGGCCGGCTCGTAGGGGCGCCACCCGTCGAGGACCCCGGACGCCGGCGACCCGGTGCGGACCGTGCCGAGCACGGCGTCGTGGAGCGCAGCGGTGACCGCGAGGTCGGCCGCGGACATGTCCGCCGCCGGCCGGGCGAGCAGCGGCCGCTCGACGAAGCGCGGCGGCGCGGCCCACAGGCAGGCGTTGTCGGCCCCGTGCGTCGGTCCCAGGACGTCGAACGGCGGCAGCGACGGGCTGTGGTCGAAGCGGCTGAGCCACGCGCGGCCGCCGGCGCCCGCCTGCGCCTCGGCCAGCTCCACCGCGGGGCGGACCCACATCTCGTCGGTGAGCAGGGCCTGGAGCGGGTCCTCCCCCGGCCGCGCGGTGGCGGTGTACACGGCCAGCAGCCGATCGAACGCGGCGTCCCCGACACGGCCGCGGGCCACGGCCGCCGCGTCGTCGGCGCCGTGCCGCAGGAACAGGGCCATCTCGTCACGGCAGGAGCCGAGCCACAGCGTGGTGTCCCGCAGGCCGCCACGGCCGGCCACCTCGACCGGCCGCTCCGGCAGGACGGCGCCGTCGAGGACGGGGGCGAACAGGACGCCGCCGAGGAACTCCCGCCGGCCGGCCGCGGCGGCCTCCCGCGCGGCGGACAACACCGCCTCGACGGGCACGGCCCGCAGCCGGGCCCGGTCGGTGCGTGCCACGCCCAGCCGCGCCAGCACCCGGCCGGCGACGTCGGCGCTCTCGGCCGGCTCCTGGGGCGGCCCGCCGATCGACAGGGCGATGGCCGAGCGGGCACGCCGCCCGGCCGGCGTCGCGAGCAGGGCGCAGACCAGGCTCGCCCCTGCCGACTGGCCGGCCAGGGTGAGGCGGCCGGGGTCCCCGCCGAAGGCCCCGATCTCGCGCTCGACCCAGTCCAGGGCGGCGACCAGGTCGGTCATCGCCGGGCTGGGCTCGGGGTCCGCCGCGGTGCCCAGCTGCAGGAAGCCCAGCGGGCCGAGCCGGTAGGACACCGCGACGACCACCGCCGGGCCCAGAGCGGCGAGCACCGACCCGTCGTAGTCGGCGGCGGCCCCGGTCTGGAAGGCACCGCCGTGCACCCAGAACAGCACCGGCATCGGGCCGTCGGCCGTCGCCGGGGCGCAGACGTCGAGGGTCAGGCAGGCCTCCTGGCCGGTCAGCTCACCGCTCGGCAGGTACTGCACGCCGACCGGTCCCGGACCCGTCGCGTCCAGGGGCTCGTGCCAGGACGGTGCGGGCCGGGCCGGGCCGAAGCGCTCGGCCCGGGCGTACGGGATCCCCCGCCAGGTGCGGACGCCGTCGGCCCACCGGCCGGTCACGGGCCCGGCCGTGGTGTCGACGCGGACGGACATGGGAGACCTCCAGGTGCGTGGACGCGCCTGCGGGCCCCGGCCGTCGGCCGGGGC
>NZ_JBJGYJ010000044.1:0-28874 GCF_054049935.1 Geodermatophilus sp. SYSU D00742
AGTGGCTCAGCGGCGGTCGGGGACGGCCGCTGGCCGCGGGGTGGACCGGTCGCGGGGGCCCGGAGGGTCTCCCGGCCGGGACACGGGGAGTGGCTCAGCGGCGGTCGGGGACGGCCGCTGGCCGCGGGGTGGACCGGTCGCGGGGGCCCGGAGGGTCTCCCGGCCGGGACACGGGGAGTGGCTCAGCGGCGGTCGGGGACGGCCGCTGGCCGCGGTGCGGTCCGGAGGACCGCCGTGTCATGGCGCAGGATGGGCGGCGATGAGCGCCGCCGAGACCACCCCCGCCGCCGTCCCGTCCACCGACAACCCGTTGCTGGAACCGTCCGAGTTGCCGCTCCAGCTCCCGCCGTTCGCGGCGATCACCCTGGAACACTGCCGTGAGGCGCTGCTGGCCGGCATGGCCGAGCAGCGGACCGAGGTCGCGGCCATCGTCGGCTCGGCCGAGCCGCCGAACTTCGAGAACACCGTGGTGGCCCTGGAGCGTTCCGGCCGGCTGTACCGCCGGGCGGGCGCGGTGTTCCACAACCTGGCCTCGTCGGTGTCCTCGGAGCGGCTGCGGCAGATCGAGCGGGAGCTCGCGCCCCTGGAGTCTGCGCACGCCGACGCGCTGCGGCTGGACCCGGCGCTGTTCGCCCGCATCGACGCCGTCCACACCGGGCGGCACGAGGCGGGGCTCGACGCCGAGGCGGTGCGGCTCGTGGAGCGCTACCACCTGGACTTCGTCCTCTCCGGCGCCCGCCTCGACGAGGCCGGCCGGAGCCGGCTGTCGGGGCTCAACCAGGAGCTGTCGGGCCTGTCCACGACGTTCGGGCAGAACCTCCAGCTGGCCACGGAGGCCGCGGCGGTGGTCGTGCACGACGCCGCCGAGCTGGAGGGGCTCGGCGCCGAGGAGGTCGAGGCGGCGGCCCGGGCGGCCGCCGACCGGGGCGTCGAGGGCTTCCTGCTCCCGTTGCTGCTGCCGACCGGGCAGCCGGTGCTGGCGAAGCTGCGGGACCGGGCGTTGCGGCAGCGGGTCTTCGAGGCGTCGGTGAGCCGCGCCTCCGCCGGCGAGCACGACAACGGCCCGGTCGCGGCGCGGATCGCCCGGCTGCGCGCCGAGCGGGCGCGGTTGCTCGGCTTCGCCACGCACGCCGACCTGGTGCTCGCCGACCAGACGGCGGGCAGCACCGAGGCGGTCGACGCCATGCTGACCTCGATGGTGGGCCCGTCGTTGGCCAACGCGGAGGCCGAGGCGACCGCGCTGACCGAGGTCGCCGCCCGCGACGGGGTGACCGAGCTCGCGCCGTGGGACTGGGCGTTCTACAGCGAGCGGGTCCGCGCCGAGCGCTACGCCGTCGACACCGCGGCGCTGCGGCCGTGGTTCGAGCTGGACCGGGTACTGGTGGACGGCGTCTTCCGCGCCGCCGAGCTGCTCTACGGCTACCGGTTCGCCCCGCGCCCGGACCTCGCCGGCTATCACCCCGACGTCCGCGTCTGGGAGGTGACCGACGCCGGCGGGGACACCGTCGGCCTGTACCTCGGCGACTTCTACGCCCGGGAGGGCAAGCGGGGTGGGGCGTGGATGAGCTCCTTCGTCACCCAGTCGCGGCTGCTGGGCACCAAGCCGGTGGTGGTCAACAACCTCAACGTCACCCGCGCCGCCGACGGCCGCCCGACGCTGCTCACCCTCGACGAGGTCAACACGCTGTTCCACGAGTTCGGGCACACCCTGCACGGGCTGAGCTCGTCGGTCACCTACCCGCGGTTCGCCGGCACCGCCGTCCCGCGGGACTTCGTGGAGTTCCCCAGCCAGGTCAACGAGATGTGGGCGCTGTGGCCCGAGGTGCTGGCCGGCTACGCGCGGCACGTCGAGACCGGTGAGCCCCTCCCGGCCAGCGTCGTCGAGGCGATCGAGGCCGCCCAGCTGTGGGGCGAGGGCTTCGCGACCCTGGAGTACCTGGCGGCCACGCTGCTCGACCAGGCCTGGCACCGGATCACGCCCGGGACCGAGGTCGGGGACCCGGCGGAGTTCGAGCGGGCCGCTCTGGAGGCGGCCGGTGTCGCCCACCACCTGGTGCCGCCGCGCTACCGGACGACGTACTTCCAGCACGTCTTCGCCGGGGGCTACGCGGCCGGCTACTACTCCTACATCTGGTCGGAGGTGCTCGACGCCGACACGGTGGAGTGGTTCCGCGAGAACGGCGGCCTGCGCCGGGAGAACGGTGACGTCTTCCGCGAGCGGCTGCTGTCGGTGGGCGGGTCCGTCGACCCGCTGGAGGCGTTCCGCGCCGTCCGCGGCCGCGACGCCGACCCGACCCCGCTCCTGCGCCGGCGGGGCCTGCTCCCCACGGCCTGAGACGACACGAGCGGAGTGCCACGGGCGCGTCCGCCGCGCCGCGGCACTCCGCTCAGGTCCTCAGAGCCAGGGCAGGCCGAGGACGACGTCGAGGTCGTCGGGGCTCTCGCCCTCCCGGACCAGCCGGTTGGGCTGGCGGTGGCCGCACGCCGTGCAGCGGTGGACCACCTGCCAGCCCTTCCCGGACTTCTCCACGAGGCCGATCGGCTCCATCGGGGCCCGGCACTCGCTCGCCCGGTCGCCGGGGAGGTCGTCGACGTGCAGCGACCACAGGCACACCGGGCAGTGGTTGCGGTAGTGCCCGTCGGTGTTGGCCGGTACCGGGGAGCCGCAGTGCACGCAGGTGAACCCGGTGTTCTCCGCCCGCCGGGAGCGGGTGGGACGGGTCACGGCGCGCCCGGTCAGGGGACGAAGGGCTCGACCGCGACGACGTCGACGGTGATGTCGCGGCCGTTGGGCGCCTGGTAGGTCACCGTCGCCCCCGGCTCGGCGCCGAGGATGGCCGACCCGAGGGCCGACTCGGGCGAGTACACCGTGAGACCGGTGGTGCCGGCGATCTCCCGGGAGCCGAGGAGGAACTTCTCGGTGTCGTCGTCACCCTGGAAGCGGATGGTGATGACGGTGCCGGTGGCCGCGTGGGTGGCCGTCGTCGGCGCGTTGCCGACCTTGGCGGTGCGCAGCAGGTCGGTCAGCTGGCGGATGCGGGCCTCCTGCTTGCCCTGCTCGTCCTTGGCGGCGTGGTACCCGCCGTTCTCCCGGAGGTCGCCCTCCTCGCGGCGGGCGTTGATCTCGGCGGCCATGGCCGGACGGCCCGCCACCAGCTGGTCGAGCTCGGCCTTGAGCCGGTCGTGGGCCTCCTGGGTCAGCCAGACGCCCTGGCCCTGCTCGTCAGTCGGGGTGGACACGGTAGTGCTCCTGAAATGTCGGTGGCCGCCCCCCGCCTGGGGAACGGCCGCGTTCAGAACGGCCAACGTAACACCGTCCGGCGGTGACGTGTTCCACGTCATCCGCCGACGGATCCGGAACCGTACCGTCTCAAGGCGTGACGAGTGCCACGTGCACCCGATCGGTGGGGCCGGGGGCGGCGGGGCCCCGCCCGGACGGGGGATGATGTCCCGGTGACCGAAGCAGACCCGTTGCGCCTGCTCGCCGTGCACGCCCACCCCGACGACGAGTCGAGCAAGGGCGCCGCGACGATGGCGAAGTACGTCGCGGAGGGCGTCCGCGTGATGGTGGCCACCTGCACCGGCGGAGAGCGTGGCTCCGTGCTCAACCCCGCGCTGGACCGGCCGGAGGTCTGGGAGCGGTTGCCGCAGATCCGGGTCGAGGAGATGAACCGTGCGCGGGAGATCCTCGGCATCGAGCAGGAGTTCCTCGGCTTCGTCGACTCCGGCCTGCCCGAGGGCGACCCGCTGCCGCCGTTGCCGGAGGGCTGCTTCGCGCTCGTGCCGACCGAGGAGGCGGCGGCGCCGCTGGTGGAACTCATCCGCCGGTTCAAGCCGCACGTCATCACGACCTACGACGAGCGCGGCGGCTACCCGCACCCCGACCACATCAAGACCCACGAGATCTCGGTGCACGCGTTCGACGCCGCCGGTGACCCGGACCGCTACCCCGAGCTCGGGGAGCCCTGGCAGCCGCTGAAGCTCTACTACCACATGAGCTTCACGCTGCCCCGCACGCGGGCGCTGCACGAGGCCATCATCGCCTCGGGCAACGAGTCGCCCTACGCGGAGTGGCTGGAGAACTGGGACCCGGACCGCGACATGTCCCACCGGGTCACCACGAGGGTGCACTGCGCCGAGTACTTCACCGTCCGGGACGCCGCCCTGATCGCGCACGCGACCCAGATCGACCCCCACGGCCGGTGGTTCGCCTGCCCGCTGGAGGTGCAGCAGCGGGTGTGGCCCACCGAGGACTACGAGCTGGCCCGGTCGGTCGTCGACTCGCCGGTGCCCGAGGACGACCTGTTCGCCGGTGTCCACAGTGAGGTGACCGTCCGATGAGCCCCTCCCTCATCACCGTGCTGGCCGCGGCCGACGACGAGCAGCTGCCCTCCGACGTCGGCAAGGCCGGTCCGCTCGGGTTGCTGCTGATCGTGCTGCTGCTGATCGCGACCGCCCTGCTCGTGAAGTCGATGAGCGGGCACCTCAAGCGGTTGCCGGCCAGCTTCGACGGCGCGGACGACGGCCCGCGGGTCGTCGTCCCCGACACCCCGGCCCAGCTGCTCGAGGAGCGCAAGGAGCCGGGGCAGGAGCTGCTCGACACCCTGCGCCGGGCGCCCCTGGCCATCGAGCCGCCGCGCCGGGACGGCGACGGCCGGCCGGAGACCCCGAGGGGCTGACCCGGCCGGCCGCCGTGCCGGTCACCAGCGGTGCGCGACGTCGACGACCAGCCGGTCGATGTTGCTGGAACCGCCCTCGAGGACGAAGACCCGGAACGGCAGTCGTGCCCGCGTGCCGACGCCGAGCTCCGACTGGCCCTCGAACGACCCCAGCCAGGCCACCTGGCGCAACGTGCGGAAGCCCGCCACGTCGGCCGCCTCGAGCGGGTCGGCCGGCGAGTAGGTCGGCCGTCCCCGGTCGTCGTGGCCGACGGCGCCGAACGTGACCTGCAGCGCGGCGCCGCCCCGGAGCGGAACGGTCTCCCCGCTGCCGTCCTGCACCACCTCCGGCACGTACCGGACGACGTAGGAATCGGTGTCGTCGACCTCGGCGATGTCGACCACCACCCGGTCGTAGCAGGTGTGCCGTCCGGCGCGGACGTCGTGCACGAGGTCACCGCCGGGCTGGTACGGGTTGAGCGACTTGGCCTGGGAGCCCCAGGTGATGCCGCAGTAGGGCGCCGCGCTCGCCGACGCGGGGGCGACCACGCCCAGTGCGGCCAGCGCGGAGACGAGGATGACGAGGATCCGGGAGCGGGTCATGGTGACCTCCTGGTGGGTGAGTGCTCCGTCGTGAGAATCCGCCGACGCGCCGCGCGCGCACCAGAGCCGACGACGTCCGCTCTCGACGAAGAAACGCCGGGTCTGTGGGCACAAATCCACTATCATCCGGCGCGCCTGCTCGCGTTGTCGGGCAAGGTGTGCTGTGGGTGACGGGCTGCGGTGTGGGCGCGTCCGCCGGGCGCCGCCGGGTAGTCAGCGTCCGTGCCGAACCGACTCGCCACCGCCACCAGCCCCTACCTGCTGCAGCACGCGGACAACCCGGTCGACTGGCGGGAGTGGGGGGAGGCGGCGTTCGCCGAGGCCCGGGACCGCGACGTCCCGGTGCTGGTCTCGGTGGGCTACGCCGCTTGTCACTGGTGCCACGTCATGGCGCACGAGTCCTTCGAGGACGAGGCCACCGCGGCGCAGATGAACGCCGACTTCGTCTGCGTGAAGGTCGACCGCGAGGAGCGGCCGGACGTCGACAGCGTGTACATGACCGCCACGCAGGCCCTGACCGGCTCCGGCGGCTGGCCGATGACGGTGTTCACCACGCCGGACGGCAAGCCGTTCTACTGCGGCACCTACTACCCGTCGCGGCCGGCGCACGGCATGCCCGCCTTCCGGCAGGTCCTGGCGGCGGTCACCGACGCCTGGCGGACCAGGCGCGCGGAGCTGGAGTCGGCGAGCACCCGGATCGTCGAGGCCATCTCCTCACGCCTGGAGCTCGGCGCCCCCACGCCGCTGTCGGCCGCCGACCTCGACGCCGCCGTCGCCGCGCTGGGCGACGACTACGACGAGCGGTGGGGCGGCTTCGGCGGCGCCCCGAAGTTCCCGCCGTCCATGCTGCTGGAGTTCCTGCTCCGCGCGCACGCCCGCAGCGGGGACGCCGAGGCCCTCCGGATGGCCCGCGGCACGCTGGAGGCGATGGCGCGGGGCGGCATCCACGACCAGCTCGCCGGCGGCTTCGCCCGCTACGCCGTCGACGAGCGGTGGGTCGTGCCGCACTTCGAGAAGATGCTGTACGACAACGCGCTGCTGCTGCGCGGGTACGTGCACCTGTGGCGGACGACGGGGGAGTCCTGGGCCCGGCGGGTCGCCGACGACACCGCGGCCTTCCTGGTGCGGGACCTGGGCACCGCGCAGGGCGGCTTCGCCTCCGCCCTCGACGCCGACACCGACGGGGTCGAGGGGCTCACCTACGTCTGGACGCCGGCCCAGCTGGTCGAGGTCCTCGGCGAGGACGACGGCCGGTGGGCCGCCGGGGTGTTCGAGGTGACGGCGCACGGCACGTTCGAGCACGGGACGTCGACCCTCCAACTGCGGCGCGACCCCGACGACCCCGCCCGGCTGGCGTCGGTCCGCGAGCGGCTGGCCGCGGCCCGCGCCCGCCGTCCACAGCCGGCCCGTGACGACAAGGTGGTGACCGCGTGGAACGGGCTGGCGATCGCCGCGCTCGCCGACCACGGCGTCCTCACCGGTGACCAGCGGTCGGTCGCCGCCGCCCGCCGCGCCGCCCAGCTGCTGGCCGACGTGCACTGGGTCGGCGGGCGGCTCCGTCGCGCCTCGCGCGACGGCGTCGCGGGCGCCCCGGCCGGCGTGCTGGAGGACTACGGGGACCTCGCCGAGGGGCTGCTCGCGCTGCACCAGGCCACGGGGGAGGGACGCTGGCTGGAGCTGGCCGGTGACCTGCTGGACGTCGTCGCCGAGCAGTTCATCGACGCCGAGGGCTGGCACGACACCGCCGCCGACGCCGAGACCCTCGTCCACCGGCCGTTCGACCCCACCGACGGCCCCACGCCCGCGGGGATCGCCGCCGCTGCCGGGGCCGCGGTGACCTACGGCGCGCTCGCCGGGTCGCCGCGGCACCGGGAGCTGGGCGAGGCGGCGGTCGGCTCGCTGGCGACGCTGGTGACCCGTGCGCCCCGCGCGGCCGGGTGGGCTGCCGCCGTGGGTGAGGCGCTGCTCGCCGGCCCGTTGGAGGTGGCGGTGAGCGGTCCGGCGGGCCCGGGGCGGGAGGCCCTCGCGGCGGCCGCACGAGCCGCCACCAGCCCCGGCGCCGTGGTGGTCGTCGGCGAGCCGGACGCGCCCGGCGTACCCCTCCTGGCCGGCCGGCCGCTCGTGGACGGGCAGCCGGCTGCCTACGTCTGCCGCGGCTTCGTGTGCTCGGCGCCGGTGACCGACGTGTCCGCTCTGGGCGCAGCGCTGCGTCCTTCCTGACGCGGCCCTGTCGGCTTACGCTGAAAGCGTGTAATCACCCACGCGCTCCCGGAGGTCGTCGTGCACGGACCCCACTCCCGCTTCTCCGACTCACCGAACCCCTTCCTGCGCGGCTTCCGCGGGCGTGGCCCCGGCGGCCGTGGCCGCGGACCGGAGGCGCCGCCGCCCGTGGAGCGCGCCGAGGTCGCCGGCTGGTTCGCCGGCCGCCTGCCCGACGGCTGGTTCACCGGGCCGGTGGAGCTGACCGTCGACCGCGACGAGATCACCGTCGTCGGCACGCTGCCCGAGCCGGCACCCGGCGAGGGGGACGCCGCGGCCGCACGCGCCGGCCGGATCGCCCGCTTCCGGGAGGAGACCCGCGAGCAGCGGATGGTGATCGCCGATGCCGCGCAGGCCCGCTACGGCCGCTCGGTGGCGTGGGGGGCCGCGTGCGGTGACGACCGTGAGCTGTTCACCAACCTGTCGGTGCCGGTGATGACCCGGCTCCGGCAGCCCGAGCGGCTGGTGCTCGACACGCTCGTCGACGCCGGGGTCGCCCGGTCGCGGTCCGAGGCGCTGGTCTGGGCCGTGCGGCTCGTCGGTGAGCACGCGGAGACCTGGCTGGCCGAGCTCCGCGACGCGATGGCGGCCGTGGAGGAGGTCCGGGCGCGGGGTCCCCGCACCGACTGAGCTCACCTGAGCCGGTGTCCGGGCCGGTGCCCGCGACCGGGGACACTGGGCGGGTGACCGCCGACGCCGCCACCCCGACCGCGACCGACGTCCTGGTCGTCGGCGCGGGACCGGCGGGTGCCGCCGCCGCGGCCTGGGCGGCCCGGTCCGGGCGGCAGGTGGTGCTCGCCGACGCCGCGGTCTTCCCCCGCGACAAGACCTGCGGGGACGGCCTGACCCCACGCGCGATGGCCGAACTCGACCACCTCGGTCTCGGCGACTGGGCACGCGGCCACGCCTGCAACCGCGGGTTGCGTGCCGCCGGGTTCGGACGGGAGTGGCAGCTGCCCTGGCCGGGCGGGGAGTTCCCCGCCCACGGCAGCGCGGTGCCTCGCACCGAGCTGGACGCGCGGATCCGCGAGGTGGCGCTCGCCGCCGGCGCGACGCCGCTGGAGGGGGCCCGCGCCGTCGACGTCGAGCGGGACGGCGACCGGGTGACCGGCGTGACCTTCGAGGTCGGCGACGACACGGTGACCGTGGGCTGCCGGCGGCTGGTCGTGGCCGACGGCGCCCGCTCGCCGCTGGGCCGGGTCCTCGGCCGGGAGTGGCACCGGGGGACCGCCTACGGCGTCGCCGCCCGCGGCTACGTGCGGTCGGAGCGGGCCGACGACGAGTGGATCTCCTCCCACCTGGAGCTGCGCGGGACGGAGGGGGAGCTGCTGTCCGGCTACGGCTGGGTGTTCCCTCTGGGGGCGGCGTCGGGCCAGGTCAACATCGGCGTCGGCACGCTGGCCACCGCGCGCCGTCCGGCCGGGGTGCAGCTCAAGGCGCTGCTGGAGACCTACGCCGACGCCCGCCGGGAGGACTGGCGGCTCGACGGCCCGGTGGAGGCCCCGGCCTCGGCCCTGCTGCCGATGGGCGGTGCGGTCTCGAACGTCGCGGGGCGGAACTGGGCGCTGGTCGGCGACGCCGCCGGCTGCGTCAACCCGCTCAACGGGGAGGGCATCGACTACGGGCTGGAGACCGGCCGCAGCGTCGTCCGGCTGCTCGACGAGGACGACTGGTCGGCGGCGTGGCCGGCGACCCTGCGGCGGCACTACGGCGAGGCGTTCTCCATCGCCCGGCGGCTGGCCGGGCTGCTCACCGTGCCGCGGTTCCTGCCCGCCGCCGGCCCCGTGGGCATGCGGTCACGGGCGCTGATGACCGTTGCGCTGCGCGTGATGGGCAACCTGGTCACCGACGCCGACCGCGACCTCGTCGCCCGCCTGTGGCGGGGGGCCGGTCGGCTGTCGGTGCGCCTCGACGACCGGCCGCCGTTCAGCTGAGCCCGGACGGGACGTGAGCCGCGGTCCGGGGGAGCGGGGCCCCGGAGGGTCCCCCGAGCCCGGACGGGACGTGAGATGACGGGGAACTCGCGGTGAGCCGCGGTCCGGGGGAGCGGGGCCCCGGAGGGTCCCCTGGGCCCGGATGGGGAAGGGCTCGGCGCAACAGAGGAACGGCACCGGGCCGCGGTGTCCGACCGGAGGTCAGACGAAGGGGGAGTTGTACATCGCGAAGTAGACGGCGATGTAGTGGCAGATGGCGGCCACGATCGTCATCGCGTGGAAGACCTCGTGGTAGCCGAAGACCCCGGGCCACGGGTTGGGCTTCTTGATCGCGTACGCCACGCCGCCGGCCGTGTAGAGGACGCCGCCGACGGCCAGCAGCACCAGGGACGTGACCCCGGCGATGTGCAGGATGTCGGTGAGGATGAAGACGGCCACCCAGCCCAGCCCGATGTAGAGCGGCACCCCCACCCAGCGCGGCGCGGTCGGCCAGCTCAGCTTGAGGAAGACGCCCGCCAGCGCGCCGGCCCAGACGCCGGAGAGGATCCAGTACCCCGTCGGCTGGTCCACGGCCAGCAGGGCGAACGGCGTGTACGTGCCGGCGATGAACAGGAAGATCATCGAGTGGTCGAGCCGCTTCATGATCTTCCAGCCGCGTGGTGACCAGCGGCGGCGGTGGTACAGCGCGCTGATGCCGAACAGGCCGCAGATGGTCAGGCAGTAGACCGCCACCGGGAACCCCGAGCGGGCGCCCAGCACCGAGGCCAGGGGCACGAGCACGGCGCCGGCGACGATCGCGCCGAAGAACGCGAACAGGTGCAGCCAGCCGCGCAGCCGTGGGCGGGTGTCGGGGTGGTCCCAGTCGTCGTCGGCGAAGTCCGCGGCCGTCCAGGTGTGGTCGACCCGCGAGCCCTCGTCGAGGACGGCGCCCACGGCCTGGCTGCGCGGGGCCTCCAGCTGGGCGCCGTCCGCCTCGATCCGCACCGGTTCACGGTCGTCGGGCAGAGCGTGCACGAACCGAGGTTACGCATCCGTAGGTCACCCTGCACGGGCACCGGTTGTGCGTCGTCGGGCGGCCCCGGAGCGTCTTCGTGCAGGTCGGTGACGGGTGCCGGGAGCGTGCGGACCGGGGGCCTAGGGTGACGCCTCGTGGGGGTTCGGCAGTGGGTCCGTGACGTCCTCACCGAGGTCTACGAGCGGCGGCTCGCGCGGGCCCTGGAGGGTGCCGACATCCCCCGGCACGTCGGGGTGATCGTCGACGGCAACCGGCGGTGGGCGCGGGCCATCGGCCTGGAGGACCCCAATGCCGGGCACCGCCGTGGCGCCGACAAGATCGCCGCGTTCCTCGGCTGGTGCGACGAGGCCCACGTCGAGGTGGTCACGCTCTTCCTGCTCTCCACCGACAACCTGTCCCGCCCGGAGCCCGAACTGGTCCCGCTGCTGCGGATCATCGAGGGCGTCGCCGAGGACCTCGCCGCGCCGGACCGGCGGTGGCAGCTGCGCCCGGTCGGTGCGCTGGAGCTCCTGCCGGCGGAGACCGTCGCCGTCCTCAAGCAGGCCGAGGAGACCACCCGCGACCGGCCGGGGGCGACGGTGAACCTCGCCGTCGGCTACGGCGGACGGCGGGAGATCGCCGACGCGGTGCGCTCGCTGCTGGCCGAGCACGCCGAGCTGGGGACGACGCTGGACGAGCTGGTCGGCGTCCTCGACGTCGAGCACATCGCCGAGCACCTCTACACCCGCGGGCAGCCCGACCCCGACCTGGTGATCCGCACCAGCGGCGAACAGCGGCTCTCCGGCTTCCTGCTCTGGCAGACCGCCCACTCGGAGTTCCACTTCACCGACGTCTACTGGCCCGACTTCCGCCGCGTCGACTTCCTCCGCGCGCTGCGTGCCTACGCCGCGCGGCACCGGCGCTTCGGCAACTGAGAACATCCCTGGTCATGGCCGCCCGACCGCTCGACGTCCCCCTCGCGTACGTGCAGCTCGGGCTGCGGTTCGACCGGCTGGAGCCGGGGTTCGTCGACGCCTACACGGGTGACCCGCGGATCCGGGCCGCGGTGGAGGACGAGCCGGCGCCCACCCCGCAGGGGCTGCGCGACCAGGCCCGAGCGCTGCTGGGGGAGCTCGGCGCCGCCGGCCTGCCCGCCGACCGGACCGACTTCCTCCGCGGGCAGCTCGTCGGTCTGGAGTGCAGCGCCCGCACGATGAGCGGCGAGCCGGTGGCCTTCCTGGACGAGGTGGCCAGCTACTTCCAGGTCGAGCTCACCCTCGGCGACCCGGCGTCCTACGCCGCGGCCCACGCCGAGCTCGACGCGCTGCTGCCCGGCAGCGGCACCCTCGCCGAACGGTATGCGGCCCACCGGCGCCGCGAGGAGTGCCCGCCGGAGCGGCTGGCCGAGGCGGTGCACGCCCTGTCGAGCGCGCTGCGCGACGAGGTCCGCGGGGAGTACGGCCTCCCGGAGGTGGAGACGGTCGAGTACGAGGTGGTCACGGACAAGCCGTGGTCGGGCTTCAACTACTACGAGGGCGACTACCGGTCCCGCGTCGCGATCAACGCCGACCTGCCGCACCGCCTCGGGCAGCTGCCGCACCTGGTCGCGCACGAGTCCTACCCCGGCCACCACACCGAGCACTGCCGCAAGGAGCTCGGGCTGGTCGAGCGCTCCGCGCGGGTGGAGCACACCGTCTTCCTCGTCAACACCCCCGAGTGCCTCATGGCCGAGGGCCTGGCCGACCTCGGCGTCCAGGCGTCGATCGGCGAGGGCTGGGGTCCCTGGGCCGCCGAGGTGCTCGGTGACCTGGGGCTGCGCTTCGACGGGCACCTCGCCGAGCGGGTCGCGGCCGCGGTCGCGCCGCTGAACCGGGTGCGCCAGGACGCCGCCGTCCTCCTGCACGACCGGGGCGCCGACGCCGACGAGGTCGTCACGTACCTGCAGCGGTGGTCGTTGGTCAGCGAGGAGCGGGCGCGTCAGCAGCTGCGCTTCCTCACCCACCCGCTGTGGCGGGCCTACATCACCACCTACGTCGAGGGCTTCGACCTGCTCTCGGCGTGGCTGGACGCGCGCCCCCAGGGACAGCGCGTCGCCGACCGGTTCGTGCGGCTGCTGGACGAGCCGCTGACCCCGGCCGCCGTCGCCGGCGAGCTGCGCGCCGCCTGAGCGCGCAGCGGGACACGGCATGTCGCGGCGCGACCCGGAGGAGGCGCGGGACCTCGGGCTGTGGACGGCGGGCTGGCTCGCCGTCCTCCTGGTCGGCGGCCTGTGGTGGGTGGGCGACCTCCGGTTGCAGTGGCCGGTGCTGCTCGTGCCGCTGGCCTGGGCGCTGATCGCCGGCCGCCCGCGGCGGCGGCGCTGAGACGCGTGGTGCGCGTGGTGCCCCGACAGGGTGACACGACGTCGTCCGGACACGTTTCTGTCACCTCCCGGGCCTAACGTCCGCGGTGGAGGGCGAGCTCACCTCGCCGTCCACGGGAGGCCCGGTTGGCTCGACTGCGTTCGTCGACCAGGGGGCCGGTGCCCGGCCCCTGTGCCGGGGCCCGGCCACCTTCGAGCCGGGGTGCGATCAGCGCCCCAGGGGAGTCGACCCATGACCGAGCTTGCGAGGGCATGCAGCACCGCAGCACCACTGGGCACGCGGCAGACGAGCGCCGGCGAGGTGGCCGCGTGACCACTGGTCGCCGCACGTTCGTCCTCGACACCTCCGTCCTGCTCGCCGACCCCGGTGCGCTGCTGCGCCTCGGTGACCACGACGTGGTGCTGCCGCTCGTCGTGATCGGGGAGCTGGAGGACAAGCGCAACCACCCCGAGCTCGGCTGGTTCGCCCGGCAGGCGCTGCGTCTGCTCGACGACCTGCGGGTGGCCCACGGTCGGCTCGACGCGCCGGTGCCGGTGGGCGAGGAGGGCGGCACCCTGCACGTGGAGCTCAACCACAGCGACCCGTCGGTGCTGCCGGCCGGCTTCCGCAACGACAGCAACGACAGCCGGATCATGGTGGTGGCGCTCAACCTGCGGGCGGAGGGCCGCGACGTCTGCCTGGTGACCAAGGACGTCCCGCTGCGGGTGAAGGCGGCGGCCGTCGGACTGGAGACCGACGAGTACCGGGCCCTGGACGCCGTGGACGCCGGCTGGACCGGGATGGCGGAGCTGTCGCTGGAGGACGACGAGCTGTCGGCGCTCTACGACGAGGGCGAGGTCCACGTGCCGGCGGCCGCGGAGCTGCCCCCGCACACCGGCCTGGTGCTGCTGTCCTCCCGCGGCTCGGCGCTGGGGCGGGTGACCCCCGACAAGCAGGTGCGGCTGGTCCGGGGCGATCGCGAGGCGTTCGGGCTGCACGGGCGGTCGGCGGAGCAGCGGGTCGCCCTGGACCTCCTGCTCGACCCCGAGATCGGGATCGTCTCGCTCGGCGGGCGGGCGGGCACCGGCAAGTCGGCGCTGGCGCTGTGCGCGGGGCTGGAGTCGGTGATGGAGCGGCGGGCCCACAGGAAGGTGGTCATCTTCCGCCCGCTGTACGCCGTCGGTGGCCAGGAGCTCGGCTACCTGCCCGGCAGCGAGGGCGACAAGATGTCCCCCTGGGCCCAGGCGGTCTACGACACCCTGGGCGCGCTGGTCTCCAAGGAGGTCCTGGAGGAGATCGCCGCGCGCGAGCTCATCGAGGTGCTCCCGCTGACCCACATCCGCGGCCGGTCGCTGCACGACTCGTTCGTGATCGTCGACGAGGCCCAGTCGCTGGAGCGCGGCGTGCTGCTGACCGTGCTGTCGCGGCTGGGATCGGGGTCGCGCGTGGTGCTCACCCACGACGTCGCCCAGCGGGACAACCTGCGGGTGGGCCGGCACGACGGCATCGCAGCCGTGGTCGAGCAGCTCAAGGGGCATCCGCTGTTCGCCCACGTCACGCTGACCCGGTCCGAGCGCTCCGCGATCGCCGCCCTGGTGACCGAGATGCTGGAGGACATCCCCCTCTGAGCCGCGGCCGGCCGGCGCCGTCCCGCGCGGCGCCGGCTCGGCACGGCGGCACCGCCTGGGCGGCGGCACTGCCTGGGCGGCGGCACTGCCGGAGTTCCTCGGGCACTGCCGGTCCTGCACGACCGGCGGTGCACGAGAAGCCCCCGCGATGCACCGGCAGCGGTGGGTCAGAGGGCGGGGGTGGGGGGATCCGGGTCGGGGTCTGCTGCGGTCGGGGGACGGCGTGGTGTGCCGGCCCAGCGCAGCAGGGCCACCGCGGCCCACGCGGCGCCCAGGCACCACGGCAGCCGGACGGCGACGTCCTCGACGCCGAGGTCGCCGCGCAGGCCGAGGAGCAGGACCGGCAGGGCGAGGACGAACCCCAGCGCGAGCACGTCCCAGCGCAGCGGGCTCATCTCCCCGGGGTCTCCAGCCGCTCGCACAGCAGGGAGGCCCACCGGTGCGCCGTCGCGCGGACGCCGTCGAGGAGGGCCACGGGCGTCGCGGTGCGGGCCAGGACCGCCGCCGGGTCGGCGGTGAGGTCGGTGTCCTGCACGATGAGCGCGTCCACGCGGGCCAGGCCGTCGAGCCACGGCCCGACGTCCTCCGGCTTGCGGGTGGCCTCGACCACGGCCCACACCCCGGCGGGGGCGAAGACGGCGACCATCTGCTCCAGCCACGTGCTGCTGCCGGCGCGCAGAGGGGCGTCGACCGCGACGATGGTCAGCGTCCCCGACCGGTCGGTCTCCTGCTTGCGCTCCAGGGCGGCGTCGATGCTGCTGATCCGGTTGCCCTGCGGGGCGAGCGCGGCCAGGTCGCCCCGCGAGGCCCACTGCAGCCGCTCGGCGTCCAGCCGCAGGGAGGCGGCCAGGGAGCGGGCGGCGGCGAGGGTCTCCACGCCCGGGCCCACCACGAGCAGGACCTCACCAGGGCCGGTGGGCAGCGGCGGCGGCGTCGGCAGGCCGGCGGCGAGCGCGCCGGTGAGGGCCGCGTAGGTGCCGCGCTGGGCGACCGCGGCGGCGAATTCCCGGCCGAGAAGCCGCTCCGGCACGCCGAGCTCCAGCAGCCGGCGGACGACGGCCTGCTCGGCCGCGCCCGGGCCAGCCGCCACGGGGCCGCCGCCGTGCGGGTGCTCGCGGACCGACGTCACGACCATCGGGGCGCTACGCCGCCACGTGGCCGCCCGCTTGTCCACCGGCAGCCGGGTGACGGTGGCCAGGCCGGAGGCGACGCCCGACGTGCGCGCCACCTGCCGGCCCGCGCCCGGACGGCCGATCGCCGGCGGCACCGGGGGACGCGACAGCAACGGCGGCACGGCGAGCGCGGTGCCCGGCGCGGGGGGCGGCAGCAACGACAGCGGGGGCAGGACGGTCGTGGCGTCCGACGGGAGAGGCGCGGGGTCGCTCGCGGTCGGGGCGAGCACCTCGGCGACCACCTCCCACTCGTCGGCCTCGGCCTCGGCGTCCACGTAGAGCGGGATCTCGGCGGTGTGCGCCTCGGCGAAGGCGTGGTCGTCGAGGTGACCGTCGGCGTAGCCGTACCCGCCGGCGTCCTGGGTGGCCTCCTCGTGCGCGGCCGAGCCGGTCAGCACACCGCGCAGCAGCTGGGTGAGCGCGGCGTCGGAGGTGTCGTGCGCGAGCGCGGCACGCAGGACCTCGGCGATGGCCTCCTCGCGGGAGGTGATCGGGCCGGTGCTGAAGTCCGGCTCGTGCACCCAGTCGGGCACCCGGGCCGACTCCGGGGCAGCGACCGGGGGGACCGGCGGAGCGGAGTCCGCCGGTGGTGCCTCGGTGGCCACCACCACCGGCGGCTCGGCGGCGACCGGTGCCAGCTCGGCGGTGGCCGGAGGCGTCGGGGCGTCGACCGGTGCCGGGGCCACGGGGACGTCGACCGGTGCCGGGGTCACGGGGACGTCGACCGGTGCCTGGGTCGCGGCGACCGCGGCGGCCGGGACGTCGACCGGGGAGACCGGAGCCGCGGGGACCTCGACGGGTGCCGGGGAGGCCGCGGCCGGCGCGGTCGCCGGGGCAGGGGTGGCGACGGGCGCAGGGCCCCACAGCGTGGCGGACGCCGAGCGCTCGGCGGTCACCGCTGCGGGCTGCGCCACCGGAGCCACCGGCTGCGCCACCGGAGCGGCCGGCTGGGCCACCGGAGCGGCCGGCTGGGCCGCCGGAGCGACAGGCGGGGTCGCGGGCTCCCGTGCGGGCCCGGTCCCGGCGGCGGGGTCCCACGCGGGTGTGGCCTCCGCGACCGGCTCCCACCCGTGAGCCTCCTCGGCGGCCGCCCACGCGGGAGCCTCCTCGGCGAACGGCTCGAAGACGGGGGCAATCGGTGCCGGTGCAGCGGCGGCGACCGCGGCGATCGCCTCGTCCACCGCCTCCCGCACGTCGACGTCCCCGGCGACCATCTGCGCCAGGGCGGCGGTGAACGGCGAGGGCGCCGGAGCAGGCTCCACCGGGGCGGCCGGCCGAGGGGCAGCCGCCGCTCGGCCGGCGGCCGCAGCGGTGGGCCGTCCCGCCGCGCCACGCCCCGGCGCAGGGGTACCCGCCGACGGGGCACGCGCCGGCTCGGGGGCGGCGGCACGGGCCTGGGCACCGGTGCGCGCCGGGGTGCCGGCCGGCCGGCCACCGCGCGACGCAGCGGCCGGGCGGCCGGCGCCGGCGGCGCTGCGCGAGTACAGCCCCACGGCGGGCTCGTCGTCATCGGACAGCAGCCCGGCGACCTCGTCGACGGGGTCCGGCAGCACCGGGGCGCGCCGCAGGGCGGCCTCGATGCGGGCCGCGGACTCGGCCCGGGAGGCGGGCCGCCGCTCGACGGGAGCCGGTGCGATCTCCTCCACCTCGGCGACGTACCGCTCGGTGGTGAAGAAGCCCATGACCCCGCCGGTGCGGACGCGGCGGATCCCGACGATGCGCACGGAGGAGCCGTACTTCTCGCGGGCGGCGGCGATGGCGGCCTCGCGCGAGGCGGCCTCAACGGACGGCAACGGCACCGTTCACCACTCCCAATGACTCGATCTGGGCCGTCCGGGAGACCTCCGTGTAGGAGATCACCGGCAGGCGGGGGAGGATCTGACGCATCAGCCGGGACAGCGCGGCCCGGACCTGCGGGGAACACACGAGCACGGGCGCCAGGCCGACCCGCTCGGCGTCACCGAGCAGACCGGTGCACCCGTTGACCAGGGCGTCGACCGTGCCGGCGTCGAGGGCGAGCACCTGTCCGCCGTCGCTGTGCCGGACCGCCTCCAGCAGCCGCTGCTCGAAGGCCGGCTCGAGGGTCAGCACGTGCAGCCGCTCGTCGGGGGTGACGTACGGGTGGCTGATCGCCGCGCCGAGGGCCGTGCGGGCGGCCTCGACCAGCCCGTCGACGTCGGTGGCGACCTTGGCCCGCACCGACAGTGCCTCGAAGATGCGCACGAGGTCGCGGATGGAGACGTTCTCGTCGAGCAGCCCGTGCAGCACCCGCTGGATCTCGCCGAGGGTGAGCAGCGCCGGGGTGAGCTCCTCGACCACGACCGGGTGGGTGCGGCGGACGGTCTCCACGAGCAGCCGCACGTCCTCCCGGCCGAGCAGCTCGGCGGCGTGCTGGCGGACCACCTCGGCCAGGTGGGTGGTGATGACCGAAGAACGGTCGACGACGGTGGCTCCGGCCATCTCCGCCTGCCGCTGCAGCTCCACCGGCACCCACTTGGCGGCCAGGCCGAACACCGGCTCGCGGGTGGGCTTGCCGGGCAGCCCGTCGAGGGCGTCGCCGATGGCCAGCACGGTGCCGGCCGGGGAGATGCCCTTGGCGGCCGGGACCCCGTTGAGCCAGATGACGTACTGCGACGACGGGAGGTCGAGGTTGTCGCGGGTGCGCACCAGCGGGATGACCAGGCCGGTGTCCATCGCGACCTTCCGGCGCAGCGCCTTGACGCGGTCGAGCAGGTCGCCGCCGCGCGCGGAGTCGACCAGGTCGACGAGGTCGAAGGCCACCTCGAGCTCGAGCGGGTCCACCCGCATCTTCTCGGCGATCGCCTCGGGCGAGTCCGGCCGGGGCTCCTCGGCGGCGCCGGCCTGGGCGGCGGCGTCCTCGTCCTCGGCGGGGGCCTCCATGCGGGCGGCCATGAGCAGGAACAGGCCACCGATGAGCAGGAACGGCAGCTTGGGCAGGCCCGGGATGAGGCACAGGGCGATGGCCGCGCCGCCGGAGATCCGCACCGGCTGCCGGAACCGGCCCAGCTGGGCCAGCAGGTCGCTGCCCATGTCCCCGTCGGAGGCCGAGCGGGTGACGATGATGCCGGTCGCGGTGGACAGCAGCAGCGCCGGGATCTGGGAGACCAGGCCGTCGCCGACGGTCAGCAGCGAGTACGTGGAGACGGCGTCACCGGGCGCCATGCCCAGCTGCATGACGCCCATGGCGAACCCGCCGATGAGGTTGATCAGCGTGATGATGATGGCGGCGATGGCGTCGCCCTTGACGAACTTCGACGCACCGTCCATCGAGCCGTAGAAGTCCGCCTCGGCGGTGACCTCGGAGCGGCGCCGGCGGGCCTGCTCCTCGTTGATCAGGCCGGCGTTCAGGTCGGCGTCGATCGCCATCTGCTTGCCGGGCATCGCGTCGAGGGTGAAGCGGGCGCCGACCTCGGCGACCCGGCCGGCCCCGTTGGTGATGACGACGAACTGGATGATCGTCAGGATCACGAAGATCACCAGGCCGACGACCAGCGACCCGCCGATGACGAAGTGACCGAACGCCTCGATGACCTTGCCGGCGTAGCCGTCGGTGAGCACCAGCCGGGTCGAGGACACGTTGAGCGCCAGCCGGAACAGCGTCGCGATGAGGATCAGCGACGGGAACACGGCGAAGTCCAGCGGCCGCTTGATCTGCATCGAGACCAGCAGGATCAGCAGCGCGGCGGTGATGTTGAAGCCCAGCAACAGGTCCAGCACCGCCGCGGGCAGCGGCACCACCAGCATGAGGACGATGGCCACCACGCCGATGGGGACGGCGGCCTTCGTCAGCTTCTGCACGGAGGAACTCATCGGCAGTTCGGCTCAACCGGGATACCGGGCCGGCGCCGACCGACCCTTCCGTCACGCCCGCCCCAGCGGTCCCGGCCCGGCGGCCCTCCGGGGCGGTGCTCAGCGGCCCGCCGGCACGTCCGCGGAGGTGCTCAGCGGTGCGCGGCGGCGGCCGGCCCGGGGGAGGCCCTCGACGTCGGGGGCCTCGAAGCCGGGCCGGTGCAGCCCGCCCCGGACGCCGCGCGCCGACAGCTGCATGACGAAGGCGAGCACCCGGGCGACCGCGGTGAACAGCTGCGCGGGCACCTCCTGGCCCAGCTCGCAGGAGGCGTGCAGGGCCCGGGCGAGCGGGATGTCCTGGATCATCGGCACGCGCGCCTCCTCGGCCCGCTCGCGCAGCCTCGCGGCGAGCTCGTCGGCGCCCTTGGCCACCACGCGCGGTGCCCCGCGGTCGGCCTCGTACTTCAGCGCCACGGCCACGTGGGTGGGGTTCACCAGCAGGACGTCGGCGGTGGCGACCTCGGCCATCATCCGGTTGCGCGACATCGCCAGCTGCGCGGCGCGGCGCTGGCCCTTCATGTGCGGGTCGCCCTCGGCCTGCTTGTGCTCCTGCTGGATCTCGTACCGGCTCATCTTGAGCTTCTTCATGATCTGCTTGCGGACCACGATGTAGTCCGCGATCGCGATCGCCAGGCCGGTGACGGCCACGACCCGGAACATCAGGACGGCGGAGTCGGTGAAGGTGGCCGCGACCGCCGACAGCGGCAGCGACCCGGACGACGACACCAGCTCCTGCGCCCGGTCGCTGGTCATGACCACCACGACCGCCAGCGCCACGGTCTTGACCAGTGCCTTGGTCGCCTCCCACCAGCCGTGGCCGCCGAACATGCGCTTCATCCCGGGGAACGGGTTGAGCTTCTTGAGGGTCGGCTTCATCGACTTGGTGGACACCGCGACCCCGCCCTGCGCGGCCGTGGCGAGGACGCCGATGGCCATGAGCGCCAGCGCCATCGGCAGCACGGTGGTCAGGAAGGTGCTCAGCGCCTGGCCGAGCAGCGCGGAGACCGCGCTGGCCTCGGGCTGTGCGGCGATGCCACGGAGCTGCACGAACAGCTGCGCCACGCCGTCGAAGCCCGCGCCCACCACCATCGGCAACAGCACGCTGGCCGCCGCCGCTCCCATCCAGGTGCCCAGCTCCTGGGTCCGGGGGATCTGCCCTTCCTTGCGCGCCTCCTTGAGGCGCTTGGGAGTCGGGGCCTCGGTCTTCTCGCCGCCGGGTCCGTCCTGCGCCACGGGTCACCCGCTCCGGAGGGAGACCATGGCCCGCACCGCGGAGTCCAGGAGCCAGTCCAGGGCCGAGGGCAGCAGCGGGAAGGTCAGCCCCAGCAGCGCCAGGGTGAGCAGGATCTTGACCGGGAACCCGAAGGCGAAGATGTTCAGCGCCGGTGCGGCCCGGGACAGCAGGCCCAGGGCGACGTCGGAGAGCAGGAGCACCGCCACCAGGGGCCCGGCGATCTGCAGCGCGGCCAGGAACATCATCGACACGGCGGTGATGAGCACCTGGGCGAGCTGGTCGGTGGGCACGCCGGCGCCGACGGGCAGCCCCTCGTAGGAGGTGGCGAACCCGCGCACGATGAGCAGGTGCCCGCCGCTGGTGAACAGCAGCGTCACTGCCAGGAGGTGGTGCAGGCGGCCGATCGCGCCGCTGGTCGTCATCGACAGCGGGTCGTAGGACGGCTGCATCGTGAAGCCGCCGGAGAGGTCGATGAGGTCGCCGGCGTACTGGACGGCGGCGAACAGCAGTTGGACGACGAAGCCGAGGGCGGCGCCCACGACCACCTCGGTGACGGCGCCGACGACGAGGAAGCCCGCGGTCGGCTCGGGCAGCTCCGGGGCGATCCGGCCCAGCAGTGCCACCGACAGGGCCAGCGCGAGCGCGCCCTTCACGGGGGCCGGGATGGCGCGGGAGGCGAACGGGGGCGACAGCAGCACGAAGCCGGTGGCCCGTGCGGTGCCGAGCAGCAGGGCCGCCAGGGTCGTCGCCGGGACCTCGAGGTCCATGGGCGCCTCAGGTCCGGTCGAGCAGGCGCGGGAGCATCTCGAACAGGCTCTGGGTGTAGCTGACCATCTCGGCCAGCACCCAGTTGCCGGTGACCAGCAGCGCGATGGCGACCGCGATGATCTTCGGCACGAACGAGAGCGTCTGCTCCTGGATCTGCGTCGCGGCCTGGAACAGCGAGATCAGGAACCCCACCAGCAGGGCGGTCAGCAGGACCGGCGCGGCGACCTTCGCGGCGACCAGCATCGTCCGCACCGCGATCTCGGTGACGTCGGCGTCGCTCACGACGACTCCTCGCTGGCGCTCGTCGCCGCCGCTCGCGGCGCTGCTGTGCTCATCGACGAGCTCGCGAGCTCGCTCATCCGTAGCTCCCGACCAGCGCCGTGGTGACCAGCGCCCAGCCGTCGACCACCACGAACAGCAGCAGCTTGAACGGCAGCGACACGATCACCGGCGGCACCATCATCATGCCCATCGACATGAGCACCGCGCTGACCAGCATGTCGAGCACCAGGAACGGGATGAAGACGACCAGCCCGATGATGAAGGCGCTCTTGAGCTCGGACAGGACGAACGCCGGCACCAGCGTGGTCATGCTGACGGCCTCGCGGTCGGCCGGGGCCTCCTCACCGGAGAGCCCGACCATGAGCCCCAGCTCGTCCTCGCGGGTGTTCTCGAGCAGGAACTCCTTGAGCGGGACGACGCCGACGTCGTAGGCCTGGGTGACCGTCATCTGCCCGTTGAGGTAGGGCTGCACCGCGACGTCGTTGATGTCGCCGAAGACCGGGCCCATCACGAACAGCGTCAGGAACAGTGCCAGCCCGGTGAGCACCTGGTTCGGCGGCGACTGCTGCATGCCCAGCGCGTTGCGGGTCAGCGACAGCACCACGATGATCTTGGTGAACGAGGTGACCAGCAGGAGCGCCGACGGCGCGACCGCCAGCACGGTGAGCGCGAGGATGAGCGTGACCGTGCTGCTCGGGCTGCCGCCGCCGACGGAGATGTCCACGCCGCCGTCGACGGCGGGCGCCACCGGGGCCGTGGGGGCGGTCGGGGCGGTGGGCGGGGTGGGGGCGGCGGATGCGGGGTCGGCGAGCAGCGCCAGCACGACGCCGACCAGCGCCGCCAGCAGCAGGACCAGGCCCGCCCGCCGGGCGAAGGGGGCGCCCCGCGCGGGAACGGGGGAGGAGGACATCAGCGGCGGACCGTCCGCTCCCGCAGCTGCTGGACCAGCGTCGTCCACCCACCGCGGTCGAACACCGAGCCCGACAGCGCGCCGGTCGACGACGCCGGCAGCGGCCGGGCCGCCACGAGCGCCTGGCGCTCGGCGATGGCCTCCTCGACGGTGTCGCCGTCGACCTCGGCCAGCAGCGTGATCTGCTCCTCGGTCGCGCCCACGACGAGGACACGACCGGCGATGCGGACGACGTTGACCGAGCTGGCCCGGCCCATGCGCTGGCGGGCGACGACCTCGATGAGCCCGTTGCCCTGACCCAGGCCGCGCTTCTTGGCCAGCCGGGCGGCGAACCACAGCACGCCGCCGACGAAGGCCAGCGAGAGCACCAGCCGGATGATCATCCAGGTCACGGCGCGGCCTCGCCGATCTCGGAGTGGGCGTCGGTGACGATCTCGCTGATCCGCAGGCCGAAGTCCTCGTCCACGACGACGACCTCGCCGCGGGCGATGAGGGTGCCGTTCACCAGCAGGTCGGCCGGGGCGCTGGCCGCGCGGTCGAGCTCGACGACCTCCCCGGGGTGGAGGGAGAGCAGCTCGCCGACGGTCATGCGGGTGCGGCCGATCTCGACGGTGACCTCCATGGCCACGTGCCGCAGCAGGTCGAGGCTGCCGCGCTGGGTGCGCGGCTGGGGGAGGGTCACCTGCAGGGCGAAGGTCGCCTCGACGGTGCCGTTGCCGGCCAGCAGCGGGACGGCGACGAACATGCCCTTGTCCCGCAGCCCGTCCATCGCGGTGTCGGGGTCCTCGGTGCGCTCGGAGTCCACGCGCACCCGGCCCAGCGTGCCGGCGGCGGCCTCGAGGGCCGGGCGCAGCGCGACGGCGACGTCCATCGGGCCGACGGGGGAGTTGGCCAGGGCGTCGACGATCGGGGCGGAGACGACGAGCACGACGTCCCCGCTGACCTCGCCGGAGAGTCGGGCCATCACCGCACCGGCGGCCTCGGCCGGCAGCAGGACGGCGTCGGGGTCGCTGACCGGGGCGCCGGGGATGAGCTCGACGGTGGCCGGCACGTGCGCGGCCGCGGCGCGGGCGGCGGAGGCGACGACGGCGATCACGGTCTCGGAGGCCTGCGAGTGCTCCACGGAGGCGGTCATGCGGTGTCCTTCTGGGCAGCGAGGAGGGTGGGCACGATGGCGGCGGCGAGCCGGCGTCGGTGGTTGCTGGCGATCGCGTAGGCGAACGTCACGTCGTTGGTGGTGACCTCCAGCGGCGCGTCCTGCGGGTGGCGCAGCAGGAGGACGTCGCCCACGGCGAGGGAGAGCAGGTCCTCGGAGGAGACCTCGAGCGGGGTGAACCGCACGCCGACCTCGACCGGCACCTGGGTCAGCCGCGCCGTGAGCGCCTCGGTGGCGCGACGGCGCTTGGCCTGGGCCGACTCGGACAGCTGCGGGGACGCCGCGTTGTTCAGCGCCGGGGCGAACGAGGAGAACGGCAGCACGAGGGTGGCCTCGCCGGCCCGGTTGCCGACCGCCATGGTGAACGTGGCGACCATGACGGTGTCCGAGCCGGCCGCGGCCTGGGCGAGCTGCGGGTTGTACTCGATCTCGCTGAGCTCCGGCTGCAGGCTCACGATGTGCGCGAAGGCGGCGACCCACTCCTGCAACAGCCGGTCGAGCAGGTGGTTGGTGATGGTCGTCTCCATCACCGTCATCGGCCGGTCCGGCTGGTCGGAGGTGCCGGAGCCGCCGAGCATGTGGTCGACGGTGGCCATCGCGATGTTCAGCGGGTAGGCCAGCAGGCCCTTGCCGGCGAGCGGCTCGAGCGTGAACGTCGCGACGAACGAGGGGTTGGGCAGCGAGGCCACGTAGTCGTCGTAGGAGTGCTGCTCGATGCCGAGGAGCTCCATCCGCGCACCGGCGCGCAGCATGGAGGTCAGCACGGTCGTCGCCTGACGGGCGAAGGACTCCTGGGCGATCTGCAGGACGCGGACGTGCTCGCGGGAGAGCTTCGTGGGCCGGCGGAAGTCGTAGGTCCGGGGCTCTCCGCGCCGGCCGGCGCGGGCGGGACCCGATGACGCTGCTGACAGCAGGCCCCGTGCGGGTCCGTTCTCGGGGCGGGTCACGCCCCCCTCATCGGCTGGGGACGACGCCGCCCTGACCGGCGGCGCGGGGCGCTGGCGGTCAGGGCGGACGGGTGTGACGGGTGGTGCGGGGGAGCGCCCGTGGGGCTCCCGCGGGAGCTACTGCGTGACGTACTCGGTGAGGTAGACGTGCATGACCATCGGGACGCCGTCCTCGGTGTAGGCGTCGACGATCTTCTGCTCGAGGGCCTCCTTGAGCGCCTCCCGGGCCGCGGTGACGTCGGACAGCTGGGCCTGCGAGTAGGTGGAGATGACCAGGTCGAGGGCCTTGGAGCCGTCGACGCCACCGCTGCCGTGGCCACCACTGGCGGCGGCCGCGGTGTACTCCAGGGTGATGCCGATCTTGAGGTAGCCGCCTCCGGCGAGGTTGACCGCGATCGGCTCCAGCGCGGTGTACCCGCCGTGTTCCGGGGCTGCGGCCTCAGCCTCCCCGCTGCCGGCGAACAGGAAGAAGTACGCGGCACCGGCGAGCGCGACCAGCGCGACCAGACCGGCGATCAGGATCTTCTTCTTGCCGCCGCCCGTGGCCTCGCCGTCCTCGGGGGTCTGGTCCTTCTTGTCCCGCTCAGCCATGGGTTCCCTCCTGGGCAGTGCCGGCGTCCAGGCCGGGCAGCAGTTCGTTCGCCTCCGCGGAGGCGGTGGACAGGACGACGAGGTCGACCCGCCGGTTGACGGTGATGGCGTCCGGGTCGGTGACCGGCACCAGCGGACGGGTGTCGGAGTAGCCGTTGGCCGCCATGCGGTCCTGCGGGACGCCGTCGCCGGCGAGGTGCCGGACGACGGTCGTCGCGCGGTAGGCCGACAGCTCCCAGTTCGACGGCCACGGGCCGCCGGTGGTCACCGGCAGGTGGTTGGCGTGACCCTCGACCCCGAGGGCGTTGGGCAGGTCGCGCAGGCTGGGGGCGACGGCGTCGAGGATCTGCCGGCCCTCGGGACGCAGCACGGCCTCCTCGGCGTCGAAGAGGACCTCGTCGGCGACGATGTGCACCACCAGGCCGCGCTCGTCGATTTCGAAGCGGGCGGCACCGGCGTGGCCGGCTGCCTCCAGCGCGGTCTCGATCTGCTCGCGGGCCTGCGCGAGTTCGTCGTACTGCGCCTGGGCCTCGGCGGCGACCCGCTGCGCCTCGGCCAGGGCGGCCCGGGCCGCCGCGGCGTCGACCGCGGCCTGCTCGACCGTCGGCTCCGGCGGGATGGCCGAGGCGATGTCCACCGCGCCGGGGAGCCCGTCGAGCACCGACCCGTCCGGGGTGGCGGCCGGGACCACCGAGACCGGCGTACCGAAGGCGTCGGAGAGGCCGCTGGCCAGTTGGGCGAACTTCTCCTTGTCCACCTGGCTCATGGCGTAGAGGACGATGAACAGCACGAGGAGCAGCGTCATCATGTCCGCGTAGGACACCATCCACCGCTCGTGGTTCTCGTGCTCCTCCTCCTCGTGCCTCCTGCCCCGGCGGCGGCCGCCGGAACTCATGCGGCCTCCTTGGCGACCTCACTGGGCGGCACGAGGGAGATGAGCTTCTGCCGGACCGCGCGCGGGCTGGTGCCGGCCTGGATCTCGGCGATGCCCTCGACGAGCAGCTCCATCTGGGCGGCCTGCAGCTCGCTGACCCGGAGGATCTTGGCGCCCATCGGCAGGAACCAGAAGTTCGCGGCCATGACGCCCCACAGCGTGGCGACGAACGCCGACGCGATCATCGGGCCCAGCGCGGACGGGTCGCTGAGGTTCCCCATGACGTTCATGAGGCCGACGATGCAGCCGATGATGCCGATGGTCGGCGCGTAGCCGCCCATCGCGTTCATGAACTTGGCGGCGACCTTGTCCTCGGCCTTCTTGGCGGCGATCTCGCCCTCGAGGACGTCGCGCAGCTGCTCCGGGTCGGTGCCGTCGATGCCCATCTGCAGGCCGCGCTTGAGGAACGGGTCCTCGATCTGCTTGACCTGGGCCTCGAGCGCGAGCAGGCCCTCCTTGCGGGCCTTCTCGGCGAGGCTGACCAGGGTCTGGATCTGCTCGGTGGCCGGCGGGACCTTGGCCGGCATCAGGCCCATCTTGAACCAGACGGGCATCTTCTTGAGGTCGGCCATCGTCTGGCTGGACATCGCCGCGCCGAAGGTGGCGACGATGACGAGCACGATGGCCGGGAGGAACAGCAGCGAGGTGGGGTCGGCGCCCTCGAGGACCATGAAGACCAGGAGGGCGACGAGCGAGACGACGAACCCGATCAGGGTGGCCGGATCCATGGGTCAGCGCTCCTCGCGGGCCGGGAAGCGGACGACGGAACCCGAGGCGTCCTCCGGGGTCGGGGAGATCGGCGAGCGGTAGGTGCCGCGGTCCATGTCGTAGGCCGTGGCGAGGATGCTGGCGCGGTACTCGCGGATCTCGACGAGCACCTCGTCCACGCTCTCGGACACGACGTACCTGGTGCCGTCCACCAGGAACACGACGGTGTCGGGGTGGCCCTCGACCCGTTCGACGAGGTCGGGGTTGAGCGCGAACCGCTCTCCGTTCAGGCGCGTCACACGGATCACGGGTGGGGTCCTCTGGCTCGATCGGAGTGGTACTGGGGGCGACCGCGGCGGCGGTGCCGGTCCGTGGTTGTCATCGGCCTCGCGGCGGTGCGCCTTGAGCCGAACGGGTCGCCTCACCCCACGGGGTGACCTGCGCGGACGCCCCTGGACGGGCGACGGCCCGGCCCCCGTCGAGGGGGACCGGGCCGTCGGGTGACGTGCTGGAACGGCCGTCTCTGCAGGGCCCCGCGCTGAGCCTGCGGAGCGTGGGGGCAGAGAGGTCCTCCGTCAGCGCTTGAGGTTGACCAGGTCCTGGAGCACCTCGTCGGAGCTGGTGATCACGCGGCTGTTGGCCTGGAAACCGCGCTGGGCGACGATGAGGCCGGTGAACTCCTCGGCCAGGTCGACGTTGGACATCTCCAGCGCGCCCGCGGTGAGGGTGCCGGCGCCACCGGCCCCGGCCTCCCCGATGACCGGGGTGCCGGAGTTGTTGCCCACCCGGAACGAGGAGTTCCCCGCCTTCTCCAGGCCGGCCGGGTTGGCGAACGTGGCCATCGCCAGCTGGCCGATCCCCTGGCGCAGGCTGTTGGAGTAGACGCCGACGATGGTGCCGTCGGAGCTCAGCGCGAACGACTGGAGGGTCCCCGGGGCGTAGCCGTCCTGCTCGGTCGGCACCAGGGAGCTGGCCGAGCCGAACTGGCTCAGCCCGTCCAGGTCGATCGCCACCGGCCCGGGCCAGCTGCCGACCATGGTCGCGCTGGGGGTGAAGGAGACCGACGAACCGTTCGGCAGCTTGCCGGAGACGGGGTCGAAGTCCAGCGTGGCGGTGCCGAGGGAGGCGCCGGTCTCGTCGGTCAGGGCCAGGGACCACCGGTGGTCGACCGGGGGCGTCGAGTCGTCCTTGGTGAACGACAGGGTGATCTGGTGGGCGGCGCCGAGCTCGTCGTACATGGTGATCTGCGACTGCACGCCCGCCCCGGCCGCCGCGGCGCTGGAGAGGTTGCCGCGCACGCCGCCGTTCTCGGTCGCCTTCGGCGGCATGACCTGGCCGTAGGGGACGGAGAGGTCGCCGATGGCACCGTTGGTGTCCACGGTGCCGTCGGGGCGGGCCATCCAGCCCTGCAGCACCGCGCCCTCGGGGGTGACCAGCTTGCCGCTGCCGTCGAAGTTGAACGACCCCGCGCGGGTGTAGGTCTGCTCGTTGCCGGCCTTGGTCACGAAGAACCCGTCGCCGCTGATCATGAAGTCGGTGGCCCGCCCGGTGTTCTGGGTCGAGCCCTGGCCGAAGTTGGTGGTGATGCCGGCGACCTTCACGCCCAGGCCCACCTGGGCGGGGTTGGTGCCGCCGCGGCCGTCGGCCGGGGCGCTGCCGTTGCTCAGCACCTGGGACAGGGTGTCCTCGAACACCGTCTGGCTGCTCTTGAAGCCCACGGTGTTGACGTTGGCGATGTTGTTGCCGGTCACGTCCAGCTTCGTCTGGTGGGCGCGGAGGCCGGAGATCGCGGAGAACATGGAACGCAGCATGGGGAGGTGCTCCTCGGTGGGGGCGGTGCGCCGGTCGATGGCGCCGGGGGAGTCGCCGACCTGGCCGACGGGA
>NZ_JBJGYJ010000045.1:0-27952 GCF_054049935.1 Geodermatophilus sp. SYSU D00742
GGGGGGGGGGGGCCGCGGCCCCCCCCCCCCGCGGCCCCCGGGGGGGGCCCCACCGCCACGGCGGTGGGGCCCTCGTCCCCTCTCGGCGTGCTCGGGCGGTCGCGCCGGCCGCCTGCACGGTTCCCGCGACGGGGCCTCAGCCGCCCAGGTGCTCGCCGTAGGTGCGGTGTCCGCGCGCGCCGCCGGAGGGCAGCGCGGCGCCGTCCCGGAACGCCGACGACAGCCGGCCGGGGACCGGCGTGGCGACGACGTGGGTCCCCGGCTCGCGGGCCGCCGCCCACGCCCGCGCCAGCTCGGCGGCGGTCAGCTCCTCGGGCCCGCCGTACTCGACGACGTCCCCCGCCGGTGTCCCGGCGGCGACCTCGGCGGTGTAGGCGGCGGCCTCGTCGACGTCGACCGGCTGGGCCCGCCAGCCCATCGGCACCGGCAGCACCGGCCCACGGCGGGCGGTGGCCAGGAGTTGGTCGACGAAGTCGTGGAACTGGGTGATCCGCAGCAGCGTCACCGGCAGCCCCGACGCCAGCAGCACCTGCTCGGCGGCGAACTTCGCGTGGTAGTAGCCGTAGGGGATGCGGTCGACCCCGACGATGGACACGAAGACCAGGTGGCGCAGGCGCGCACGGTCCACCGCCTGGACCAGGCGGCGGGTGCCGGCGACGTCGGCCTGCCAGTAGTCCCCCCGCGCGTCGCTGGCCGCGTGCACGACCACCTCCGCGCCCGCCAGCGCCGTCTGCAGGTCCCGGCCGGTGGCGAGGTCCCCGCGGACCCCGCCCGGCCCGGTCCCCCGCCGCGACATCTGGCGCACCGAGTGCCCGGTCCCCTGGAGCCGCCCGACCACCCGGCTGCCGAGGCGTCCGGTCCCTCCCGTCACGAGAACGTCCATGGCTGCAGTCTGGCCGGACCACCCCCGCAACGGTGCCGCGCCGCGCTCCGGGCGAGTCGAGCCCACATCCCGCTACCTTCCGGAACCGTGACGGCCACCGACACGCCTCGCACAGATCCACCCGTCCCGGAGCCCGTCGCGGAGCACACCGCGGACACCGTCATGCGCCGCATCGGCCTGCTCGTACGGGACGCGCGCCGGCACCACGGGCTCACCCAGGCCCAGCTCGCGCAGCGCCTCGGCACCAGCCAGAGCGACGTCGCCCGCATCGAGCAGGGCGGTCAGAACCTCACCCTCGACCTGCTCGGCCGCCTGTCGGAGGCCCTGGAGAGCGAGCTGTTCAGCGTCGGGCCGTCCGGTCCCGCCCACCTGCGGGTCACCGGTGGCACCCCACTGCACGGCAGCGTCGCGGTGAAGTCCTCCAAGAACGGCGCGGTCGCCCTGCTCTGCGCCGCGCTGCTCAACCGCGGGCGGACGACGCTGCGCAACGTCGCCCGCATCGTGGAGGTCGACCGCATCCTCGACGTCCTGCGCTCCATCGGCGTCTCGGCGAGCTGGGACGCCACCGGCCGCGACCTGACCCTGCTGGTCCCCGACGAGCTGGACCTCGGCGCGATCGACGTCGACGCCGCCCGCCGCACCCGCAGCATCATCCTGTTCCTCGGCCCGCTGCTGCACCGGGCCGTCCGGTTCGAGCTGCCCTACGCCGGCGGGTGCGAGCTGGGCACCCGCACCGTCCAGCCGCACGTGATCGCGCTGCGTCCCTTCGGGCTGGCGGTGGAGGCCCGGGCCGGGCGCTACTCCGTCACCGTCACCGTCACCGCCCCGCGCCGCACCGACCGCACCATCGTGCTGACCGAGCGCGGTGACACCGTGACGGAGAACGCGCTGCTGGCCGCGGCGCGCGCGGACGGGACGACGACGATCCGCAACGCCAGCGCCAACTACATGGTCCAGGACCTGTGCCTGTACCTGCGGCTGCTCGGCGTGGGCATCGAGGGGCTGGGCACCACCACGCTGGTGGTGCACGGGCGGCCCGTGCTCGACGCCGACGTCGACCACACGATCAGCGAGGACCCGGTGGAGGCGATGAGCCTGCTCACCGCCGGGATCGTCACCGCGTCGGAGCTCACCGTCACCCGGGCGCCCATCGAGTTCCTCGAGATCGAACTGGCCGTGCTCGCCGAGATGGGGCTGCGCCACGCCGTCTCCCCGGAGTACCGCGCCGCCAACGGGCACACCCGGCTGGCCGACGTCACCATCTGGCCGTCGGAGCTGACGGCGCCGATCGACAAGGTCCACCCGATGCCGTCACCCGGCCTCAACATCGACCACCTGCCGTTCTTCGCGGTCATCGCGGCGGCCGCGAACGGGTCGACGCTGATCCACGACTGGGTCTACGACAACCGGGCGATCCACCTGGCCGACCTCACCCGTCTCGGCGCCGACGTCCGGCTGCTGGACCCGCACCGGGTGCTGGTCACCGGCCCGACACGGTGGTCCAGCGCCGAGGTGGTGTGCCCGCCGGCGCTGCGCCCGGCGGTGTGCATCCTGCTGGCGATGCTGGCGTCCAAGGGGACGTCGGTGCTGCGCAACGTCGACATCATCGCCCGCGGGTACGAGCAGCTCTACGAGCGCCTGGTCGAGATGGGCGCCCGCATCGAGGTCTTCCGCGACTGAGGACCTCCGTGCAGGTCCCACCGCTCGCAGGCCCGCGGCGGGACGCTGCACGGGGCCACGCGGTGCAGGACCCCGACCCGGGGCGCCTCTCGCTAGCGCTCCTGGTCCGTGGGACGGACCAGCACCTCGTTGACGGCCACGTGCGGCGGCTGGCTGACCACGTAGAGGATCGCGCGGGCGACGTCCTCGGCCTGCAGCGTGCGCATGCCCTCCGCGTACTGCCGCGACTGCTCGCGCGCCTCGGGCTGGGTGATGTGGCTGGACAGCTCGGTGGCCACCGCCCCGGGCTCCACCAGCGAGATCCGCACGCCCCGGGTGGTCACCTCCTGGCGCAACGACTCGCTGAAGGCGTTCACCGCCCACTTGCTGGCGTTGTAGACCCCGGCGCCCTTCCGGGCGGTCCGCCCGGCCACGCTGGAGATGTTCACGATGTCGCCGGACCCCTGCTCGACCATGCCGTCGATCGCGGCGTGGGTCGTGTACATGACGCCCAGCACGTTGGTCTGGACCATCCGCCGCCAGTCCTCCGGGTCGGCGCCGACGATCGTGCCGAGCAGCATCACCCCGGCGTTGTTCACCAGGACGTCGAGGCCGCCGAGCTCCTCGCGGGTGCGGCGGACGGCCTCGGCGCAGGACCGCTCGTCGGTGACGTCGAGGTCCAGCGCCAGCACGCGGGCGCCGCCGTCACGCAGCTCCTCCGACAGGGCGTCGAGCCGGTCCCGGCGGCGCGCACCGATCGCGACGGCGGCCCCGGCCTCTGCCAGGGCGACGGCGGTGGCCGCACCGATCCCGGACGACGCCCCGGTGACCAGCGCGACCCTGCCGGCGAGCGGACGGGCGACCTCGGTCATGCGTGCTCCTCTCCCGGGCCGCCGGGCGCGGCCCCCGGGCCAGCCTGGTCGATGCCGGCCCGACCGGCGCGGGCAGGCCCCGGAGCACCCCCGGCGCGGACCTCAGGCGAGGGTGACGCCGAAGCCGCGCACGGCCAGCCGCAGCAGCACCGGGCCCGGCCGCAGCAGGTCGTCGACCCGGGCCGCGGCCGCCGCCTCCAGGTCGGCCACGCGGCGCGCGTAGGCCGCCGGCCCCGCCCGCCGCGCCGCGTCCAGCGTGCCCGCGTTGGCCCACACCTTCCGCCGGGACTCCCGCAGCAGCACCTGGCTGGCGGTCCGGTTGGCCGGGGAGAGCAGCCGGTCCAGACGCGACCGGCGTCCCCCGGCGCGCTGCAGCTCGGCGTCCTCGGCGGCCACGCGGGCGGCGAGCACCCGGTCGATGCGCTCGTGGTCGCGGCGCCGCAGCTCGCGGACGTCGGGGTCGTCGAAGCCGGTCGGGGGGATGACGTGCACCAGCGACTGCGGCAGGTCGAAGTTGATGTGCGCGTTCATGCCCAGCAGCACGTGCGCCTCCGGCGGCAGACCCCGCCGCGCCCCGAAGGCCAGCCGCCACGGTCGCGGCACGGTGGCCGGGTCGCGGCGGTGCGCGGTCAGGGCCTCGAGGTAGAGGCCGGCGAAGTCGACGTCCCACTCCTCCACCCACGCGGGGTCCTCGAACTCGCCGCCACGGATGGCGACGGCGACCGCCTGGGTGGTGCGCAGGTACGTGCCCAGGAAGAAGCGCAGGGGGTCGTGCGCGGCCTGCAGGGGCGCCAGCAGGGCCTCCATGCGGTCGATCAGCTCGTCGATGCCCGAACCCACGACCGCGTTCCTACCCGGCTCAGACCAGCGCGTCGAACCCGTCGTCCACTGCCGCGGTCATCGCGGCGTCCACCGGCGGGCGGTGCGGCTGGTCCAGCCCGCGCATCCGGGCGGCGTGCAGGGCCAGCAACAGGTTCAGCCGCAGCGTCGGGTCCGTGGTGAAGGGGCCCAGCAGCCGCTCGAGCTTGCCGATCCGGTAACGCATGGTGTTGTAGTGGAAGTGCAGCCGGCGGGCGGACTCCGCGACGTTGAGGTTGGTCTCCAGCAGCACCCGCAGCGTCTCCCGCAGGTCGGCGGAGTCCGGGTCGGCGGCGTCGGCGAGCGTGCCGAGCACCTCGTCGACGTAGTTGCGCAGCTCGGTGCTGTCCGGGATGAGCGACAGCAGCCGGAAGACCCCGAGCTGGTCGAAGTGCGTCACCGCCTGGGGGCCGTGGATCTCCTGCCCCACGCCGAGGGCCCGCTGCGCCTGCTGGTGCGCCTCCCCGAGGGCGGACAGGGACCCGGCCGGGCGGCCGATGCCGGTGCCGAGCACCCGGCCCACGCGACGCACCCGGGCGTTGACCCGTGAGGTCACCGCCGCCACCAGGGCGCTGATCTCCTCCGGCGTCCGCCCGTCCAGGGGCAGCACCGTGACGATCTCCGTGGACAGCCCCGCGACCGCCGCCCCGGAGACCTCGGTCTCCAGGGCCGAGCGCCAGCCGTCGGCCAGCCGGTCGAGGACGTCGAGCGCGCGGGTGGGGTCGGCCTGCGGGTCCGCGGAGGTCTCGGTCGCGGTCACCAGGACGACGACCGGACCGTCCAGCCGCCAGCCGAAGGAGCGGGTCTGGGCCAGGGCGCGCTCGGTGTGCCGCAGCGACCCGGCGACCAGCCGGCGCACGAGGTCACCCTGGAAACGCAGCTCGACGGAGTGCACGGCCTGCTGGCGGATCACCGACAGCGCCGAGACCACCGCCGCACGCTCCAGCACACCACCGGCGCCGACCACCATCGGACCGGTCCGGTGGACGGCGACCAGCCAGCCGTGCCGCTGCTCACCGGCCATGATCGGGGCCACCGCGTACTCCCCCACGCCACCGGGGAGCTCGTGGTGGCCGGGCACCAGCAGGATGCCGTCGGCCGGGGAGAGGTCGGCGTCGGCCAGCACGTCGGCGGGCGTCACCACGGTCTGGTCGGCCCGGACCCCCGACACCCGGCGGGACGGCGCCATCGTGGCCAGCTCGTCCTCGGCCTCGGCGTCCAGCAGCCACAGCCAGTCGCTGATCTCGGCGACGTCGTCGGCCGGCCCGGCCGTGGTGACGATCTCGCGGTCGGGGCCCAGTCCCAGCACCGCGGCCCCCTCCAGGAACACCGCCAACTGGTCGGTCACCTCGGCCAGTCCGCCGCCGCTGAGCGCGACGTCGATGAACTGGTCGTGCATCCGGTAGGAGAGGGCGAGCTCCTCGCCCTGCTTGCCGACGACCGCGCCGAGCACCTCGGAGACGATCTCGTCCATCCGGGCCCCGGTCGGCACGGCCAGCACGGGCAGGCCGCGCCGGTCGGCCTCGGCGAGCACCTCGTCGGGCACCGGCGAGGGACCCTCGGCCCGGCGGAACGCCAGCGCCGCGGTGCCCATGGAGTCCAGCCGCTCGACCAGCGCCCGGCAGTTGGCGGCGTCCGCCGGTGGCAGCCGGGCGCCCAGGACGACGAGGACGTCGGGCCCGGCCACGGCGAGGGGGTCGGTGGGGTCGTCGACCACCATGTGCCGCACCACCCGACCCAGCCCGGCGGCGCCGGCGACCACCTCGGTGCCGGCCAGGCCGGGGAGCAGCAGCGCCTCCTGCAGGGTGAGCCCCATGCGCTCCTGCCAGGTGGTGCGCTCTGCGCGGTTCTCGGTCACCGATGCCTCCGCTGCCGACACGCGACGACGCAGAGACGCCGCACCATCACCCTGGGTGGGGGTGGTGAACGATGCACCACCGTGAGTCACGACACCCGCCTTCCACGTCGCCCATGCACACGGCCATACCACGACACCCTGTCATGAGTGCCTGGACCAACGTCCCCATTCTTGGCGACTTCCGCCATACAGGGGCATGCGACGCGCCGCTTAGGTTCGAGACCCGGAACCACTCCGCCCGCTGGATGGTAAGCCGTCGCCGTGCACACGGTGACGCCGAGTCCCCCCGGCCCGGAGGAGCGGGGTCGGGCGGGGGGTCTCGAGCCGACGGTGCCTCCCGTTGTCTCCACGGTGAAGAGGCCGCCATGCGCACGATCGACGAGACAGCCGGCCCGGGTGGCACCCGCCCCGGGGCCCCCACGACCCCGCGGGGCAGGGCCGCACAGGCCGGAGTGCCCACCATCCCGCTCCCGCGGGACTCCGCCCAGGCAACTGCCCGTACCGCCCCACCTGCGCGGGCCGCCACCGCGGTGCCCGCCTCCGCCAGCACCGGCGTCGCCGACCTGCTGCGCGGGCCGGTCCGCCCCGCCCGCGTGCTCCTGAGCGTGCCGGCCGCGGTCTACCTGCACGTGCCCACCGACCGCGGGGGCGAGGTCGTGGGCGTCCTCACCAGCGACGCCGCCCGCCTGCCGCTGGGCTGCGTGCTGTTCCGCCCGAGCAACGGCCGCCCGTTGGTGGCCCTGCCACCCGACGCGCCGGCCGAGGTGGGCGGCGGGCGCATCGTCGTCGGCGACCTCGCCGTCAGCGCCGCCGCGTGGTGGGACCCCCGCCCGCGGCTGCCCAGCCCCCGCCCCGCGCTGCTCCCCGAGGGCGTCCGCCAGCTGCGCAACGCCCTCTACGGCGAGGGCGTGCCGCACAGCGCGTTCACCCTCCCCGGTCTGCCGGCCGGCCCCGGTGGCCCGCTGGCCGCCCTGCGCGGTGCGGTGCGCCGGGCCGACCTCGACGCCGCTCTGCGCACCGCCGCCCGGCTCGTGGGCCTGGGCCCAGGGCTGACCCCGGCCGGTGACGACGTCATGGCCGGCACCATGGCGGGGCTGGTGCTGCTGGGCCACCCGTCGGCCGAGCGCTTCGCAGCCGGCGTCTACGCCCTCGCGGCGGGGCGCACCACCGAGCTGTCGCGGGCGCTGCTGCGGCACGCCGCGGCGGGGCGGGTCAGCGGCGAGTACGCCGCCGTCCTGCACGGCCTGGTGGGTAAGCGGCCCCTGGGTCCGGCGATCGCCGGGCTGCTGGCCACCGGCTCCACCAGCGGCCGGGCCATGGCGCTCGGGCTCTGCACCGCGATCGACCTCGTCGACCGGACCATGCGCAACCGCTGACCGACGACGCCCGAGGAGCCCCCTCCCTCACCGGGAGGGGGCTCCTCGCGCGTCCGGGCGGCGGAGCTCAGCTCGGGAGCTGCTCGACCGCGACGGCCTCCGGGAGCAGCGGCACCAGCGAGTCCCACTGGGCGATGCGGCAGCCGTCGGTGCGGGAGACCTCGAGGTCGACCGGCCGGCCGGCCCAACGCCCGGTGACGTGCGCGGTCTGCGGGCCGCCGTACTGCTCGGTGCACACCGCGTCGGCGGGGATCGGCGCGAACGGATCGGTCAGCTGTCGCAGGTGGTCGCAGGCGGCCCGGGCGTCGGGGTGGTCGCCTCCGGCGGGGTCCCCGCACACCAGCGTCCAGCGCTCGACCGGTGACCCGTCGCCGGCGTCGACCACCACGACCAGCTCGTCGTCGGCGCCGCCGGCGTCACCGCTCCCGGGGGCGGGCGCGGAGGTGCCGTCCCCCGCGCTGCCGCCGCCCGACGGCGAGGCGCACGAGACCAGGGCGAGGAGCAGGAGCACGGTGAGCACGCGCATGTCCAGGGGACGAACGGGGCGTCCGGACCGTGCCCGGCGGCTCAGATCCGGCAGGCGTGGATGCTGGTGACCAGGATCGCGCGGGCGCCGAGCTCCCACAGCTCGTCCATCACCCGGTTGGTGTCGGACTGCGCGACCATCGCCCGCACCGCTGACCAGCCCTCGGTCTGCAGGGGGCTGACGGTGGGGCCCTCCAGGCCCGGGGTGAGCGCGGTCGCCTTCTCCAGCAGCTCGTTCGGGCAGTCGTAGTCGAGCATCACGTACTGCCGGGCGACCAGCACCCCGCGCAGCCGGCGGCGCAGCTGGGCGACGGCCGGGATCTCCTCGGCCCCGGCCCGGCGGACCAGGATCGCCTCACTGGTCAGCACCGGCTCGCCGATGATGTGCAGCCCCGCGGCGCGCAGCGTCGTCCCGGTCTCCACGACGTCGCAGACCGCGTCGGCGACACCCAGGCGGCAGGCGGTCTCCACCGCGCCGTCGAGCTTGACCACGCCGGCACTGATGCCCTTGTCGTCGAGGAACCGCTTGAGGAGCACGGGGTAGGCGGTGGCGATGCGCTTGCCGGCCAGCTGCTCCACGGCGTCGATGCCGGACTCGACCGGGCTGGCGAAGCGGAACGACGAGCGCCCGAAGCCCAGCGGCATCACCTCGACCGCCGCCGCGCCCTCGCCGTCGGCAGGGGCGGTCTCCAGCAGCATGTCGCGGCCGGTGATGCCGACGTCCAGCGTGCCGGCGGCCACGTACACGGCGATGTCCCGGGGGCGCAGGTAGAAGAACTCGGTGTCGCTGTCGGGGTCGTAGACGGCGAGGTCCTTGGTGCTGCGCCGCTGCCGGTACCCGCTCTCGGCCAGCATCGCGGCGGCCGGCTCGCTCAGGACGCCCTTGTTGGGCACGGCGATGCGCAGCACGGGAGAACTCCTCTTCGAACGGGTGGGCGAGATCGACTCAGAGGTGAGCGTAGACGTCGTCCAGGCTCAGCCCGCGGGCCAGCATGAGGACCTGCACCCGGTACAGCAGCTGGCTGATCTCCTCCGCCGTCCGCTCCTCGCCCTCGTGCTCGGCGGCCATCCAGGACTCCGCGGCCTCCTCGACGACCTTCTTGCCGGCCGCGTGCACGCCGTCGCGGACCGCGGTGACCGTGCCGGAGGCGGGGTCCCCGGCGGCCACCTTGGCGGCGAGCTCGGCGAACAGCTGGTCGAAGGTCTTCACGCGCGGCTCCCGTCGGCCGGTCGGATGGTGAACCCGGTCGGCCGGGACGGCCCGCGCAGCTGGCGGAGCGTGAGCGCCGTCGACAGCGCCGCGATCGCCGCCTCCCAGCCCTTGTCCTCCGCGGACCCGGGCAGCCCCGCACGGTCGCGCGCCTGCTCCTCGGTGTCGCAGGTCAGGACGCCGTTGCCGACCGGCGTGCCGGCGTCGAGGGCCACCCGGGTGAGGCCGGCGGTGACCGCGTCGCAGACGTACTCGAAGTGCGGCGTCCCGCCACGGATGACCACGCCCAGCGCGACGACGGCGTCGTGCCGCTCGGTCAGCGCCTGCGCGACGACCGGCAGCTCGACCGCGCCCGGCGCCCGGACCACGGTGGGCGACGGGATCCCCGAGGCGACGGCCGCGGCCACCGCGCGGTCCAACAGCGAGCCGGTGATCTCCGCGTGCCAGGTGGTCGCGACGATGCCCAGGCTCAGGCCCGCGGCGTCCACCGCCCGGACCTCCGGTGCCCCCTGTCCGCTCATGACATCTGCTCGTTCTGGCGCAGCGGCACGTCGGTGCCCGGCACGGTGGGGACGTCGTCGGGACCGGACTCGGTCTCGGGCTCGATGATGTCGAGCAGGTGCCCCATCCGGTCGCGCTTGGTGCGCAGGTAGGCCAGGTTCTCCGCCGTCACGTGGCTGGGCAGCGGCACCCGGCCGGTGATCTTCAGGCCGTAGCCCTCCAGCCCGGCGCGCTTGGCGGGGTTGTTGGTCAGCAGGCGCATGGTGTGCACGCCCAGGTCGACCAGGATCTGGGCGCCGGTGCCGTAGTCGCGGGCGTCGGCGGGCAGCCCGAGGTCGAGGTTGGCGTCGACGGTGTCCACCCCGGAGTCCTGCAGCTGGTAGGCCTGCAGCTTGTGCAGCAGGCCGATGCCCCGGCCCTCGTGCCCGCGGATGTAGAGCACCACGCCGCGGCCCTCCTGCGCGACCGCGGCCAGGGCCGCCTGCAGCTGCGGGCCGCAGTCACACCGCAGCGAGCCGAACACGTCGCCGGTCAGGCACTCCGAGTGCACCCGCACCAGCACGTCGTCGCCGTCGGCCAGATCGCCGTAGACGAACGCGACGTGCTCGCGCTCGTCGTAGGAGGAGCGGTAGCCCACCGCGGTGAAGGTGCCCGCCGCCAGCGGCACGGTGGCCTCGGCCACCCGGTCGACCAGCTTGTCGAACCGCTTCCGGTAGGCGATCAGGTCGGCGATGGTGATCAGGCACAGGTCGTGCTCGTCGGCGAAGACCCGCAGCTCCGCCCCGCGGGCCATGCCGATCGGGTCCTTCTCGCTCACCAGCTCGCACAGCGTGCCCGACGGGCGCAGCCCGGCCAGCACCGCCAGGTCCACGGCGGCCTCGGTGTGCCCGGGCCGGCGCAGCACGCCGCCGTCGCGGGCGCGCAACGGCACGATGTGCCCGGGCCGGGCCAGATCCGCCGAGGTGGTGTCGGCCGAGGCCAGCAGACGGATGGTGTGCGCCCGGTCGGTGGCCGAGATGCCGGTGCTCACCCCCTCCCGGGCGTCGACGGTGACGGTGTACGCGGTGCCCCGGCGGTCCTGGTTGACCCGGAACATCGGCGGCAGGTCCAGCCGGTCGGCGTCGGCCTCGGTCACGGCCACGCAGATGTAGCCCGAGGTGTAGCGGACCATGAACGCCACCAGCTCCGGCGTGGCCAGCTCCGAGGCGAAGATCAGATCGCCCTCGTTCTCCCGGTCCTCGTCGTCCATGACGACGACCGGACGACCGCGCTTGATGGCGGCGATGGCGTCCTCGATCGTGTCCAGTCGCGTCGACGTGCTCGTCACGCATCCTCCTCGGTGGCGCTCGCCGGCCGCGTGCCGACGCCTGCAGTGTCCCTGCGGGGGTTCGCCGGCCCGCTCACGAGCGTGCTCCCAGCAGCCGTTCCACGTACTTCGCGATCACGTCGACCTCCAGGTTGACCGGGCTCCCCGGAGGCACCGCACCGAGCGTCGTCTCGCGCAGGGTGGTGGGGATGAGACTGATCTCGAACCAGGGCTCGGGGTCGTCGACCGCGCTGACGGCGCTGACGGTGAGGGAGACGCCGTCCACCGCGACCGAGCCCTTCTCGACCACGTAACGGGCCAGCTGCGGGGGCAGCGCGACCCGCACGACCTCCCAGTGCTCGCCGGGGCTGCGGGTGAGGACGGTGCCCACCCCGTCCACGTGGCCCTGCACCAGGTGCCCGCCGAGCCGGGTGTGCGGGGTGACGGCCCGCTCGAGGTTGACCGGGTCGCCCTCGCCCAGGCGTCCGAGGCTGCTGCGGCGCAGGGTCTCGGACATCACGTCGGTGGCCCAGACGTCGCCGTCCACGGCCGTGACGGTGAGGCAGACGCCGTTGACGGAGATGGAGTCGCCCAGCGCCACGCCCTCCAGCGCCTTGCGCGCGCGGATGCGCAGCCGGGCGGCGTCCGCCAGGTCCTCCCGGACGTGCAGGGTGCCGATCTCCTCGACGATCCCGGTGAACACCATCAACTCCCTCCGGTCGCGGCCGGGCTGCCCGCAGACCGACTGCCACCAGTGTGCCGGTTCGGACGCAGGCGGATGCCGACGTCCCCGCCCATGCGGGTGACGTCGACGACCGACAGGCTCAGCGCGTCGCCGATCGCGGTGATTCCCAGGTCACCGACGAGGGGCGCCCCGGCGCCCAGGAGCTTCGGCGCCAGGTGCACCACCGCCTCGTCGACGAGCCCCTCGCGGAGGAACGCCGCCGCCAGGGTCGGGCCGCCCTCCAGCAGCACCCGGCGCACGTCGCGGTCGAACAGCTCGGCCAGCAGCTCCCGGGGCCCGGCCGCGGCGCTGACCAGGGTGGGCGCGGCGTCGTCGAGCACGCGCGCCGCCCGGGGCAGCCGGCCGCGACGGTCGAGCACCACCCGCAGCGGCTGCCGGCCCGCGGGTGCGCCGTCCGCGTCGCGGACGGTGAGCTGGGGGTCGTCGGCGAGGGCGGTACCCGAACCGACGAGGACGGCGTCGCAGGTGGCGCGCAGCCGGTGGACGGCGGCCCGCGCCTCCGGCCCGGTGACCCAGCGGCTGCTGCCGTCCGCGGCGGCCACCCGCCCGTCCAGCGTGCCGGCGGCCTTCCACACGACCTGCGGCCGCTGCTCGCGGACGCCGGTCAGCCAGGCCCCCAGGGCGCCGTCCTCGGCCTCGGCCTGCTCCACGCCGAGCACCACCTCCACCCCGGCGGCGCGCAGCCGGGCCGCGCCACCCCCGGCCGGCTGCGTGGGCTCGGGGACGGCGACGACCACCCGCGCCACCCCGGCCGCCCTCAGCGCGTCGGCACAGGGACCGGTGCGGCCGGTGTGCGCGCACGGCTCGAGGGTGACCACGACGGTGCCGCCGCGGGCGCGCTCGCCGGCCTCGGCCAGCGCACGCACCTCCGCGTGCGGGCCACCGGGCGGGGCGGTGGCACCCTCTCCCACCGGCGTCCCGTCGGCGGCGAGCACGACCGCACCCACGGGCGGGTTGGGGCTCGTGCTGCCGAGCACGCCGGCGCCGAGCTCGCGGGCCCGTGCCATCGCGCGCCGCTCGGCGGGGGTGACGGTCACCCGTCCATCGCCGCGGCCGCCTGCGCGCGGAGGGCGGCGATGGCCTTCTCGGGGTCGTCGGCGCCGTAGACGGCCGAGCCGGCGACGAAGACGTCGGCACCCGCGGCGGCGGCCTGCTCGACGGTGTCGGCGTTGATGCCGCCGTCGACCTCGACGAACAGGCGCAGGTGGCCGGTGTCGACCAGCTGCCGGGCCCGGCGCACCTTGGGCAGCACCTCGGCCATGAACTCCTGCCCGCCGAAGCCGGGCTCGACGGTCATGACCAGCAGGGTGTCGAAGTCGGGGAGGACGTCGAGGTACTCCTCCAGCGGCGTGCCCGGCTTGAGCGCCAGGCCCGCGAGCGCACCGGCCGCGCGCAGGTCGCGGGCGACGGCGCGCGGGTCGGTGCAGGCCTCGGCGTGCACCGTGACGTTGCGGGCGCCGGCCTCGGCGTAGCCCGGCGCCCAGCGTTCGGGGGCCTCGATCATGAGGTGGCAGTCCAGCGGCACGGGGCTGACCGCCTGCACCGCCTGCATCACCGGGAGGCCGAAGGTCAGGTTCGGCACGAAGTGCGCGTCCATGACGTCGAAGTGCAGCCAGTCGGCGCCCGCGACCCGGTGCGACTCCTCCGCCAGCCGGGCGAAGTCCGCCGACAGCAGGCTCGGCGCGATCATCGGGGTCCGGGGCACGTCTGCCGAGTCTAGGCGGGCCTGCGCGGGCGCCCGGCGCGGGAGCGGCGGAACCACAGGCCGGCGCCGACCGCGGCGGCCGCGAGCGCCCCGAGGCCGGCGAGCCAGCCCCCGCCGACACCGGCGTCGTCGGCGGCGGGGACGGCGGAGGGGGTGGTCGCCGGCGCGGCGTCGGTCGCCGGCCGCGACGCCTCCGGGGCGGCCTCCGGGGCGGCCTCCGGGGCCGGCGCGGCCGCCGTGGCCGGGGCGGGCGCCCCCGGTGCGACGGTCAGCACCGGCGCCGGCCGCTCCGGTTCGGGCGCACCCGCGGCCGGCACCTCGATCCAGGCGTCCTCCCGGCCGTCGGCGTAGCGCTGCAGCGTCGCGAACACCAGCTCGGTGGCGCCCTCCGGCAACCGCGCGACGGTGACGGCGTACTCGGCGTCCACACCGGCCGGCAGGGCGGGGCCGGCGACCTCGAAGCCGTCCGCGGTCGCCGTGAGCGCCCACCCGGGCGGGCCGGAGGCCAGCGCGAGGTCGGTGCCGGCGAGGCCGGCGGGCAGCTGGGTGCGCATCGCGACGATCCCGGCCGGCGCCTCGGACGCCGCGGAGAAGGTGAGGGTGACCGGCCCGGTGCCGGCCGTCGCACCGGGCGCGCTCACCTCGACGTGCGCGGCCGCCGTCCCGGGAACGGTGGCGAGGACGGCGGCCAGCGCGCCGGCGGCCAGGGAGCGGCGCAGGGCCGCGCTGCGGGTCGTCACACCGCTGTAGTCGCTCGGCCGGTCCGCGGGGTTCCCGGCGCTCTCCCGCGGGTCGCAACGGAGGGTGTCCTTGAACGATCAGGTACTACGACCTAGGTCGAATGGAGGGTGGCCGGAGGTCCCTCCAGGCTCCTCCGTGGTTGGTAGCGGAACGGTCTGGTGCCGCTTCCGCCGTCCGACGCGGACACCGCCCAGAGAAGGGCTCGCCCTCTTGACGACCACGTCAGCGCCTCCCCCGTTCCCCTCCCGACCCGCCCCCGCGACGCTGCGGTCCCGGCCGACCGGCGCAGCGGTCTACCGCGGCGGCCCACCCGGCCCCGAGCGGACGTTGTGGGACGTCCTGGCCACCACCGCCCGGCGGTTCCCGGACGCACCGGCCCTGGACGACGGGAGGTCGGTGCGCACGTACACCGACCTGCTGGCCGACGTGGCCGCCCTCCGGGACCGGCTCGCCGCGGCGGGGGTGGGACGCGGGGACCGGGTGGGGGTCCGGGTGACCTCCGGCACGGCGGACCTCTACCTGGCCGTCCTCGGCGTCCTGGCCGCCGGCGCGGCCTACGTGCCGGTGGACGCCGACGACCCGGAGGACCGCGCGCGGCTGCTGCTCACCGAGGCCGGTGTGTGCGCCGTCGTCGGCGACGGTGGCGTGGTGACCCGGCACGGCACGCCCCCGTCCGGCCGGCCCGCCGCGCCCCCCGGGCCGGACGACGACGCGTGGGTCATCTTCACCTCGGGGACGACCGGCACCCCCAAGGGCGTCGCGGTGACCCACCGCAGTGCGGCGGCCTTCGTCGATGCGGAGGCGGGGCTGTTCCTGCGGGCCGACCCGCTGGGGCCGGGTGACCGCGTGCTGGCCGGGCTGTCCGTGGCCTTCGACGCCTCGTGCGAGGAGATGTGGCTGGCCTGGCGCTCGGGGGCGTGCCTCGTCCCGGCGCCGCGCGCGGTCGTGAGGACCGGGCCCGAGCTGTGCGGGTGGCTCGTCGAACGGCGGATCTCGGTGGTGTCGACGGTCCCCACACTGGCGTCGATGTGGCCGGTGTCCATGCTCCGCGGCATCCGGCTGCTCGTCCTCGGCGGCGAGGCGTGCCCGGCCGAGCTGGCCGACCGACTGTCCGGGGCGTGCGGCGAGGTGTGGAACACCTACGGCCCGACCGAGACGACGGTGGTCGCCTCCGCCGCCCGGCTCCGCCCGCACACGCCGGTGCGGATCGGTCTGCCGCTGGAGGGGTGGGACCTCGCCGTCGTCGACCCCGCTTCCGGGGAGCCGCTGCCGTGGGGCGAGACCGGCGAGCTGGTGATCGGCGGCGTCGGGGTGGCCCGCTACCTGGACCCCGAGCGGGACGCCGCGCGGTTCCGCCCGCTCCCCGCGCTCGGCTGGTCCCGCGCGTACCGCAGCGGGGACCTCGTCCAGGCCGACCCCGGCGGGCTGCGCTACGTCGGGCGCGCCGACAGCCAGGTGAAGATCCGCGGCTACCGGATCGAGCTCACCGAGATCGAGTCGGTGCTCGGCCAGGTACCCGGCATCGCCCGGGCCGTCGTCGGCACCCACGAGCCACAGCCGGGGCTGGTCGAGCTGGTCGGCTACTACACCGTCGCCGACGGGGGGCCGCCCCTGGACGAGCAGTCGGTGCACGACGTCCTGCGCGGCCGACTGCCGGCGCACATGGTGCCCGCCCACCTGGAACGGCTGACCGCGATCCCGACGACGCTCAGCGGCAAGACCGACCGCGCGGCCCTGCCGGCGCCGACCCGCCGGGCGCTGGCCGGCGCTGCCCCCGCGACGCCCGCCGAGGCGGCCCTCGCCGCTGCGCTCGCCGACGTGCTGGGCGTCGAGTCCGTGCCGGTCGACGCGCACCTGTTCGACCAGCTCCAGGTCAACTCGCTGGTGGTCGCCCACCTGTGCGCACGCGCCCGCGATCTCGACGGGCTGCCCCCGCTGTCCGCCCGTGAGGTGTACCTGCACCCGACGATCCGCGAGCTGGCCGCCGTCCTCGACCGGCCCGCCTCCCCGGCACCCCCGGCGGAACCGGAGCCCGTCGGGCCGGCGACGCGGCCCGGCACCGGGTCCGTCGTCCGGTGCGGCGTCCTGCAGCTGCTCCTGCTCCTGGCCAACGCGTGGCTGGCCGCCGTACTGGTCGACAGCGGTGTGGCCTGGCTGGCCCCGACATCGGGCGTGGCCGGGTCCTACCTGCGGTCGGTGGCCTTCGGCACGGCCGGGTTCGCCCTGCTCTGTCTGCTGCCGGTCACGGTCAAGTGGCTGGTCATCGGCCGGTGGGAGGAGCGGGAGATCCCGCTGTGGAGTCCGGCCTACGTCCGCTTCTGGCTGGTGCGCACCCTGCTGCGGGTCAGCCCCCTGGCGCGCTTCGGTGGCTCGCCGCTGTACGCGGCGTACCTGCGCCTCCTGGGCGCGCGCATCGGCCCCCGGGTCGTCATCCTGTCGTCGCACATCCCCGTGTGCACCGACCTGGTGTCCATCGGTGCGGACACGGTGATCCGGCGCGGTGCCCGGCTGTCGGGCTACACCGCGGTGCAGGGGCGGATCCGCACGGGCCCGGTGACCATCGGATCCGACGCCCACGTCGGCCACGACAGCGTGCTGTCGCCCGGGTCGGTCCTCGGCGACGGCGCCCGGCTCGGCCACGCCTCCTGCCTGTTCGGCTCGCAGGAGGTCCCCGCGGGCGAGCGCTGGTCCGGGGTCCCGGCGCGGCCGACCGACGTCGACCACGTGCGCGTGGAGCCCCTGCCGTGCAGCCGCCTGCGGCCGGCGCTGTTCGCCGCCGGCCAGCTCGCGGTGCTCCTGCTCGTGACCCTCCCGGCCGGCCTGCTGCTCGCCGGGGCCGTCCTGCGCGGGCTCGCCGACCTGGCGGGCGTCTCCGGCAGCGGCTCGGCGTCGGCCGGCGAGCTGCTCCGCGACGCCGTCCTGATCTCGGCCGTGTCCTACGTGGGCGGTCTCCTCGCCGGCCTCGTGGTCGCCACGACCGTCCCGCGCCTGGTGAGCGGGCTGCTGCTGCGGCCCGGCCGGACCCACCGGCTCTACGGCGTGCACCACTGGGCGCAGCGGGTCGTCGAGCGGCTCACCAACGTGCCGGTCCACCTGCAGATCACCGGCGACACCTCCTACGTCGTGCACTACCTCCGGCTGCTGGGCTACCGGCTGCCCGACCTGGAGCAGACCGGGTCCAACTTCGGCGCCACCCTGCACCACGAGAGCCCCTACCTGGTCTCGGTGGGCCGCGGCACCCAGATCTCGGACTCGGTGTCCTTCCTCAACGCCGACTTCACGAGCACCTCGTTCCGGCTGGCCCCGGTGGCGGTCGGAGCGCGCTGCTTCGTCGGGAACTCCGTGGCCTTCCCGCCCGGCCACCGGGTCGGCGAGGACTGCCTGGTGGGGAACAAGACCGCGGTCCCGCTCGACGGACCGGTACGGCAGGGCGTCGGCCTGGTCGGCGCGCCGTCCTTCGAGATCCCGCGCTCGGTCGAGCGTGACAGCCGCTTCGACCACTTCCTGCACGGCGAGGCCTTCCGGCGGGGCCTGGCCGGCAAGGACCGGCACAACCTCGCGACCATCGGCCTGTTCCTGCTGGTGCGGTGGTTGCTCTACCTGCTGCTGACGGTGCTGGTCATGGTGGCGTGGGACCTGCACGAGCGGTTCGGGGTGCTGGCGGTCGCCGGGCTGACCGTCGCGTCGTTCCTCGTCACGCTGGCCTACGACCTCGGCTCCGAGCGCCTGCTCGTGGGCCGGCGCAGGCTGCAGCCGACCGTCTGCTCCATCTACCAGCCCTACTTCTGGTGGCACGAGCGCCACTGGAAGCTGCAGTCGGCCGACCACACGCTCCCGCTCCTCGACGGCACCCCGTTCAAGCCGGTCGCCTGGCGGCTGCTGGGTGTCCGGGTCGGCCGCCGCCTCTTCGACGACGGCTGCTCGATGCCCGAGCGGTCCCTGGTGACCCTCGGCGACGACTGCGTGCTCAACGCGGGCAGCACCATCCAGTGCCACTCCATGGAGGACGGCACCTTCCGCTCCGACGTCACCCGGTTCGGTGACCGCTGCACGCTCGGCGTCTCCGGGTACGTGCACTACGGGGTCACGGTCGGGGACGACGCCGTGCTGGGGCCCGACACCTTCGTCATGAAGGGCACGACGGTCCCGCCCGGCACGCGGTGGATGGGCAACCCGGCCGCCGAGACCCGCACGGCCGCCCTCCCGCGGGCGTGATCGAGCAGGTCCTGCCCCCGGCCGTGGCGTCGGCCGAGGCCTTCGACGACCTGCCCGCCGGCCGGCCGGTGCCGGGCGAGGAGCTGCCGGCGGGGACGGCACCGGGGCGGTACGCCGAGTTCGCCACCGGCCGTGCGCTCGCCCGCGCCGCCCTCGGGCGGCTGGGCGTGCCGCCGTCGGCCGTCCCGCGGGGGCCGGGAGGGGCACCGGTGTGGCCGGCCGGCGTCCTGGGGAGCCTCACCCACTGCACGGGCTACCGGGCGGCGGCGGTCGCCCGGGCCGGCACGGTGCCGGTGCTGGGGGTGGACGCCGAGCCGGCGCGGCCGCTGCCGGCGGGGGTGCTGTCGGTCGTCGCCCGGCCGGAGGAGTGCGCGCCGCTGCGCCGGCTGGCGGCCGTCCACCCCGGAACCTGCTGGGACCGGCTGCTGTTCTGCGTCAAGGAGGCGGTCTTCAAGGCGTGGTTCCCGCTGACCCGGGCCTGGCTGGACTTCGCCGACGTGCGTGTCACGGTCGATCCGCACGGCGGGCTGTCGGCCCGCCTGCTCGTGCCCGTGGCCCCGCCCGCCGGCGCGCGGATCGGCGGGTTCACCGGCCGGTGGCTCGACCGGGACGGACTGCTCCTCGCCGCGGTCTGGGGAGTGGCGGGTGCGGCCGGGGGGTGACGCCGGTCAGGCGACGGGAGGTGACGCCGGTCACCGGCGACCCACCCTGCGCGCGTGGACCTCCGCGACGGTGCGCTGGATGTGCGAGGCGGTGGTGGAGCACCTGGTGCGGGCGCACGCCCGCAACCGGGGCCGCCCGTTCCGCCGACCGAGCGGCCTCAGCGGGTGCGGCGGAGCAGGGCCATGAACATCGCGTCGGTGCCGTGCCGGTGCGGCCACAGCTGCCCGTACCGGCCGCGGGCCACCCCGGGGACCTCCGGGAACAGCGGGGCGACCGGGAGCACCTCGACGTCGTCCCGCGCGGCTGCGGCGTCGACCACCGCCACCGTCTCCGCGGTGTGCGGCGAGCAGGTCACGTAGGCGACCACTCCCCCGGGGCGCACCGAGGCCAGCGCGCCGTCCAGCAGCGCCGTCTGCAGCTCCACCAGCGGGGGGACGTCCTGGGGGGTGCGGCGCCAGCGGACCTCCGGGCGGCGGCGCAGCGCGCCCAGGCCGGTGCAGGGGGCGTCGAGCAGCACCCGGTCGAAGGAACCCGGCGCCCACGGCGGTTGCCGCCCGTCGGCGACGAGCACCTCGGTGTCGGCCTCCCCGCCCAGCGCCGAGCGCACCAGCTCGGCGCGGTGCGGGGAGCGGTCGGCGGCGGTGAGCCGGACGCCCTCGGAACGGACCGCGGCGAGCAGGCCCGCCTTGCCGCCGGGGCCGGCGCACATGTCCAGCCAGGCGGCGTCGGGGCCCTCGAGCGGGGCGCGGGCGAGCAGCAGCGCGGCCAGCTGGCTGCCCTCGTCCTGCACCGCGGCGGTCCCCTCGCGGACCGCCGCCACCCGCCCCGGGTCCCCGCCGCCGAGCCGGACGGCGAAGGGCGACCACGGCCCCGGCGTCCCCCCCGACTCCGCGGCCAGCCGGTCCTGGCCGACCCGCCGGGCCACCAGGTGCACCTCGGGCGCGGCGTCGTCGGCCAGCAGCGCGGCCTCCAGCTCGCTGTCGTCGGAGGAGTCGCCCACGTCCAGCGCCTCGCGCCAGGCCGCCACGATCCACCCGGGGTGGTCGGTGGCCAGGGCCAGCCGCCGGTCGCCCTCGCCGCCGAGCCGCGCCAGCCAGGCGGCGCGGTCCCCGCCCGCGGCGACCTTGCGCAGCACCGCGTTGACCAGACCGGAGGCCCCGGTGCCGACGATGGCCCGGGTGAGGTCGACGGTGGTGTCGACCGCCGCGTGCGCCGGCACCCGCAGGTCCAGCAGCTGGTGGGTGCCCAGCCGCAGCAGCTCCAGCACCCGGGGGTCGAGCTCGGTCAGCGGCCGGTCGACCAGTCCGCCGAGCACCGCGTCGAGGGTGCCCTGCGCGCGCAGCGTGCCGTAGGTGAGCTGGGTGGTGAAGGCGGCGTCGCGCTGGTCGAGCTGGCGCTCGCGCAGCAGCTGCGGCAGCAGCAGGTTGGCGTACGCCGCGCGGGAGGAGACGGCGTCCAGCACGTCGTAGGCGGTGAGCCGGGCGCCGTCGAGCTGCGGGCGCGCGGGGCGCCGTCCGTCGCGGCGTCCCGGCCGGGAGCGGCCCGGGCGGCGGGGTGGGCGCGTCATCCGGCCCCCTCGCCGGCGGTCGTCGGCCCCGTGCCGCAGCGGGCTCCGGCCGTGCGGATCCCCACGAGCTCGCTCACCTGCCCACCTGCTCCCCCGGCGCGGGGCGGGCGCCGCGGGCCCAGTCGGTCGCCGGCAGCACGCGCTTGCCGGCCGGCTGCACGTCGCCGAGGCGCACCGCGCCGCGGCCGGTGCCGACCAGCACCCCGGTCGGCCCCACCGACAGCTCACCGGGCGCCAGGCCCAGTGACGTCGGCAGCGGCTCCACCGGGCCCAGGCGCAGCCGGTCCCCGCGCCAGGTCGTCCAGGCGCCCGGGGCCGGGGTCACCCCGCGGACCCGGCGGTCGACGACGTGTGCGGGCAGCGACCAGTCGACGCGGGCGTCGGCCGGCTCGATCCGCGGTGCCAGGCTGACGCCCTCGGCCGGCTGCGGCTCGGGGACGAGGGTGCCCGCCTCGATGCCGTCGAGGGTGGCCAGCAGCAGCCGGGCGCCGCTGTCGGCCAGCCGGCCGAGCAGGTCGCCGGCGGTGTCCCGCGGCCCGATCGGCTCGGTGACCACGCCGTAGACCGGTCCGGTGTCCATCCCCGCCTCCAGCCGGAACGTCGACGCGCCGGTCACCTCGTCGCCGGCCATGACGGCGTGCTGCACGGGAGCGGCCCCCCGCCAGGCCGGCAGCAGCGAGAAGTGCAGGTTCACCCAGCCGTGCCGGGGCAGGTCCAGCGCCGCCTGCGGCAGCAGCGCGCCGTAGGCGACCACCGGCGCACAGTCGACGGCGAGGTCGGCCAGCTGCGCGAGGAACTCCGGGTCGCGCGGCGAGCGTGGCTGCAGCACCGGCACCCCGGCGGCGTCGGCCCGCTCGGCGACCGGCGACCGGCTCACCCGGCGTCCGCGGCCGGAGCGGGCGTCGGGGCGGGTCAGCACAGCGGCCACCTCGTGCGCGGAGGCCAGCAGCAGGTCCAGCGAGGGGACGGCGACCTGCGGCGTCCCGGCGAACAGGAGCCTCAGTGGGGGCTCACCTCCACGCGCGGGACCCAGGCACCCGTGCCGGCCCACTCGGCCTCGGCGATGGCGGCCAGCGCGGCCTCCTTGGCCCCCGGCTCCAGCCGGTCGACGAACAGGACGCCGTCGAGGTGGTCGACCTCGTGCTGCACCGCGCGGGCCAGCAGGTGCGAGCCCTCCACGCGGACCGGCTCGCCGTGCAGGTCGAAGCCCGTGGCCGCGACGTACAGGTGCCGGCGGCAGTCGTAGGCGAAGCCCGGGATCGACAGGCAGCCCTCCGGACCCTCCTCGGTCTCCTCCCCGACGGGGACCACCTCGGGGTTGACCAGGTGCCCCACCTGGCCGTCGACGCACCAGGTGAACACCCGCACGCCGACGCCGATCTGCGGCGCGGCCAGCCCGGCACCGCCGGCGGCCAGCATCGTGTCGGTGAGGTCGTCGACGAGCCGGCGCAGCTCGGCGTCGAAGTCGACGACCGGGGCGGCGGGCGTGCGCAGCACCGGGTCGCCGTACAGGCGGATGGGGGTCACGCTCACCGGTCGATCCTAGAAGAAGGCCCCTCGGCCCCCTCGCCGCTCGCGGGCTCGCGACGGGATCCTGCCGACGGGCGGCTCCTCAGCCGGTCGCGGCGACCTCGGTGACGACGGCGCCCATCCCCTCCGGCTCGCCGCCGCTGGGACCGTCGTCGGGCCCGCAGCGGCTCAGGCTGACCGAGAGGGTGAGGACGACGACGAGGGCGACCAGGGCCAGCACTGCCCACTTGCCCCAGCGCCTCAGGTCGCCGGGAGCGGGGTCGCTGCCCCGGGTGCCGTCAGGTGGGGGGTTGGTCGAAGACACGCGCGGCTCCTCGCCGGGTGGGCGGACGTCGAGGTGCGCGGTCTCGGCCCCTCGGAGGCACGCCCCGGCTACCCCGGTCGCCGTCCCGCGACACACCGGCCGCGGACGGGCGGTGCCGGTCGCCTCAGCTGGCGGCGCGCGCGGCGGGGTCCTCGGCGCGGGCGCGCAGCAGCCCGTCGGCCCAGTCCGGCCACGGCCGCTCGTCCTCGTCGCCGGCGAGCCGGACCAGCTCGGTCATCGCCGCCTCCACCGTGGGTCTGCGGCCGGGGTCGTCGTCGGTCATCCGGTCGATCACCCGGCGGAGCTCGTCCGCGCCCGCCGCCCTGTGGTCGAGCACGGCGCGCAGGGTCGCACCGACGCCGTAGACGTCGAACGCGGGCGTCACCGGGCGCACCCGCGTCCGGTCCGCCTCCGGCGGGGCGAACCCCTGCGTGCCGATCCCCTCGCCCACCTGCAGCTGCGCGCCGAGTGGGCGGGAGGAACCGAGGTCGACCAGCCGCGGTCGCCGGTCCACGACCAGCACGTTGAACGGGTCGACGTCCATGTGCGCGAGGCCCCGGGAGTGGAGTGCGCGCACGGCACCGAGGACCTGGACGCCGAGGGCGGCGGTGTCGTCGGCGCGGAACGCGCCGTCCTCCTCCACGCACTCAGCGAGGTTGTACCCGTCCATGTACTCGACGGCGATGAAGGGCACGGGCTCCGTGCGGCCGTCGTGCAGCAGCCGCGGCAGGGCCGGGTGCCGCAGCGCCGAGAGCGCCCGGACCTCGCGCTCGAGCGCGGTGACGTACTCGGGCTTCCAGTTCGGGCGGACGACCTTCACCACGGCCGGCGCCCAGAGGTCCACCGACCAGCACAGCCAGGTCTCCCGGCGGTGCCCGACCGTGAGGAGGTCCCAGGCGAGGTGGCCGGGGACGAGCGGCCCGCCGTACTCGGGGTCCCACCGGGGGCGGCCGTCCTCGTCGGCGATGGCCACGCCGACCACGCTCTGTTCCACTGCTGCTCCTCGGCGGTTCGACGGCGTCCATCGGGGTAGGTGGCGGTGCTCAGGGCTGCGGACGACGTCGCCGCCCCGCCGGATGTCGGCCGGCGGGACGGCGACCCTGCGTTCAGCCTCACCAGCCGTCGGAGTGCCAGCTGTTGCTGTGGCTCTTCCACGTCTTGCTGGTGGTGCTGCTCCACCAGTGGCGGCGCCGCCGCCGCTTCCGCCTGTGGGACGGAGCCGACACCTCACCGATGATGCGACGGAAAGTGGTCATTGCGTTTCACCTCCTCTCGACGGGCTCGTGGTGCGCGGTGGAGGCGAGGGCACGACCGCGCCGACGACCTCCGGAGTGGGATGTGCCCGCCGCGGCGTCGTCCCGGTGGGCGCCCGCCTCGCGGGGGGCGCCGTCGTCGTCGGACGGGCCGGTCCCGGGAGCGGGCACGCCGGCCGGCGGGGCGGGCGGGCGGTGGGGCGAGACGGCCACGGTCCGGTCGGCGATCGCCGCGAGGACCGGGTCGTGCGTCACGAGCAGGACCGTGCGGTCCCGCGTGGCCGAGCGGATGGCGCCGACGACCTGCCGGGCCGCCTCGGCGTCCAGCGACGTCGTCGGCTCGTCGAGCAGCACGACCGGCGCGGTGGACACCACGGCCCGGGCGAGGGCCACCCGGCGGCGCTGTCCGCCGGAGAGCATGACGCCGCTCTCCCCGAGCTGGGTGTCGTAGCCCTGCGGCAGGGAGAGGGCGAACTCGTCCACCCAGGCGGCCCTGCCGGCGGCGAGGACGTCGGCGCGGGTGGCGTCGGGGTTGCCGAAGGCGATGTTCTCGGCGAGCGTCCCGTCGAGCAGCCACGGGTCCTGCGGCACGAAGGCCAGCTGCCGCCGCAGCTCCACGGTCGCCATCTCGCGGATGTCGACGCCGTCGATCAGCACCCGGCCGGCGTCGGGGTCGTACAGCCGGAGCAGGAGGGAGAGCACCGTGCTCTTGCCCGCCCCGCTGGGACCGAACAGGCACACCGTCTCGCCGGCCCTGAGGGTCAGGTCGAAGTCGCGCAGCACCGGACGGTCCGGGCCGTAGGAGAAGCTCACCGACTCCAGCCGGATGCCCTCCCGCACCGGCGGCACCGGCCGCGGCTCGGCGGGCTCGGGCACCGCCTCGGTGCAGGACAGCACCTGGTCGATGCGGATCGCGCTGGCGTGTGCCTTGGCCTGCACCGTCACCAGCCGCACCAGGCTGCGCACGGGCGACTGCAGCTGCCGGAGGTAGGCCAGGACCACGAGCAGCTGACCGACGGTGAGGGTCCCGTTGCGCACCTGGAGCCCGCCGGCGACCAGCACGATGCCGGAGCCGATGCTGAGCAGGATGCCGGCGACGGGGCTCCAGCGGGCGTCCACGATCGCCGCACGGGTGTTGGCCGCCACCGCGCGCTCGTTGGGCTCGCCGAACATCTGGCCGGCCCGGTCGAGGCGGCCGAAGGCCTGCACGGCCCGCACGTTGCGCAGCAGGTCGATGGCGGCCCCGGACAGCCGCCCGGACGCCTCCCGGGCCGCGAGGGTCGCGGCCCGCACCCGGCGGCGCTGCACCGAGGTGACCCAGACCAGCACGGGCAGGACGACGAGACCGAGCCAGGCCAGGGACGGGTCGACCGCGAACAGCAGGACCAGCGCGCCGACCAGGAGCAGCAGGTCGGGCAGCAGCTGGGTGAAGACGGCCACCACCGCGTCGAGCATCCGGCCGACGTCGGCGGTGAGCCGCGAGGTGATCTCGCCGGTGCGCGTCCGGTCGTGCCAGCGCAGCGACAGGGTGATCGCCCGCGAGAAGAGGGCGGAGCGCATGGCCCCGGCCATCCGCTCGGCGGCCCGCTCGGCCCAGATCCGGGTGACCGTGTCCAGCACGGCCCCGAGGACCGAGAGCCCCACGAGCGCGGCGCCGGCGACCACCAGCAGGCCCACCGGGTCGAGGCCCGACAGGATCCCGGCGGGCCCCTCCAGGGGCCGCTCACCGAGGGCGTGGTCGACGGCGAGCGCGAGCGGCCAGGGACCGAGCAGCGTCGTGGCGACCTCGACGACCGCCGCCCCGGCGGCCAGGGCGAGCAGGCCGGCCTGCGGCCGGATGAAGGGCGCCGCCACACGCAGCGACCCCGGGGGCCGGTGTGCTGCGTGCGTCGACATGCCGGCAAGAGTGGTCCGGGACAGCGGTGAGTCTCCATACCTCCCTGGGAGTACGACGAGAGTCCCTGTCGTCGGCGGACATCGCGCGAGCAAACTGGACGGCGACGGGCCGGAACCGCCCTATGCTCCGTGAGTGATCTGGGTCACATCGGGGGAACGGAGGGCACGGCCGGGTGTACGACCGTTCTCCGTGGCGAGGGTGGTCGCGCACGTGACCGTCACCGGCGTCGTCCTCACCTTCGCCCTCGCACTGGTGACCGGGCTGCTCGCCCGCGACGTCGGGGACGACCTCGGGACCCGGGCCTTCGAGCGGCTGGCCCACGTGACGGCCGCGAGCCTGGCCCCCGCCGTGGACGCCGACCCCACGCGCCCGCCGGTCGCCGTGGGTGACCTCGGCCGGCAGGTCACCGGGGTTCTCACCGCCGGTCCGGTGGCCGCGGTGTCGGTCAGGGACGCCTCTGGCCGGGTGCTGTGGTCCGACCGCGCCGAGTCGATCGGCCGGGTCACCCCGCTGCCCGCGGACGCCCGCCGGGCGCTGGACACCGGCTCGGTGGTCTCGGCCGCCGACGAGGACGGCGGGTCGCGGCTGGTCGCCCACGCCGGCATCCGCGACGTCCATGGCACGCCGGTGCTCCTGGACCTCACCGAGGGGACCGACGACGCCCCGGTCGTCGCGCGCCAGGTGTGGCTCGCCCTCGTGCCCGCCGCCCTGGTGGCCCTGCTGCTGTTGGTCCTGACCCAGCTGCCGCTGGCCTGGCGGCTGGCCGCCCAGGTGCGCCGGCATCAGCAGCACGACGCGGTGCTGCTGCGGGCCGCCGTCGACGCACCGGACGCCGAGCGCCGGCGGCTCGCCGGTGAGCTGCACGACTCGGTGCTGCCCGTCCTCTCCGGCGTCGCGATGGAGCTGGACGCCGCCCGGCTGCGGGCCGGCCCCGGCGCGGAGGCGCGGCTGCCCCCGGGGGTCGCTCCGTCGGTGCGGCGCGCCATCGACGACCTCCGCGCGCTGGTGTCCGGCTCGGCCCCGGGCCCGGACCCGGCACCGGTGACCGACCTCGCCGGGCGCCTGCGCCGCCTGGCCGCGGAGCTGCAGGACGCGGGCCTGCAGGCGTCGGTGCAGGTACGGGGGGCCGCGCGCCTGCCCGACACCGTCGCCCGGCTGCTGTACCGCTGCGCCCGGGAGGCGCTGCGCAACGCCGCCGCCCACAGCGGCGCCACCTCGGCGGAGGTGACCGTCACCCGCGAGGGCCCCACGGTCACCCTCGTCGTCGACGACGACGGCCGCGGCTTCGACGAGCAGCGGCTGGCCGAACGCCGCCGCGCCGGGCACGTCGGCCTGGACACCCTGGGCGACGTGGTCGTCCGTGCCGGCGGCTCCCTCACGGCGAACAGCTCCCCCGGTCAGGGCACCCGGCTGGTCGTCAGCCTGCCCGTCGACGCGCCCGTGGGGGCCCTGCCGTGATCCGCGTCCTGGTCGTCGACGACCACGCCGTCGTCCGGGAGGGGCTGCGCAGCCTGCTCGGTGCCTCCGGCGACCTCGAGTGCGTCGGCACGGCGGGGGACGGTGACGGCGCGGTGGAGCTCATCGACCGCCTCGCCCCCGACGTGGTCATGCTCGACCTGGCGATGCCCGGGCAGGACGGCATCAGCGTGCTCCGCAGCCTCCGGGCACGGGGCAACGGCGTCCGTGTGCTGGTGCTCAGCTCGTACGCCGAGCGACCGCTGGTGCTCGAGGCGCTCGACGCCGGGGCCGACGGTTACCTGCTCAAGCACACCGCGGCCGAGGGCATCCTCGACGCCGTACGGGTCGTCGCCGGCGGCGGCTCGACGATCGACCCGCAGGTGGCGCCCGCGGTGCTCGCGGCCCTGCGGGACCGGGGTCAGGGCGACTCGCTCACCGAGCGCGAGCGGGAGGTCCTGGAGCTGCTGCGCCAGGGCCACTCCAACAAGGTGATCGCCCGGCGGTTGCGCATCACAGAGGGAACGGTGAAGACGCACGTGACCCACATCCTCCACCGGGTCGGCGCCGCCGACCGGACGCAGGCGGCCCTGTGGGCGGAGCGTCACCTCCGCCGGCCGCGCGCCGAGGACGGTGGCCGCTGATGTCCGGCGTGCACCGGGGGGGCCCGCACACCCCGCTCCCCGAGCCACCCGACGAGCGCCACCGTCCGGTGGTGCTCCGGCGCACGGCCGCCGCCGGGGGGCCCCGGCGCCCCACTCCCACACCGCGCCCGCTGACCCCCTCCACCAACCCCCCCCACCGGCGCCTCGCCGGGTCGGCGGTGTCG
>NZ_JBJGYJ010000046.1:0-27614 GCF_054049935.1 Geodermatophilus sp. SYSU D00742
GGCATTAGCGTGGGACATGAGGACCTCCGAGCCGGTGAAGCCTTCGACAAGCCCCACCTCACTCGGAGGTCCTCCCTCACGTCACCTGCAACGCGCCGTCACCAACGTGTGTGGGCAGTACAGCTAGGCCGCGGTCCAGCGGATCGGCAGGCGCTTGACGCCGCGCTGGAAGTTCGACCGCAGCAGCGCCGGCGGCCCGTCGAGCTCCAGGGTGCTGGTCCGGCGCAGCAGCTCGGCGAACAGCGCCCGCATCTGCACGCGGGCCAGCTGGGCGCCGAGGCAGAAGTGCGGCCCGTGGCCGAAGGTCAGGTGCGGGTTGGGCGCGCGCCGGACGTCGAAGGCGTCGGGGTCGGTGAAGACCGTCTCGTCGCGGTTGGCCGAGGTGAAGGAGACGACCACCTTGTCCCCGGCCCGGATGCCGACGCCGGACAGGTCGACGTCGGTGGTCGCGGTGCGGCGGAACACCATCACCGGCGTCCACCAGCGCAGCATCTCCTCGACCGCGCCCGGCAGCAGCGACGGGTCGGCGCGCAGCGCGGCCAGCACCTGCGGGTGCTGCAGCAGCGCGATGAGCCCGCCGGGCAGGCCGTTGCGCAGCGTCTCGTTCCCGGCGACGGCGAACAGCCAGAACATGTTCTCGAACTCGGCGTCGCTCACCGAGCCGCCGTCCTCGTCCACCTGCGCCAGCAGGACCGACATGACGTCGGTGCCGGGGGAGCGGCGCTTCTCCTCGGCCAGCAGGCGGGCGTAGGCGTAGAGGTCGGGCATGCCGGCGCGCGTCCGGGGATCGGGCATCCGGCCGTCGGGGCCGGGCGCCGGGCGCAGCGCGACGGCCTCCTTGGCCATCGCCGTCCCGCCGGTGCCGTCGAAGGCCGCCGAGGTGGCGTAGTCCGGGTCCTGCCAGCCGATGACCCGGTTGGACCAGTCGAACATCAGCCAGCGGTCCTCGGCCGGCACCCCCAGGACGTCGGCGAGGGTGAGCAGCGGGAGGTCCGCGGCGACGTCCTTGGCGAAGTCACAGCGGCCCTCGGACGCGCCGTCCACCATGCGGTCGACCAGGTGTGCGGCACTGGCCTCGATGGCGGCGGTCAGCGCGGCGACCGCGCGGGGGGTGAACGAGCGGGAGAGCAGCCGCCGGAGCCGGGAGTGGTCCGGCGGGTCCATGTTCAGCATCATCCGGCGGACCCAGGCGAGGTCGGCGGCGTCGCGGATCTGCGTGGCGCCCAGCCAGGAGGAGAAGGTCGCAGGGTCCCGGAGCACGCGCTCGACGTCGGCGTGCCGCAGCACCAGCCAGAAGCCCGGGCCGGCCGGCTGGCCGTGCAGGGCGGGCTCCTCGACCCAGGTCACCGGCGTCCCGGCCCGCAGCCGGCGCAGCACCTCGAACGGCGGCCCGTCCTCGTAGGTGGCCGGGTCGACGAGGACGGCGGTGTCCAGCGCCGCTGGGGTCATGAGCGCTCCTGGGGTCAGGGGTAGGTGTGGAAGCCCTTGCCGGTCTTGCGGCCGAGCTCCCCGGCGGCCACCTTGTCGCGGAGCAGCTGGGGCGGGGCGAACCGCTCGCCGAGGGTGCGGTGGAGGTACTCGGCGATCGCCAGCCGGACGTCGAGGCCGACCAGGTCGGTCGAGCGCAGCGGGCCCATCGGGTGCCGGTAGCCCAGCTCCATGGCGGTGTCGATGGCCTCGGCGTCGGCCACGCCCTCCTCGAGCATCCGGATGGCCTCCAGGCCCAGGAGGACGCCGAGCCGGGAGGAGGCGAAGCCGGGGGAGTCCTTCACGACCACGTCGGTCTTGCCGAGTGCCCGCACCCATGCGCACGCCGTCCCGACGAGGGCCGGGTCGGTCTCGGCGGCCACCACGACCTCCACCAGCTTCGAGGCCGGCACCGGGTTGAAGAAGTGCAGCCCCAGGAACCGGGCGGGCCGTTCCAGCGTGGCGGCGAGCTCGGTGACCGACAGGGAGCTGGTGTTGGTGGCCAGCACGGCGTCGGGCCCGACGGCGGACTCGGCGGCCCGCAGCACCTCGGCCTTGAGGTCGGCCCGCTCGGGGACGGCCTCCACCACCAGGCCGGTGGCCGCGTCCAGCCCGGCGGCGGAGTCCAGCAGGGTCAGCCGGGCGAGCGCGGTGGTGACGTCGCCGTCCAGCTTGCCGCGGCGGGCGGCCTCCTCCAGCCCGTCGGCGACGCGCCCGCGGGCGGCCTCCGCGGCGCCGGCGCCCGCCTCGACGACGGCGACCCGCGCGCCGGCGGCGAGGAAGGCCTGGGCGATGCCGGCGCCCATGCGCCCGCCCCCGATGACGCCGACCCGCTCGGGGACGCCGTGCTGGTCGTCGACCCGGGGCACCTCGGTGGACCCGTGGGACATCGCCGCTCCTCGGCCGGGGAACCGGGCAGGGTCGGGCGGCGCCGGCCGCGCCGGCGACTTCCCGACCATCCGTTCAGTAAACGTCGGCGGGAGTCTCGCGCACCGGCGCGGCTCCGTGCAAGGGACGGCGCCGCGTCCCCCACCGGCGCGGTGGGGGTGGCGCCGACCGTTGGTGGCCCAATGCTTGGGGCTCCACGCCTAGACTGGATCCGTGACGACCGAGCAGACCCCGCCGCCGACCGTCGATCCCGGGGACGTGCTGGCGCTGGAGCGCCAGGTGTGCTTCGCCCTGTCGGTGGCCGCCCGCAACGTGGTCGCGGTGTACCGGCCCGTGCTGGAGCCGCTCGGGCTCACCCATCCGCAGTACCTCGTCATGCTGGCGCTCTGGCAGCACGGGCAGCTCTCGGTCAAGGAGCTGTCCGGCCTCCTGCAACTGGACCCCGGCACGCTCTCGCCGCTGCTCAAGCGGCTGGAGGCCGCCGGGCTGCTCCGCCGCGAGCGCGACCCGAGGGACCAGCGCAACCTGGCGCTGGCCCTCACCGAGGAGGGTCTGGCGCTGCGCGCGGAGGCCGAGAAGATCCCGGCCGGCATCGTCGAGCGGCTCGGCATGCCGGTCGGGCAGCTGATGTCGCTGCACGAGGCGCTCACCCAGGTCATCGGCGCCTCGCAGCGGGCGCTGCACTCCTCGGCGCCGCCCGCCGCGACCACGCCGGACGCCGGGGTCGCCTGATCCGGACGGTCCAGGACCCGGCAGCTGTTAGCCTGCCAACAATTGGTACCCCAATCCTTGGCCTGCAGAGCGCGTGCTGGGACGCTGGGGGTGTGAGCCTCGTGGAGCAGGAGCGGACAGCGGTCATGGCAGGTCCTGGAGAGCGCGACACCACATCCGAGCCGGTGGTCCGGCCGGCTCCGCACCGGTGGGTCTGGTACGCCTTCGGCGGCCGGTTGCCCGAGCACAACCGCGGCTGGGTGCTGCACGACACCACCACGAGCACGTGGTGGCTGCGCCACCTCGGTCGCATGCTCGTCCAGCTCGCCGTGCCGATCGCCCTGATCATGACGCTGCTGCCGGCCCCGTGGGGGCTGCGCGCCGCGTGCGCGGGAGGCGGGCTGGCACTCGCGCTGCTCTACTCGCTGGCCTACATGCCCGAGAGCACCGAGAACCGGGTCGTGAAGGCCGGCTACCCGGCGGGCACCGCGACCGCGCACCGGGAGCGTGCCGGCCGGCTGCGGGAGGAGCGGGAGAGCCAGCGCCGCCGGGACGCCGCGGCCAGGCGTGCCGCCCGCTACCGGGAGCGGCACGGGCGCTGACCGGTCGGGCCCCCCGGTGCCGGTCGGTGCGAGCACCGCGACCGGCGGCGACGGGGGCGCCCCTGACGGTCAGCGGAGCCGGGAGGTCAGCCGGACGGTGACGCGGCCCTCGCCGCTCCAGATGTCCACGTGGTCGCACAGCTGACGGGCCAGCCAGAGCCCCATGCCGCCCCGGGAGAGGTCCGTACCGTGCGCCGGCCCGTAGCCGGCGAACGGGTCGGTGGGACCGTCCCCGTGGTCGGTGATGCTGCACACGACGCGGCCGCCCGAGGCCCACAGGCGCAGGTCGACCGGCGGACGGCCGTGGCGCAGCGCGTTCGACGTCATCTCGTCGACCGCGAGCAGGAAGTCCTCGGTGGCGTCGCGGTCCCCGTCCAGGCCGGCCAGTGCGCAGGCCACCGCGTGGCGCAGGCCGATGAAGTCGGTGATCCCCGTGGCGGCCAGGCGCGGCGGCGTGGCCTCCAGCGGCTCGTGCGGCACGGGGAGGGCACGCAGGTAGGCCCCCGGCTCGGTGAACGCGGCGTTGGCCCGGCGCCCACCCGGCGACACGACGTGCGGGTGTGTCCGCCGGCCGGCCTCGACGACCTCGTCCGGGAGCCGCCGCGTGTCGAAGACGCACAGCCCCCAGAGCGGCCAGGGCGCGAGCGCGTCGTTGATGACGGCCTCGTACCGCTGCCACTCCACCCAGTCCCGCGGCGTGGCACCGAAGTCGGTCTCGCCGACGACCCGCACCCGCCGGGCCCCCTCGGCGACCTGCTGGTCGGCCAGCCGGCGGAAGGTGGTGATGACCGCCGGCGTCCGCGGGCGGTAGACGTCGGAACGGGGGAGCACGTGGACCCGGGGGTCGTTGCCGACCGCCTCGCAGAGCACCGCCGCGGTGTCGGCACCGGCCGCGACGACGGCGGCGTCCCCGGCGGCCAGCCCGTCGAGCAGGAACGGCGCCGCGACGGCCACCAGGTCGTCGACCCCGTCGTAGAACAGTGCGTCGTGGACGTACCGGGCGGGACGCGCGCTCGGGCCCGTTGCGACCACGCGCTCCTCCTCGGCTCGCCGGACCCCGGGCGCTGCGTGCACCCCTTCGACGGTAACCCAGCCGACGGCGCCGCTCGCCCCGACGGCGCGAGGACGGGAGGTGGTCTCGGGCACGGCTCCGGACGGCGAGCGGCCGACCCCGGTCCGTGCGGCGACGAGGCCGCGGACGGACCCCCGCGGTGAGGGGATCGACGCCGTCCCGGTCGCCGCGGACGCCCGGCGGTGATCGGGACGGCGTCGTCCGGGGGCCTCAGTCCTCGACGCGGAAGCCGATCTTCATCTCGACCTGGAAGTAGGCGACGTCGCCGTCGTTGACCATGCCGCGGATCTGCTGGACCTCCAGCCACTCGATGTTCCGCACCGTCTGCGACGCCTTCTGCACCGCGGTGCGGATCGCGTCGTCGACGCTGGTGGGGGAACTGCCGACGATCTCGCTCATCCGGTAGACGTGGTTGCTCAACCCGACTCCTCAGGGGGGCAGCCCGGACGGCTGCGGGGGTTCCACCGTGGCACGGGCCCGCGTCATCGGCTGCTCGGAGCCGCACGCCTTGACCTGTGACCCAGGACACGCTGGGGTGGCTGCCACCCCCCTCCGCACCGCGAGGTCCTCATGCCTCCTCCTGACGAGATCCCCACGCCCCGCACCGGGGCGCCCGCCGCCCGGCCGGCCCGTGAGTCCGCGGCCCCGGTCCCCGACGACCGCCCGCCGGACGCCGTCGCCGACGTGGTCGTCGTCGGCGGTGGCGGTGGCGGCCTGCCCACCGCGCTGTTCAGCCGCTGGCTCGGCAACGAGGTGGTGCTGCTGGAGAAGGCCGACGAGCTCGGCGGCACGGCCCGCAAGGCGGCTTTCTGGTACTGGGTGCCCAACAACGAGCCGATGCGCGCGGCCGGTGTCGTCGACGACGAGCGCGACTTCCTGCGGTACGTGGCCCGGCTGTCCCGCCCCACCGCCTACGACCCGACCGCACCGACCCTGGGCCTGTCGCAGTGGGAGTACGACATGTGCCGGGCGGTCTACGCCAGCGCCTCTCCGGCGGCCGAGTTGCTGGCCGAGCGGGGCGCGCTGGAGTACCGGCACTGCGCCCAGGTCCCGGACTACTGGTCCGAGCTCCCCGAGGACACCGCCCCGACGGGGCGGGTCCTGGTGCCGCGGGGCGCCCGCGAGTCGATGTCCGACGGCGGCGTCGTCGGTGTGGAGTCGATGAGCGCCGCCGCCCGGCGCGACGGGGTGGCCGTCCGCACCGGCCACCGGGTGCAGCGGCTCGTCGTCCGGGACGGCGCGGTCGTCGGCGTGGAGGCGACGACCGGGGACGGCCGCACCCACCGGATCGCCGCGCGCAAGGCCGTCGTCTTCGCGACCGGGGGGTTCACCCACGACGCCGACCTCCGGCGGGACCACCTGCCCGCCGGGATCTACGGCGGGTGCGCCGCGACCACCAACGAGGGCGACTTCCTCGCCATCGCCGCGCCCCTCGGCGCGCAACTGCGCAACATGGGCAACGCCTGGATGTGCCCGATCCCGCTGGAGCGGGCGGTCGCGCGGGACCCGGGCCTGATCGGCATGTTCTCCGTCGCCGGCGACTCGATGGTCTTCGTGGACAAGACCGGCCGCCGGGTGGTCAACGAGAAGCTGCAGTACAACGAGCTGGCCCAGACGTTCTCCACCTGGGACGGCGGGGCGTGCGAGTACCCGTACCTCGTGCTGGTCCAGATCTGGGACCAGCACAGCCAGGACCACTCGGCCAGCGACGAGTACGGCCGGCTGATCGTCCCGCCCGGAGCCGACGACTCCCACGTCATCCGCGGTGAGACCCTGGAGGACCTCGCCGGCGCCATCGCCGACCGGCTGGACCGGTACAAGGGCGTCACCGGCGGGCTGGCGCTCCACCCGGACTTCCTCGCCAACCTGCGGCGGACCATCGAGCGCTTCAACGGGTTCGCCGAGCGCGGGGTCGACGAGGACTTCCACCGGGGCGAGAAGGCGGTGCAGCTGCTCTTCAACGGCCCGGTCGCGGACGAGCCCGGCCGGACCAACCCGACGATGTGGCCGATCAGTGACCGCGGCCCGTACTACGCCGCCCTCGTCACCGGTGGCACGCTCGACACCAAGGGCGGACCGCGGACCAACCCCGACGGGCAGGTGCTCGACGACACCGGCACGCCGATCCCGGGGCTGTACGGGGTGGGCAACTGCGTCGCGTCCCCCTCCGCCCAGGCCTACTGGGCCGGCGGGGCCACCCTGGGCCCGATCATCGCCTTCGCCCACCGGGCCGCCCAGGCGGCCGACCGGGAGCCGACGCGGCAGCCGGCCGCGGCGCTCAGCCGCGCGTGAGGTCTCCGGACGGGGTGGGGGAGCGACGGTGAGCCGCATCAACGACGTCGGCGGGATGGCCGGGTTCCCCGCGATCGTGGAGGAGCCCGACGAGCCGCCGTTCCACGCCGACTGGGAGGCGCACGTCCTGGCCCTCAACGGCGCGCTGATCCGGCGGGGGGTCTACAACCTCGACGAGTTCCGCGACGCGATCGAGCGGATGCCCCCGGAGGAGTACCTCGCCGCCTCCTACTACGAGCGCTGGTTCACCGCGATCACCACGCTGCTGGTCGAGAAGGGCGTGGCGGCGCCGGGAGAGCTGGAGCCCCCGCATGCCTGACCTCGCCCCGGGCATGCGGGTCCGGACCCGGACGGCGGACCCCGACGGCCACACGCGGCTGCCCCGGTACGCCCGCGGCGCCGTCGGGACCGTCGTGGAGCGGGCCGGGGTGCACCCGCTGGCCGACGACCGGGCCCGTGGCCGCCCCGGCACGCCGCAGCCGGTGTGGCACGTCCGCTTCGACGCCGTGGACCTGTTCGGCGTCGGCGACCACACGGTCACCGTGGAGCTGTGGGCGGACTACCTGACCCCGATCGAGGAGCACGCATGAGCGGGGACCACGGCAGCTCGGTCGTCTCCGCGCGGGTGCGCCACGTCGAGGCGCTCCTGGAACGCCGCGGGCTGCTCGACGACGGCGAGATCGACCGCCGCATCGACGAGTTCCTCGCCGGCGGGTCACCCGTCAACGGCGCCCGGATCACCGCCCGCGCCTGGGTGGACCCCGCCTTCGCCGGGCGGCTGCTCGCCGACGCCAACGCCGCGATCCGCGAGCTCGGGCTGTCCATGGCCGGTGGGCTGCAGGAACAGCGCCTGAAGGTGGTCGCCAACACCGCCGACGAGCACAACGTCGTCGTCTGCACGTTGTGCTCCTGCTACCCGATCGCGCTGCTCGGGCCCTCGCCCGGCTGGTACAAGAGCGAGGCCTACCGCTCGCGGGTGGTGCGCGACCCGCGGGGCGTGCTGCGGGAGTTCGGGCTGGAGCTGCCGGAGACGACGCGGATCGCGGTCTGGGACGCCAGCGCCGAGTCGCGGTACATGGTGCTGCCGCGCCGTCCCGAGGGCACCGCGGAGGCCTCCGAGGAGGAGCTGGCCGGCCTCGTCTCCCGCAAGGGGCTCATCGGGACCGCCGCCGTCTGAGCGCGGCCGGATCGCGCCACCGGGGGCGTCACGGGTTGCCGTAGACCCGGGTGGGTGCCACGAGCACCGCGGTGCGCCGCTGCTCGGCCATGACCCGGTCGTACTCGGCCCAGTCGTCGTGCCGGCCGCCGGCCGCGGTGAACACCGTCCGCAGGAGCAGGCGCAGCTGGTCGGCGTCGGCCAGCCACGGCTGCCGGTCGTCCGGTCCGGCCAGCTGCGCACGGCCCTCCGCCGTCCCCCACCGCCAGCCGTGCCGGAACGTCAGGCTCACCTGCGGCCGGGCGCGCAGGTTGGCCAGCTTGACCCTGCCGTAGGTCACGAAGCCCACGACCGGTTCCCCGGTCGAGGGGTGGGGGAGGAGCCCGGCGTTCACCACCGACGCCTGGATGGTCCCGTCGGCCCGCAGGGTGGAGACGACCGCGAGGTGGTGCTCGCCCGCGGCGATGGCCGAGATGTCGTCGAGGCCGGTCATGCCCGCAGCCTCGCACCGATCCCGGCCGGCGGACGACGCCCGGCGCGCCGGCCGGTCAGCCGTCCCGTGCGGCACACCGCGGGACGAGGCCGCGGTGCCGGCCGGCGGAGTCCGCCGGGCGGGACGCCGCTTCAGTAGGAGCGGGGCAGGCCGAGCACCTTGGTCGCGACGAAGGCCTTGACCAGGTTGTTGGCGACCGGTGCCACCTGGTACAGGCGGGTCTCCCGGAACTTGCGCTCGACGTCGTACCGGTCGACGAAGCCGTTGCCGCCGAGCGTGTCCAGGGCGGCGTTGGCGGCGGCCCAGCTGGCCTCGGAGGCCAGGTGCTTGGCCATGTTGGCCTCGGGACCGCACGGCCGGCCCGCGTCGAACAGGCGGGCGGCCTCGTACCGCATCAGGTCGGCGGCGCGGACTGCCATGTAGGCGTCGGCGAGGGGGAACGCGACGCCCTGGTTGGCGCCGATGGGGCGGCCGAACACCTCCCGCTCGGTGGCGTAGGCGACGGCCCGCTCCACGAACCAGTAGCCGTCGCCGACGGCCTCGGCGGCGAGCAGGATGCGCTCGGCGTTCCAGCCGTCGACGACGTGGCGGAAGCCGGCGTCGACCTCGCCGACGACGTGGTCGGCCGGCACGCGCACGCCGCGGTAGGACACCTCGTTGGTGGCGTAGTTGAACATCGTGCGCACCGGCACGACCTCGAGCGCCTCGGGCTGCTCGGCGCGCACCCGCCGCAGGTCGACGAGGAGGAGCGTCAGGCCGCCGGTCCGGTCGGCGGCCCGCTCGCCGGTGCGGGCGAGGACCAGGGCCAGGTCGGACTCGGCGATCCGGCTGGTCCAGTTCTTGTGGCCGGTGATCACGTACTCGTCGCCGTCCCGGGTGGCGGTGGTGGCGATGCTGGTGGTGTCCGACCCGGCGGCGGCCTCGGTGATGGAGAAGGCCTGCAGCCGCAGCTCGCCCGCGGCGATGAGCGGGAGGTAGCGCTGCTTGAGCTGCTCGCTGCCGTGCCGCAGCAGGGTGCCCATCGTGTACATCTGGGCGTGGCAGGCCGCCGAGTGGCCGCCGGACCTGTTGATCTCCTCCATGACCACCGAGGCCTCGGTCACGCCCATGCCGGAGCCGCCGTACTCGGCAGGGACCAGCACCGACAGCAGCCCGGCCGCGGTGAGGGTGTCGACGAACTCCTGCGGATAGCGGCGGTCGCGGTCGGTCTCGCGCCAGTACTCGCCCGGGAACCGGGCGCACAGGGCCCGGGTGCGCGCGCGGAGGGCCTCGAGGGCCGTCGTGTCGGCACCGTTCCCCGACCCTGCGTCGGGCATCGTCACTCCTCCTCCGCCGGGGGACCGGACCGGCACGTCGTGCCCGCCCGGCGCGCGGTGCCGGAGCCCCGCGACGGCGGCCGTCCCGCCGGGTCGACGGCGTGGACGCGCTCGGCGACGAGGGCGGCGACCAGCTCCGGCCGGCTGGCGGCGGGACTGTGCCCGCAGGGCCACTCCAGGGTGTGGGTGGCCCGTGCCGCCATCGCCCGCTGCCGCTCGGGGTGGACGACCTCGTCGGCGGTGCACACGACGTAGGTCGACGGCACCGTCCGCCAGGCGACAGCGTCCGGGACGCCGCGGAACACGGTGCGGGAGACCGGCCGCAGCCGGGCGGCGGCCGTGGCGGCGACGTCGGCCGGCGCGTCGCCGTACAGCAACCGCCGCCCGAGCTGGGGGTCCAGGCCCACCTCGTCCCCGGACACCCGCAGGGCCTCGCCCAGGCGGGTGTCCGGCAGGCCCTCGCCGGTGCGGGTGCGGCTGACCGACTCGCCCTCGTAGAGCTGGAAGGCGGCGACGTACACGAGCTCGCGCACGAGCGGGTGGACGCCGGCGCCGGTCACCACCGCGCCTCCGTAGGAGTGCCCGACCAGGACGGCCGGCCGGCCGAACCGGTCGAGCGCGTCCAGGGTGGCGCGGGTGTCGGTGGCCAGGTCGGTCAGCGGCAGGTCGACCGCGACGCTGTCGACGCCGCGCGCGTCGAGCGCGGCGCGGACGGCGTCCCAGCACCACGCGCCGTGCCAGAGACCGTGCACCAGCACGGCGCCGGGGATCGTCGAGGAGTGCTCCACCCGAGGCAGTCTGGTGGTTCCCCCTCCACGGGGCCGCGCCGGGCGCGCCGGTGCCCGGTACGGACGGCGGCCGAGCCGGTCGCCGACGCCGCGGCCCCGCCCGCGGCGAGGCGCCCCGCGCCCCCGGCGTCGTCGCCCCCGCCCGGGCGCCCGCGCACCGGAGGGGCCCTCGGCCGCCCGGTCCGGAGCACCATGTCCTGAGTCGCACCACGACCCCCGGAGCCCGCGGCGCACGCGCCGGCGGACCCGGGCCCGCGAGGCCGACGACGACTCGAGCGGTCACCGAGGGCGCTCCGGCGCCCTCCCGTCGAGAAGGGGAGATGCACCGTGGGACGAGTCGAGGGCAAGGTCGCGTTGATCACCGGGGCGGCGCGGGGGCAGGGCCGCTCGCACGCCGTCCGGCTGGCCCAGGAGGGCGCCGACGTCATCGCGGTGGACGCCTGCCAGGACCTGCCGTCGGTGCCCTACCCGGGGGCCGGCGAGCACGACCTGGCGGAGACGGTCAAGGAGGTCGAGGCGCTGGACCGCCGGATCCTCGCCCGGGTCGCCGACGTCCGCGACCTGGCGGCCCTGCAGGGGGTGGTCGACGAGGGCCTGTCGCAGTTCGGGCACATCGACGTGGTCGTCGCCAACGCCGGGATCCTCAGCTTCGGCGGGGTGCTCGAGCTCGACGAGGACGTGTGGCAGGACGTGGTCGACGTCAACCTCACCGGGGTGTGGAAGACCGTGCGGGCGGCCGCGCCGTCGATGGTGGAGCGCGGACAGGGTGGGTCGATCATCCTGACCAGCTCGGTCGCCGGGCTCGTGGCGTACCTGGGGTTCGCCCACTACGTCAGCGCCAAGCACGGGGTCACCGGCCTCATGCGGGCGATGGCCATGGAGCTGGCCCCGCACATGATCCGGGTCAACTCCGTGCACCCGACCACCGTGGACACCCCGATGGTGCAGAACCCCGCGACCTACGAGCTGTTCGGGCTGGGCGGTGCCGACCGGGAGGAGGCCGCCAGGGCGTTCCGGGCGGTCAACGCGCTCCCGGTGCCGTGGATCGACGCGGTCGACGTCAGCAACGCCGTCCTCTACCTCGCCTCCGACGAGTCCCGGTACGTCACCGGCCTCACGATGACGGTGGACGCCGGCGCCACCGCGCCGTACAAGCCGCCGCCCCCGGAGGACTGAGGTCCCCGCGCCGCCGCGGCCCCCGGAGGACTGAGGTCCCCGCGGCGGCCTCAGGCCAGGGCCTGCTCGCGGCACCGCGGGCACACGTCGTCCGAGCCCAGCCCGCGGCGCCCGCTCCAGCTGCCCTGGACGACGGCCACCGGCGTGCCGCAGACCGCCACCCACGGCGGCGGCCCGTCGGCGTCCCCGCGGGGGACGGCGTGCGCCCGCCCGCTCTCCTGCTCCCGGCCGGCCACGTGGTCGCTGCTGGTCATGACCCAGCATGACCCCGGCGCCGGGAGCCGGATCCCCGGCGGCTCACAGCGCCCCGGGAGGTGACGCCCCGTCACGCCGTATCTGCGCCGCGCAACCGGGGTCCGGCCCGTTCCCGAGAGCCGGAAGACCCGATGTCACACATCCCTGCCCGGTGCCCGCGTCCACCAGGTCACCGTGCAGCGGCTCGGCCTGGTCGACGACACCACCTGGGTCGACGTCCGCTTCGAGCTGCCGCCGCGCCCGCACGCCGGCAGCGGTGCTCGGCGTACGAGTCGCTCCACCCGGACACCCGCGACGTGGCCGGCCACCACCTCGCCGCGGCGCCGCGCGCGCCGTCCGTGGACCCACAGCCCGACCCCGGCCCGGTCACAGGTCCGGCACAGGAGGGGCCCCGACGCTGGGGTCGACGGCCGGGGAGTCCGGCCACGAACCGAGGAGTGACCCGTGCGCAGGAAGTTCGTCATCACCACCACCACGGCCGGGGTCCTGGCGCTGTCCGGCCTGGCGGTCGCCGCGCCCGCGCTGGCCGACACCGGCGGCACCGCCGCGGCGGCGTCGTCGGCGGTCGACCGGATCCGGGACGCGCTGTCCGGCCTGGTCTCCGACGGGTCGATCACCGAGGAGCAGGCCGACGAGGTGGCCGGCACGCTCGGCCGGGCGGGCCTCGGCGACCGCGGCGGTCACGGCGGAGGCCGGCTGGACCTGCCGGTCGCCGCCACGACCCTGGGCATGACCGAGGAGGAGCTGCGCACGGCGCTGGCGGCCGACGGCGCGACCCTCGCCTCCGTCGCCGAGGACCGGGGGGTCGCCCGGGACACGGTGGTCGCCGCGCTGACCGACGCGGCGCGGCAGCGCACCGCCGCCGCGGTCGAGGACGGGCGGCTCACCCAGGAGCAGGCCGACGAGCGGCTCGCCGACCTGCCCGAGCGCATCTCCGAGCGGGTGGAGGGCACCGGTCCGGGTGACCGCGGCGGTGAGCGGCCCGACGGCGCCGCCGGCGACTGACCCCGGAGGGACCGGCCCGGGCGGCGCCACCTCCTGCGGGGGGGGGGGGGGGGGGGGGGGCCCCGCCCTCGTTAACCCCCCCCCCCCCCCCCGGACCCACGCCGGAGTACCCCCCAAAACACCCCCCCCCCCCCCCCCCCCCCCCCCCCCCCCCCCCCCCCCCCCCCCCCCCCCCCCCCCCCCCCCCCCCCCCCCCCCCCCCCCCCCCGCTCCGTCGTGACCGGCGCCCGCCGTCGCGGGACGCAGGCGGGAGTCGCGCCGTAGCCTCCGCCCATGCCACCCCAGGAACTGGAGATCCCCTCGGCGCACGACGTCGCCGTCACCGCCTACCGCTGGGACCCCGCCGGCCCGCCGCGGGGGATCGTGCAGCTCACGCACGGCATGGGCGAGCACCTGCTGCGCTACGAGCCGCTGGCCGCCGACCTCACCGCGGCGGGCTTCGTCGTCGTCGGGCAGGACCACCGGGGGCACGGCGCCACGGCGCGCGACGGCCGCTGGGGCGAGCTGGGCCCCGGTGGCTGGGACGAGTTGGTGCGCGACATCGGCCGGGTCGCCGACCGCGTCCGCGCCGACCTGCCGGGGGTGCCGCTGGTCCTGCTCGGCCACAGCATGGGCTCCTTCGCCGCGCAGCAGTTCGTGCTGGACCACGGCGAGGAGCTCGCCGGCCTGGTCCTCACCGGGACGGCGGCCCTCGACCTGCTGGAGCCGGCGCTCGACCTCGACCAGCCCCTGGACCTCTCGGCGTTCAACGCGGCGTTCGAGCCGGCCCGCACCGACTACGACTGGCTGTCGCGGGACGAGGCCCAGGTCGACGCGTACGTGGCCGACCCGCGCTGCGGGTTCGGCCTGTCCCAGGACGACGGTCGGCAGATGTTCGCCTCCGCGCGGCAGCTGGCCGACCCGCGGCGGGTGGGCGGCGTGCGGGCCGACCTGCCGGTGTACGTCGCCGTCGGCGACCAGGACCCGGTCAACGGCGCGCTGGCCCTGGTCGACGGGCTCGTGCAGCGGCTGCGCGACGCCGGCCTGACCGACGTCACGCTGCGGGTCTACGAGGGCGCCCGCCACGAGGTCTTCAACGAGACCAACCGCGACGAGGTCGTGGCCGACCTGCTGCTCTGGCTGGACCGCGTGGTGCCCCCCGCCGGCTGAGCCGCCACCGCCCCGACACGCCCACCGGCGGCCGCCCGGGGAGGCCGACCCGCCGGTGGGGGAGCGCGGTGCGTCCCGGGCCTCCACAGCCGGTACCCAGGCGACGTCCGGGTCCCTCCGAGGGAGGACACGGACCCTGGCGGTCGGACGCGGTGGAGGGAGGCGGCGGGATGCGAGCGGTCGTGGTGGCGTCCGGACGGCGCGGCGCGCCGGTCACCGGCGGCGGGCCCGTGCTGGTCGTCGTCGGCGGGCTGCCCGGCAGCGGCAAGACCACGCTGCTGCGCCGGCTGCTGGCCGAGGGGGCGCCCGGCGTGGTCGGCGTCGACTCCGAGCAGGTCCCGGCGCGGCTGGCGGTGGCCGGGTTCCGCGTGCCCTACCGGTTGCTGCGCCCGTGGGTGCACGGCCGGCACCGGTGGCGGGTGCTGCGGGCGATCGGCGGGCCGGCGCCGGTCGTCGTCCTCACCGACCCCTGGACCCGACCCCGCTGGCGGGCGCTGGTGCGCCGCGCCGCGCGGCGGGCCGGCCGCTCGGTGCGCCTGGTCCTCGTCGACGCGTCCCCGGCGGAGGCGCGCAGCGGCCAGGCGGCCCGCGGCCGGGGCGTCCCCGCCGGCTCGATGCGCCGGCACGCCGCCCGCTGGGACGGCCTGCTCCGCGCGGCCGCGGACCGGGACCCGGGCACCACCCTGGTCGTGGACCGGCGGCACGCCCGCCGGCTCACCGTCGCCGACGTCCTCGGCGCGGCCGGGGCCGGCGGCTGACCGGCGTCCGGGCCCGTCGGTGAGGGCGTCCCCGCGTCGTCGCGACCCGCCGTCGGCGCACCGGCCGCGGTGCTCGGGACCCTCCCCGCCGGCACCGGGACGGAGTTCCCGCGGGGGCTCGGGGGCCCTTGATCGGTCCCCGCCCCGCGGGCAGGCTGTGACCCACACCACAACTCCGGAACAGCCGGGAGGCCGCCGTGGAAGCACGAGTCGGGGACAGGATCGTCGTCCACTCCACCCACCAGGGAGAGCCGGAGCGCACCGGCAGGGTGCTCGAGGTACGGGGCCAGGGCGGCGGCCCGCCCTACGTCGTCCAGTGGGACCCCGACGGGCACACCGGGGTGTTCTACCCGGCCGGCACCTGCGCCGTCGTCCCCGAGCCGGCGAACGGCTGACCGGTGGCGAAGGACACCGGCACCGCGCCGGCCCCGCGACCGGCGAGCAAAGTGCGCAACGTGGCCCTCGTGGGCCACGCCGGCGCGGGCAAGACCACCCTCGCCGAGGCACTGCTCGTCGCCACCGGCGCCCTGCCGCGCGCCGGGCGGGTCGAGGAGGGCACCACCTGCCTGGACAACGAGGAGGTGGAGGTCCGCCAGCAGCGGTCGGTGTCCCTCGGCGTGGCCACCGTCGAGCACGCCGAGCACCGCATCACCCTGCTCGACACCCCCGGCTCGCCGGACTTCGTGGGCGAGCTGCGTGCCGGGCTGCGCGCGGCCGACGCCGCGCTGTTCGTCGTCTCCGCGGTCAACGGGGTGGACGCGGGCACCGTGCAGCTGTGGGAGGAGTGCGCGGCGGTCGGCATGCCGCGGGCGGTGGTCGTCACCCAGCTCGACCGCGCCCGGGCCGACGTCGAGGAGACCGTCCGGCTGTGCCAGACGATGCTCGGTGAGGGCGTCTACCCCGTCCACCTGGTCGAGCGGGGCCCGGACGGCGCCGTCACGGACCTGGTCTCGCTGCTGGAACCCGGGGCGAAGGCCCCGGACGCCGACCGCCTCCGCAGCGAGCTCATCGAGGGCATCATCGGCGAGAGCGAGGACGAGGCGCTGATGGAGCGCTACCTCGCCGGTGACGAACTGGTCCAGAACGACCTGATCAGCGACCTGGAGACGGCGGTCGCGCGCGGCCACTTCCACCCCGTGCTCTGCGCCGCCCCGCTGCAGGGCATCGGCATCGACTCGCTGCTCTACCTGCTGGTCAACGGCTTCCCGTGCCCGATGGAGCACGGCTGCCCGCCGGTGACCCGCCCCGACGGCTCGCCGGCGCCCGCGCTGACCTGCGACCCCGACGGCCCGCTGGTGGCCGAGGTGGTCAAGACCACGACCGACCCCTACCTGGGCCGGGTCTCGCTGGTGCGGGTCTTCTCCGGCACGCTGCGGCCGGACACCCCGGTCCACGTCTCCGGGCACGGCATGGCCGACCGCGGGCACCCCGACCACGACGTCGACGAGCGCATCGGCGCGGTCTCCTCGCCCCTGGGCGCCGCGCTGCGGCCGGTGTCGGCCTGCCCGGCCGGTGACATCTGCGCCGTGGCCCGGCTCGGCTCCGCCGAGACCGGCGACACCCTCTCCTCGCCGGAGGACCCGCGCCTGGTCCCGCCCTGGGAACTGCCGACCCCGCAGCTGCCGGTGGCCCTCGAGGCGGCGTCCCGCTCCGACGAGGACCGGCTGGCCACCGCGCTGACCCGGCTCGTCGCCGAGGACCCGACCGTGCGCCTGGAGCGCCGCCCCGACACCGGGCAGCTGCTGCTGTGGTGCGTCGGTGAGGCGCACGCCGAGGTGCTGCTGGAGCGGCTGCGGGTGCGGCACGGGGTCTCGGTGACGACGGTGCCGGTGCGGGTGCCGATGGTCGAGACCCTCGCCGCTCCGGCCCGGGTGACCGGACGGCACGTCAAGCAGTCCGGCGGGCACGGGCAGTACGCCATCGTGGTCGTCGAGGCCGAGCCGGGGCCGCCGGGGTCGGGGATCGTGTTCGAGCAGCGCATCGTCGGCGGCACGGTGCCCAGTCAGTTCCACGGCAGCGTGGAGAAGGGCATCCGCGCCCAGGCCGAGCGCGGTGTCTCCGGAGACCGCCCGATCGTCGACGTGCACCTCACCCTCGTCGACGGCAAGGCGCACTCGGTGGACTCCTCCGACGCCGCCTTCCAGGCCGCCGGCGCCCTGGCCCTCCGGGAGGCGGTCGCCGCGGCCGGCACCCGGGTGCTCGAGCCGTGGTGCGAGGTCGAGGTCGTCGTCCCCGGGGAGTACGTCGGCGCGGTGATGAGCGACCTGTCCGGACGGCGCGCGCGGGTCACCGGCAGCGACGCCGACCCCGACCGCGACCGGACGACGGTGCGCGCCGAGGTGCCCGAGGTGGAGTTGCTCACCTACGCCGGGGCGCTGCGCTCGGTCTCCCACGGCACCGGCAGCTTCATCCGCCGGCCGCTGGGTTACGAGCCGGCACCGTCCTCGCTGACCGCCGTGCCGGCGTAGGACGGGGATCCCGGCCTCCCCACCGTGGGAGGACCGGGCCGGCCCACCGCCCGCCCCGCCCGGCGGGAGCGCCCGGACGGGCCGCGGCGGTGCCCTCCGACCAGGCCGTCCGGTGCGCGGGTCCGCGGGGACGGGGCCCGGGGCCGTGCTCCGGTGCGCCGCCCGGGGGAGTGTCGGCCCGGGCCACTAGCCTCGGAGGTGGTGTGCAGCGGGCTGGAGGTTTCGTGACGTCGTCCAACGGTTCGTCGGCGGCAGTCCCGGCCCCCCTCGCCGACGGGCCGCCGCCGGGGTCCTCGGTGGTCTCCGACCGCAACCAGCTGCCCGACCGCGTCTGGACGCTGCCCAACGCGCTGTCGGTGCTGCGGCTGCTCGGCGTGCCGCTGTTCCTGTGGCTGCTGCTGGGCCCGCAGTCCGACGGCTGGGCGGTGGTCGTGCTCGCGCTGGCGGGCGCCACCGACTGGGCCGACGGCAAGATCGCCCGCGCCCTGGGCCAGTCCAGCCGGCTCGGCGCGCTGCTCGACCCGGCCGCCGACCGGCTCTACATCGTCGCCACGCTGGTCGCGTTCGTCCTGCGCGACGTCGTCCCGCTGTGGGTGGTCGTCGTGCTGCTGGGCCGCGAGCTGGTGCTCGGGCTGATGCTGCTGGTGCTGGGCCGGTACGGGTACCCGCCGCTGCAGGTCCACTACCTGGGCAAGGCCGCCACCTTCATCCTGCTCTACGCCTTCCCCCTGCTGCTGCTCGCCGACGGCGGGGGCCCCGTGGCCGCGGTCGCCCAGCCGCTGGCCTGGGCGCTGACGATCTGGGGCGGGGTGCTCTACGTCCTCGCCGGGGTCTTCTACGTCGTCCAGGTCGCGGGCATCGTCCGCGCCGAACGCGCCGGGACGGCGCCGTGACCTCGACCCTGCAGCGCGGTGGGGGGCCGCGCTCACTGGGCGCCTCGCTGCTCGACCAGGTGCTGGCCGAGACCCTCGACCCGGCCTACCGGCAGGCCGCCGACGCCCGGGCGGCCCGCGCCGCGGCGGGGGAGCAGCGGTCACCGTCCCGCCGCCGCTGGGGCCAGGGTGCGGTCGCCCTGGTCATGGTCGTCACCGGGGTGCTGGCCGCGGTCACCTACGACCAGGCCGCCGCCGGCGCCAAGGGCCGGGAGGAGGTGCGCGAGGCGCTGGTCGTCGACATCACCGAGGAGGACGAGCTCACCGAGGCGCTGGCGGCCGAGCTGGAGCAGCTGCGCCGCGACGTCAGCGCCGCGCGGGACGACGCGCTGGCCGCCACCGTCGTCGGGCAGCGGGCCCTCGACGAGCTCGCCGACGCCGAGCTCGGGGCCTCCCTCGTCGCGGTGTCCGGGCCGGGCCTGCTGGTCACCCTGGCCGATGCCGAGCCCGACGCCGACAGCGACCCGGTCGGCGGCGGCGACGAGACCGACCCCCGCGGCCAGGTGCTCGACGGCGACCTGCAGGTGGTCGTCAACGCGTTGTGGGCCGCCGGCGCCGAGGCGGTCGGCATCAACGGTCACCGGCTCGGCCCCACCACCGCCATCCGGTTCGCCGGCGAGGCCGTGCTGGTCGACTTCCGGCCGGTCACCAACCCGTACCTGGTCAGCGCCATCGGCGACCCGGAGACCCTGCGGTCGAGGTTCCTGGCCAACGCCCAGGTCGTCGCCCTCGCCAGCTACTCCGCGTCCTTCGGACTGCGTTTCGACTTCGCCCAGGAGGACGAGCTGTCCCTGCCCGCCGGGAGCACCATGGAGCTCCGTTCCGCCGTTCCCCTGTCCGAGGAACCCGAGGCACCGGCCCCCGACCCCACGCCCGGAGGCTGAGCCGTGATCCCCGTCATCGGCCTCGCGCTCGGGGTGGTGCTCGGCCTCGTCTTCGACCCGACGGTGCCGCTGTGGCTCCAGCCCTACCTGCCCATCGCCGTCGTCGCCGCCCTCGACGCGGTCTTCGGCGGCGTGCGGGCGCGCTTCGACGGCATCTTCGACGCGAAGGTGTTCGTCATCTCCTTCGTCTCCAACGTCGTGGTCGCCGCGCTCATCGTGTTCCTCGGCGACCAGCTCGGCGTCGGCGCCCAGCTGTCCACGGCCGTCGTCGTGGTCCTCGGCATCCGCATCTTCGGCAACGCCGCCGCGATCCGGCGGCACGTGTTCCGGGCATGAGCGCCGACGAGCGGCCGCTGCCCGGCCGCGGGGACACCCCGGAGGACGCCGCCGGGCCGCCCGAGGACGCCGCCGCCCGGCCGGACGGCGCCCCGGGCGAGCCCACGACGGGCCGGCCGCCGCCCGGGCCGGTGACGGAGCGGCCCGCCGCGACGGCCGGGACGCCCGCCGGGACCGCAGGGACACCCGGCCACGAGCCCCCCGGCGTACCGGCCGCGGGGAGCCCGGAGGTCTCCGCGGCCGCCGGGACCCCGGGGGCCCCCGGCGCCGCCCCCACCCGCCGGCGGCGTGACCCGCTGGCCGCCCTGCTCATCACGGTGCTGACGCTGCTGCTCGGCTTCGCCTTCGCCGTCCAGGTGCGCAACACCGGCACCGACGACGACCTCGCCGGGGCCCGCGAGGAGGACCTCGTGCGCATCCTCGACGAGCTCAACGCCAGCGAGGACCGCCTGCGGGCCCAGATCGCCGACCAGCGGGCCGCGCTGCGGGAGCTGACCAACAGCGACAGCCGGTCCGAGGCGGCCCTCCAGGAGGCCCGCGACCGGGCCGAGGCGCTCGGCATCCTCAACGGCACCGTGGCCGCCCAGGGGCCCGGCCTGGTCATGACCATCCGCGACCCGGAGGGCGAGGTCCGCGTCGCCGACCTGCTCGACGCCGTCCAGGAGCTGCGCGGCGCCGGGGCCGAGACGATGCAGATCGACGGCGTCCGCGTCGGGGTCAGCACCGCCGTGACCGGCGACCCCGGGCAGCTGCGGGTCGACGGCCTGGCGGTCAGCAGCCCCTACGAGGTCGTGGTCATCGGCTCCCCGCAGGACCTGCAGACGGCGATGAACATCCCCGGCGGCGTCGTCGACCGGGTCGGCCGCCAGGGCGGCACCGTGGAGATCACGCAGTCCGACCGGGTCGTCGTCGACGCGTTGCGACCGCTGGACACGCCTCAATACGCTGCGCCGGACGACGGCGACGACTGACGCCCGCTCTTCCCCCGACCGCGACTGGAGACGACGCCGCATGGCCACCCCCGACGACCGCCGCTACACCGACCAGCACGAGTGGGCCCAGCTCCAGGGCGGGGGCGGGGCGGCCGTCGTCCGGGTCGGCATCACCGACCACGCGCAGGACGCGCTCGGCGACATCGTCTTCGTGCAGCTGCCGGAGATCGGCGCGGAGGTCGGCCCCGGCAACCCGATCGGCGAGGTGGAGTCGACCAAGTCGGTGTCCGACGTCTACTCGCCGGTGGCCGGCGTCGTCAGCGCCGTCAACGAGGCGCTCGCCGACGCGCCCGAGACGATCAACGCCGACCCGTACGGGGCCGGCTGGCTGGTGGAGATCCAGCTGCCGGCCGACGCCGGGGACCCCACCGAGGGGCTGCTGGACGCCGCCGCCTACCAGGCTCTCGTCGACGCCACCTGACCCCGCCGGAGGCCCCGACGGCGATCACTATGCTCACCCGGGGCGGGACACCGCGGCATGCCTCGGAGGCGCCACGATCCCACCCTGAACGCCCGGTTGACCCTCGGGTCAGCCGACTGGTTCCATGACCACGGCCCGCCGTGACCCACACGGCGGCCGACCCGCGACGGGCTGTCCGGCCCGTCGTCCGCCGGCCGCCCGCGGCCACCCGACCTGGCCCGCGGCGGTGCCACCCCTGCACCGGAGGAGACAGACGTGCACTGCACTCGTTGTGGCCACAACAACCCCGAGGGCAGTCGCTTCTGCGCGCAGTGCGGCGCGGCGCTGTCCCAGGAGCGGATCGGCGAGTCCACCAGCGTCATCCCCAAGGTGGGCGGTGAGGACTCCGCCGAGACCCCCGAGGTCACCGAGACCGAGGCCCACGCCGGCGCCGTCGAGTCGCTGCCCGCGGGCTCGGCGCTGCTGGTCGTCAAGCGGGGCCCGAACGCCGGCAGCCGCTTCCTGCTCGACCAGGACGTGACCACCGCCGGTCGCCACCCCGACAGCGACATCTTCCTCGACGACGTGACCGTCAGCCGTCGGCACGTGGAGTTCCACCGCGAGGGCGGCGGCTTCTCCGTCCACGACGTCGGCAGCCTCAACGGCACCTACGTCAACCGCGAGCCGGTGGACGTCGCCTCCCTGGCCGGGGGCGACGAGGTGCAGATCGGCAAGTTCCGGCTCGTGTACCTCACCGGTCCGCGCACGGGCGAGCCCGCGTCCCGGTCGTGAACCACCGGGCGCACCCCTCCCGGGCGTCGTCGCCGGTGCCGACGGCAGCGTGACCGCGGTGGCCTCGCGCGCGAGCGCGTTCGGGGACGCCGACGACCAGCACGCCCCCCGCCTCACCATCGGCGAGGTGCTGACCGTCCTGCGCGACGACTTCCCCGACGTGACGATCAGCAAGATCCGTTACCTGGAGTCCGAGGACCTCGTCCACCCGCAGCGCACGGCGTCGGGGTACCGGAAGTTCTCCTCGGCCGACGTCGCCCGGCTGCGGTACGTGCTGGCCGCCCAGCGCGACCAGTACCTCCCGCTGAAGGTGATCAAGGAGCACCTGGACGCGCTGGACCGCGGTGAGCCGTTGCCCGGCTCGGCGCCCGCGCCCGCCGGGGTCGCCGCCACGGAGCCGGAGGCGGGCAGCCTGCCCCCGGAGGAGTTCGCCCGGGCGGCCGGCCTCGAGCCGGCACAGCTGGCCGCCTGCGTGCAGTTCGGCCTGCTGGCCCCGGACACCGACGGCCGGCACCCGGCCGCCGACCTGCCCGTCGCGCGGGCGGCGGCCGGGCTGGCCCGGCACGGCATCGAGCCGCGGCACCTGCGCGTCTACCAGAACGGGGCCGAACGGGAGGCCGGACTGGTCGAGCAGCTGGTCGCCCCGGTGCTGCGGGCCCGCTCGGAGGAGGCGCGCACCCGCGCGACGGAGAAGCTGCGGGAGCTGGTCGCGCTGTCGGCCCAGCTGCACGGCGCCTTGCTCGAGGCACGTCTCCGGGACCTCCTGCGTCCCTGACTCCGGCGTACCGTGGTCGCCGTCGGGCCCGCTCCCGGGCCCCGGAGACCGACCCGTCCACCAGCCGCCAGACCGGTCCACCGCCCCTAGCGGGCCCGCAGCTGAGGGAGCCCCACCGTGCAGGAACTCAGAGTCGTCGGGGTCCGGGTCGAGCTGCCCGGGAACCAGCCGATCCTGTTGCTCAAGGAGACGCAGGGGGAGCGGTACCTCCCGATCTGGATCGGTGCGGTCGAGGCCGCCGCCATCGCCTTCGAGCAGCAGGGGGTGCGACCGGCGCGGCCGATGACCCACGACCTGCTCCGGGAGGTCATCCGTGCGCTCGGCGCCACGCTCGAGGCGGTCAACATCACCGAGATGCGCGACGGCATCTACATCGCCGAGCTCGTCTTCGGCGACGACCGGGTGGTCAGCGCCCGGCCCTCCGACGCCGTCGCGCTCGCCGTCCGGACCGGTGCACCGATCTACGGGGCCGAGGAACTGCTCGACGAGGTCGGCATCGAGATCCCCGACGAGCAGGAGGACGAGGTCGAGAAGTTCCGCGAGTTCCTCGACCAGATCTCCCCGGAGGACTTCGGGGCCGGCTCCGGCTCCGGCGGCACCCCCTGAGTGACCCCCGTCGCCGCGGCGGTCACCCCGGTCATTCCAGTCACTCCAGTCACAGTGGCAACACCGGTACCGGAACGGCTCAAGTCCGCCACCACACCTGCCGATACCCCCCGGAAGGATGAGTGCGGCGACACGCCGCCCGCCTCAGTTGACCGACCCCTGGGCCCGGCTTACGGTCGGCGAACAACACCGGTGTGACACCTGGGACGTGCAGTGACACGGACGACGGTGCGCCCGCCGGGGTCGCCGCGGCGAACGCTGCGGGACGCAGAGGAGGACGCTGACGTGAGCGACCAGAGCAACGGCTCCCAGGGTCAGCTCTTCAGCGACGCCGCTGTGGGGGCGCCGTCCTACGACGAGGTCGACAGCGACCTGGTCGGGTACCGCGGCCCGACGGCGTGTGCCGCTGCCGGCATCACCTACCGCCAGCTGGACTACTGGGCCCGTACCGGCCTCGTCGCGCCCTCGGTGCGCAGCGCGACCGGCTCCGGCACACAGCGGCTGTACTCGTTCCGCGACATCCTCGTGCTCAAGGTGGTCAAGCGGCTGCTGGACACCGGGGTCTCGCTGCAGAACATCCGCAGGGCCGTCGACCACCTGCGCAACCGCGGCATCAAGGACCTCGCCAACGTCACCCTCTTCTCCGACGGCGCCACGGTGTACGAGTGCACCTCCGCCGAGGAGGTCGTCGACCTGCTCGCCGGCGGTCAGGGCGTCTTCGGGATCGCCGTCTCCGGTGCCCTGCGCGAGCTCTCCGGCGAGCTCGCCGAACTGCCGGCCGAGCGGATCGACGGGGGCACCGTGCACCCGGCCGACGACGAGCTGTCGATGCGCCGCCGCCGCCGCGCCGCCGTCTGAGCCGGGACACCACCGGCCTCCCGGCCGACACCACCGGCCCGGCGGCCCACGCTGCAGACCGTCGCCGGCTGCCACGGCGTACCTCCGCGCGGCGCTGACGCCGACCCCGTGACCGCCTGGAGTGTGGCGCCGCGCTGGTAGCGTCGCGGCAATGGCGGACCGTGCTCCCAGCCCCCGTGACGGCAGCCTCCCCGCACTCTCCGCGCTGGACCCGTCGGGGTCCTTCGCCGGCCGGCACATCGGCCCGCGGCCGGCCGAGACCGAGACGATGCTCGCCGCCGTCGGTCACCCGACGCTCCAGTCACTGGTCGACGCCGCCGTCCCCGAGGGGGTCCGCGACCGCGCGCCGCTGGACCTGCCCCCCGCCGCGGACGAGGCGACGGTGCTGCGACTGCTGCGGGAGCGCGCGGCGGCCAACGACGTCTACACCTCGATGATCGGGCTCGGCTACTCCGGCACGGTCACCCCGGCGGTCATCCAGCGCACCATCCTGGAGAACCCCGCCTGGTACACCGCCTACACGCCGTACCAGCCCGAGATCAGTCAGGGCCGCCTCGAGGCGCTGATCAACTTCCAGACGATGGTCGCCGACCTGACCGGCCTGCCCGTCGCCGGCGCCTCGATGCTCGACGAGGCGACCGCCGCCGCGGAGGCCATGACCCTGGTGCGCCGGGCGGGCCGGGCGAAGGCCGATGCGGTGTTCGTCGTCGATGCCGACACGCTCCCGCAGACCCTCGCCGTGCTGCGCACCCGCGCCGAGCCGCTGGGCATCGCGCTGCACGTCACCGACCTGTCCGCCGGCTGGCCGGCCGACCTGCCCGAGGCCGGCGCGTTCGGCGTCCTGCTGTCCTACCCGGGGGCCGGCGGCGCCGTCCGCGACCACCGGGCACTGGTCGCCGCCGCGCACGAGGCCGGCGCCGCGGTCGTCGTGGCCGCGGACCTGCTCGCGCTGACCCTGCTCGAGGCCCCGGGGGAGTGGGGCGCCGACGTGGCCTGCGGCAGCAGCCAGCGGTTCGGCGTCCCCATGGGGTACGGCGGGCCGCACGCCGGCTACCTGTCGGTCCGCGAGGGACTGGCCCGGCAGCTGCCCGGCCGGCTGGTGGGCGTCTCGGTGGACGCCGACGGCGACGTCGCCTACCGGCTGGCGCTGCAGACCCGTGAGCAGCACATCCGTCGCGAGAAGGCGACCAGCAACATCTGCACCGCCCAGGTGCTGCTCGCCGTCATGGCCGGCACGTACGCGGTCTACCACGGCGCCGAGGGCCTCACCGCGATCGCCGCGCGGGTGCACCGCAGCGCCCAGACGCTGGCGGCGTGGCTGCGTACCGGGGGAGTGGAGGTCGTCCACGACCGGTTCTTCGACACGGTGCTCGCCCGGGTGCCCGGCCGCGCGGCCGACGTCGTCGCCGCCGCCGCACAGCGGCGGGTCAACCTGCGGCTGGTCGACCCCGACACCGTCGGGGTGGCCTGCGACGAGACCACGACCCTCGGGACGCTGCGCACGGTCGCCGAGGCGTTCGGCGTCCCGGCCGACGAGGCGACGGCGGAGGACGACGGCCCCGACGCGCTCCCGCCCGGGCTGCGTCGCCGCTCCCCGTTCCTCACCCACCCGGTGTTCTCCGCCCACCGCTCCGAGACCGCGCTGCTGCGTTACCTGCGGTCGCTGGCGGACAAGGACCTCGCGCTCGACCGCACGATGATCCCGCTGGGCTCGTGCACGATGAAGCTGAACTCCGCGGTGGAGATGGCCGCGATCACCTGGCCGGAGTTCGCGCAGCTGCACCCCTTCGCCCCCGCGGAGCAGGCGCGCGGGTACCGGCAGCTGATCGACGAGCTGTGCACCGCGCTGGCCGAGATCACCGGGTACGCCGCGGTCAGCGTGCAGCCCAACGCCGGCTCCCAGGGCGAGTTCGCCGGGCTGCTGGCCATCCGCGGCTACCACCACTCCCGGGGAGAGACGCACCGCGACGTCTGCCTCATCCCGTCGTCGGCCCACGGCACCAACGCCGCCAGCGCGGTCATGGCCGGGATGCGGGTGGTGGTGGTCGCCTGCGACGAGGCCGGCAACGTCGACGTCGTCGACCTGCGGGCCAAGATCGACCAGCACGCCGACCGGCTGGCCGCGATCATGATCACGTACCCGTCGACGCACGGGGTCTTCGAGACCGAGATCCAGGAGATCTGCGCCGCCGTCCACGACGCCGGGGGACAGGTCTACGTCGACGGGGCGAACCTCAACGCGATGGTGGGTCTGGCCCGGCCGGGCCGGTTCGGCTCCGACGTCAGCCACCTCAACCTGCACAAGACGTTCTGCATCCCGCACGGCGGCGGCGGTCCGGGAGTCGGGCCGATCGGCGTCCGCGAGCACCTGGTGCCGTTCCTGCCGGGGCACCCCCTGGTCGACACCGGGACCCGCGGGCCGGCGGTGTCGGCGGCCCCCTGGGGTTCGGCGGGCATCCTGCCCATCTCGTGGGCCTACCTGCGGCTCATGGGCCCTGACGGGCTGACCCGCGCGACCGAGCACGCCATCCTCGGGGCCAACTACCTGGCCGCGCGCCTGCGTGAGCACTACCCGGTGCTCTACACCGGCGCCGGCGGTCTGGTCGCCCACGAGTGCATCCTCGACATCCGCCCGCTGACCCGGGCCACCGGGATCACCAACGACGACATCGCCAAGCGGCTGGTCGACTTCGGCTTCCACGCCCCGACGATGAGCTTCCCGGTGGCCGGGACGCTGATGGTCGAGCCGACCGAGAGCGAGGACCAGGGGGAGCTGGACCGGTTCGTCGACGCGATGGTCGCCATCCGCGCCGAGATCGAGAAGGTCGCCGCGGGCGAGTACGACCGGACCGACAACCCGCTGCGCAACGCCCCGCACACGCTGGCGATGCTCGCGGGGGAGTGGGACCGCCCCTATCCGCGGGAGGACGCCGTCTACCCCGTCCCGGCGCTGCGCGGGCGCGGGTACCTGTCGCCGGTGCGCCGCATCGACCAGGCCTACGGCGACCGCAACCTGGTGTGCTCGTGCCCGCCGCCGGAGGCGTTCGAGGAGCCGCAGCCCGCTCCCGCGGTGTCGGCCCGGGTGCCCGGCCGGGCCGAGGGCTCGCCGGACGACATGGGCACCGCGGCCGACGCGGTGCCCGCCGGCGCCCAGGCCTGACCCGACGGCGGCCGGCGGCGCGGGCCCGCCGGCCGCCGGTCACGGGGCCGTCCCACGGGTCCGACCGCGCTCTCCCGTCGACCGTTATCCCCAACAGAGCGCGGATCCGCCAACGGGGGGAGGACGGCCGGCGAGGACAGGGGACCGGCCCGCGCGGGGGGACCCGGCCGGGGGACGCGCTGTGGGTGCGCCTGGTCGACGTCGACCGCGCGCTGGCCGCCCGCCGCTACCCCGCCCCGATCAACCTCGTCCTCGAGGTGCGGGACCGCTTCTGCCCGTGGAA
>NZ_JBJGYJ010000047.1:0-27597 GCF_054049935.1 Geodermatophilus sp. SYSU D00742
ACCCGTTCCGGAACGGGTCGGCCGACCGCTCCGGACCCCGTCGGCCGGTCACCCCGGTCGGGCTGCCCGCTCGCTCCGGCCGGGTGCCGTCCCGGTGGTCGGCGACCACCGCGCGGCGCTCGGGGCCGGTGGGCATGCTCGGGTCCGTGACCGACGCCTCCGCCCTCCCGGCCGGCCTGACCCTCGAGCAGCGGGCCGCCCTCCTGTCCGGCCAGGACTTCTGGACCACGACCCCGCTGGAGGACGCCGGCCTGCCGTCGGTCGTGCTCACCGACGGCCCGCACGGCGTCCGCCGGCAGGTGGGCTCCTTCGACACGATCGGCATCCACCGCAACGTGCCGGCCACCTGCTTCCCGCCGGCGGTCGCGGTGGGGTCGAGCTGGGACCCGTCGATCGCCGAGCGGATCGGGACGGCGGTCGGCCGCGAGGCGCGGGCGCTCGGGGTGCACGTCGTCCTCGGGCCGGGGGTGAACATGAAGCGGTCCCCGCTGTGCGGCCGGAACTTCGAGTACTACGCCGAGGACCCCCTGCTGGCCGGGGTGCTCGGGGCGGCCCACGTGCGGGGCCAGCAGGGGGCGGGCGTCGGTGCGTCGGTCAAGCACTTCGCGGCGAACAACCAGGAGACCGGCCGGATGCAGGTCAGCGCCGACGTCGACGAGCGGACGCTGCGCGAGATCTACCTCCCGGCCTTCGAGCGGGTGGTCACCGAGGCGCGGCCGGCCACGGTCATGTGCGCCTACAACAAGGTCAACGGCGTGTACGCCTCGCAGCACCGGGAGCTGCTCACCGGGGTGCTCCGGGAGGAGTGGGGCTTCACGGGCGTGGTCGTCTCCGACTGGGGTGCCGTCGACGACCGCGTGGCCGCGCTCGCCGCCGGGCTGGACCTGCAGATGCCCGGCGACCGCGGCGCCGGCGACCGCCGGGTGGTCGAGGCGGTGCGGGCCGGGGGGCTCGACGAGTCCCTCGTCGACGCGAGCGGCACGCGGGTGGCCGCGCTGGCCCGGTTCGTCGGCGAGGCCACCGACGGGTTCGACGTCGATGCCCACCACGCGCTGGCCCGTGAGCTGGCCGCGCAGTGCGCGGTCCTGCTGCGCAACGAGCGCGGCACGCTCCCGCTCGCGCGGGAGGTGCGGGTCGCCGTGGTGGGGGAGTCCGCCCGGACCCCGCGGTTCCAGGGCGGTGGCAGCTCGAACGTCAACGCCACCCGGGTGGAGTCCGCCCTCGACGCCGTCCGCGCGCTGGCCGGCGTCGACGTGCCCTTCGCGCCCGGCTTCCCCGTCGACGGGTCGGAGGACGCCGCCGCGCTGCGGGACGAGGCGGTGGCGCTGGCCCGGGCCGGCGAGGTCACGGTCGTGTTCGCCGGGCTGGGGGAGGCCGAGGAGTCCGAGGGCTTCGACCGGGAGACCATCGACCTGCCCGCGGTGCAGGTGGAGCTGATCCGGGCCGTGGCCGCGGTGGCGCCCCGCACCGTCGTCGTCCTCTCGAACGGAGGCGTGGTGTCCCTGGAGGGCTGGCACGACGAGGTCGATGCCGTCCTGGAGGGCTTCCTGCTCGGGCAGGCCGGCGGCGGTGCGCTCGCCGACCTGCTCTACGGCGTCGCCAACCCCTCCGGCCACCTCGCCGAGACGATCCCGCTGCGCCTGTCCGACGTCCCGAGCTCCATGAACTTCCCCGGGGAGCAGGGGCACGTCCGCTACGGCGAGGGCGTCCTGGTCGGCTACCGCGGGTTCACCACGCTGGACCGGCCGGTGCGGTACGCCTTCGGGCACGGGCTGAGCTACACGACGTTCGCGACGTCCGACCTGCAGGTCCTCGCCACCGGCGACGACACCGCCCGGCTGTCGGTGACCGTGGCCAACACCGGCGACCGGGCCGGCAAGCACGTGGTGCAGGTCTACGTGGCGACGACGGCCGGCCCGGTCCGCCGTCCGGCCCGGGAACTGCGCGCGTTCACCCCCGTCGTCCTGGAGCCGGGCGAGCGACGCACGGTGACCCTCGACCTGGACCGGCGGGCCTTCGCGTACTGGGACGTGCGCGAGGGCGGCTGGGTCGTGGCGCCCGGTTCCTACACGGTGCAGGTCGGGGCCAGCGCGGTGGACGTCCTCGCGTCGGCGACGGTGACCCTGGCCGGGGACGACCTGCTCCCCGCCCTGACGCTGGACTCGGCGGTGGAGGAGTGGGTGAGCCACCCGGTGGTGGGCCCCGAGCTGGTGGAGGGGTTCGGCGAGTGGCTGCCCGACCTCCCCCCGCCCTCCACCGAGGCCGGGCTGGGGATGCTGCGGATGGTCGGGTCGATGCCGATGCGCCGCTTCGTCGCCGACCTGGGCGCCTCCGTCCCGGCCGACGAGCTGGACCGCATGGTGGTGCGTGCGGCGGCGGCGCGCGCCGGGCGGGTGGCCGGCGGGCGGGCGGCGCGGGTGGCCGGGCCGTGACCCGGTACGTCGCGCTGGGGAGCTCCTCCGCCTCCGGACCCGGCGTCGACCTCGTCGCGGTGACCGCCGGCGGCAACGACGTCGAGTACCTGCGCACCCCCTGGTCGGGCGTCGGCGGGCCCGGGCGGGTGTCGGGGGCCTGGGCTCAGCTCGGCAGCGGCGTGGGGGCGTAGGCCAGCAGCCGCCAGTGGTCCCCGTCGCGGGTCCACACGGCCAGTGCGAGGTTGTCGATCGTCTTCGGCACCCCGTCGACGTCGACGTCGGCGGTCATCCGCCCCACGACGATCGCGGCGTCCCCGCTCACCTCGACGCGCTCCACCGGGTGCTCGGCGCGGCGGTAGACGTAGTAGCGGTTGCGCAGCTTGGCCAGGTACTCGTCCTTGGTGTCCCGGACGCCGCTGGAGTGCGCGTAGCTGGCTCCGGGCGCGAGCAGCTCGTCCAGCGCGGTGAGGTCGCCGTCCACCATCGCCCGGTAGCGGCGGTCCTCCGCCGCGAGCACCGCGTGCACGTCGTCGTCCCGGCTCGTCATGGCCCCCATCCTGGCCGCAGGCGGCTAGCTTGCGCCGGGTGGACGGCGACCTCCGCGGACGGCCCCGGCCCGGCGGCGTGACCGACGCCGGGCGGGAACCGGTGTGGCTGCGCCGCGGCGTGCTGGTGGTCCTCGTCGCGGTGGCCGGCTACCAGGTCGTCCTGTGGGCCTTCACCAACCTCCGCGGCTTCCTGGGCCTGCTCTTCCTCGCGTGGCTCTTCTCGATCAGCGTCGAACCGCTGGTGGAGCGACTCGAACGCCTCGGGCTCCGGCGCGGCGCGGCGACCGGCCTGGTGCTGTTCGCCCTCGTCGCCGCGCTGGCCGGCTTCGTCGCCGCCTTCGGGAGCCTGCTGGTCGAGCAGCTCACCTCGCTGATCACGGCGCTGCCCGGCGTCGCCCGCGAGGTCGTCACCTGGGTCAACCGGACGTTCGACACCACGCTCGACCCCGCGGACGTCGTCTCCTCGCTCCAGCTGTCGTCGGCGCGGATCCAGCAGATCGTCGCCGACCTCACCCCGGGCGTGGTCGGCCTCGTCACTGCTCTGGTCGGACTGGTCTTCCAGCTGCTGACCTTCCTCCTCTTCGCCTTCTACATGTCCGCGGAGGGCCCGGCGCTGCGCGCCTCGGTGGCCCGGCGCTTCCCGCCCCGGCAGCAGCGCGTGGTCTCCACCGTCTGGGCCATCGCCGTGGACAAGACCGGCGGCTACGTCGTCTCGCGGCTGGTGCTGGCGGCGGTCAGCGCCGTGGTCACCGGCCTGTTCCTCCTCCTGCTCGGCGTTCCGTACTGGCTGCCGCTGGCGCTGTGGACCGGTGTCGTCTCGCAGTTCATCCCGACCATCGGCACGTACCTGGCGATCGGGGTCCCGGCGCTCATCGCGCTGTCCGGGCAGCCCGTCGACGCCCTCTGGGTGGTGGTGTTCGGGGTGGTCTACCAGCAGGTGGAGAACTACCTGCTGGCCCCGCGGATCACCGCCCGCACGGTGGCGATCCACCCCGCGGTGGCCTTCGGCGCGGTGATCGTCGGTGCCGCCCTGTTCGGCCCGATGGGCGCGCTGGTCTCCATCCCGGTCGTCGCCGCGGTCCAGGCCGTGGTGGAGACCTACGGCCACCGCTACGAGCTCGTCGGCCAGGACGACGTCCCGGCGCCCCCACCGGACCCCGACGGGTCCGCGCCGGCGTCCCGGTCGGAGACGGCGTGAGCGACGACGACGGGAGGACCCGCGAGCCCGCCGACGTGACCCGCCGGCCGCCGTCCCAGCCGGGGCGACGGCGGCCGGCGCGGCGGGCGGCTCAGCCCCCGGCCTTCTCCTTCTCGTAGCGCTCGGTCATCGTCGCCACCGCCTGCATCTGCTGGGCCGCGTAGTCCTCGCGCTTGCCGCCGGCGAACTCCTTCCAGTCCAGCGTCTGCTGGGCGTGGCTGATCTCGCCGCCCTGGAAGTGGGGCATGACGTGCTGGGCGATCAGCTCCCACGAGCGCTTCGTCGCCTGCGGGTTGGCCCACTCGTGGCCGAGCAGGAGCATGCAGCCGAACCCGCCGGACTGCTCCCACAGCCGCTGCACCTGGGCGCGGGCGTCCTCCACGGTGCCGATCGCGCCGATGCCCGCCTCGTTGATGAAGTCGATCATCTCCTTGGCGTCGCCGCCCTCGACGGCCATCTGCGGGAACGCCGCGGTCTTCTGGAAGTACCGGAACCAGGTCTCGATGCCGTACTGGACCTCGGCGTAGGCCTGCTCGCGCGTCTCGGCGATGTGCATGAGCCCGACCAGCCGCCAGTCCCGGCGCGACACCGTCTGGCCGAAGTGGGCGGCCCGCTCCTGGACGACGTTCCAGTGGTGGGCCAGCGCGTCGAAGCCCTCCTTGGTGAGCGTCGCGCCGATGGACAGCAGCCCGATGCCGTGCCGCCCGGCCATCCGCGGCCCGGTGGGCGAGGCCACGGCGGCGACGGCGACCTCGAAGTGCGGCTCGGTGTAGGGCCGCAGGTGCAGGCGGGCGTTGACCAGCTCGTGCGTGCGGGTCTTCTGGGTGACCGTCTCCCCACGCAGCAGGCGCATGATGATGTCGAGGTCGACCTCGAGCAGCTCGCGGGTCTCGGTCGGGTTGAGCCCCAGCATCATCGAGTCCGTGGGCAGCGAGCCGGGGCCGCAGCCCAGCATCGCCCGCCCACGGGTGAGGTGGTCGAGCAGCACCATGCGCTCGGCCACCCACAGCGGGTTGTGGTAGGCGATCGAGGTGACGCCGGTGCCGAGCTTGATGTGGCGGGTCCGCTCGGCGGCCGCGGCGATGAAGATCTCCGGCGAGGCGATGATCTCCGTGCCCGCCGAGTGGTGCTCGCCGATCCAGGCCTCGTCGTAGCCCAGCCGGTCCAGGTGCTCGACCAGCTCCAGGTCCCGTTGCAGGGCCAGGGTCGGGTTCTCCCCGGCGGGGTGGAACGGGGCGAGGAACGTGCCGAAACGCAGCCTGTCCATGGGTCCTCCTCGGTCGCGGGCGTCGGGACAGAAAGTAACGTGGGTCACGCCGTCCACGGGACCCTCGTGGACGGGCCGATCCGGTTCCGTCGGCGTACCGTTCCAGGACCACCGTTCGAGGGACGCCGATGGCCCTGCTGCGCCGGATCCAGGCAGCGCGCGGTGCGGCGGAGACGGCCGCCCGTCTCGCCGCTGCCGGCGCGGTGCTCGCTGCCGCCCCGGCGGTGGTCACCGCCGGGCTGCTCGCCGAGCCCGCCCGCGCCACGGCCCGGGTCGCCCGCGCCGCGGCGGGCGCCGCGGCCGGGGCCGGAGCCGCGGTCGCCGGCGGATCGCGGCACCTGGCGAAGGCGGCGGCGGTCTCCGGGACCCGGGCCGTGGGCACGCTGCTGACCGGCGCCGACCCGATCCCCGACGGGCGCCTGCACTCCCTCGTCGACGTCGCCAAGGGCATGGTGGAACCGCCGGCCCACCGGCACACCCGCCGCGTGTGGGCCGACCACGGGCACGTCCAGGTCGAGGTCGCCGCCCCGTCCGCCGAGGACCAGCCCGAGGTCCGCCGCGCGCTGCGCCGCCAGCTGGAGCGGCTGGAGGGCGTCCAGTGGGCGACGGTCAACGACGTCGTCGGGCGGGTCCTGGTCGCCGTCGACGACCGGCGGGTCCGGGTCGAGGACGTGGTCGGCGCGGTGACCGCGATCGAGCAGGCCCGCGGCGGGAAGCAGGTGTTCCCGCAGTCGGTCGAGCACCCCGCCGACCTCGAGCCGCTGCTGGCCGCCGTGGTGGCCGCCGCCGTCGACACCGCCGCGGTCGGCGTCGCCTACCTCGGCAAGGCGCTGCCGGTGCCGGCGCTGTCCCGGCACGCGACCCTCGCCATCGGCCTGCTGGACAGCCAGCGGTGGATCCGCTCCGGGCTGGAGGCGCGCATCGGCGTCATCGGCACCGACCTGCTGTTCAGCGGCACCAGCGCCCTGCTGCACGCGCTCACCCAGAGCCCCACCATCCCGGCGCTCAACGCCGTCGCGGCGCTGCAGCAGGCGGTGGAGATGCGCGCCCGGCGCCAGGTCTGGCAGCGCCGGGAGCCGGAGCTGTGCGGACCCGAGCCCGAGGACGACGGCGAGCCGCTGACCCCGCCGGGCCCGCGCCCGCAGCCGCTGCGGGCGGGCCCCGTCGAGACCTACCGCGCCCGCGTGGAGCAGGTCGCGCTCGCCGCGTCGCTCGCCCTGCTGCCGCTCACCGGCCGCCCCGGCCGCTCGGCGGACATGCTCAAGTCGCAGAACCCCAAGGCCGCGGGGCTGGGGCGGGAGTCCTTCGCCGCCACCCTGGACCTGCTGATGTGCCGGCGCGGGGTGCTGCCCATGGACGGCGCGGCGTACCGGCGGCTGGACCGGGTCGACACCGTCGTCGTCGACGGCGCCACCCTCTGCACCGGCCCGCCGGTGGTCATCGAGGCGCGGGCGACCGGCGAGGGCTGGGACGACGCCGGGGTGTGGACCACCGCCGTCCGGCTGCTGGGCGCCCGCGGGGACGGCCGGCGGGACGGCGACGGCCGGGCCGACGGGGACGGCGCGCTGCGGCTCGGACCGCCGCGCAGCGCGCCCGGCGCCGAGGGCGGGGAGGTGCGCAGCCTGCTCCAGGGCCGGCGCCGCGTCGGCGAGGTGACCGTCGCCCCGGAACCCGACCCGCACGCGGAGGCGCTGCTGGCCGCCGCCGGCGCGGCCGGCCACCGGCTGGTCCTGACCCCGCACGTCGGCACCCGGGACCTCGCCGGAGCCGCCGACGAGGTCGCCCCCGCCGACGAGGCGCTGGTGGAGACCGTGCGCCGGCTGCAGGCCGACGGGCGGGCGGTGCTGCTCGTGTCGGCCACCGAGGGCCCCGCGCTCATGGCCGCCGACGTCGCCGTCGCCCCCGTCCTCCCCGGCCGCGCACCCGCGTGGGGCGCGGACCTGGTGACCCCGCCCGGGCTGGTCCAGGCCTGCGCGATCGTGGACGCGACCGTCCCGGCCCGGGCGGTGAGCCGCCGCTCGGTGACCACCGCGGTCACCGGCAACGTGCTCGGGGGCCTGCTCGCCGCCGTGGGCAGCGAACGGTACGGGCAGGCCAAGGCGACCACGCCCGGGAAGACGGCGAGCACCGCCACGCTGGTCGACGGCGCGTGGAGCGCGCTGCGGGTCGCCCGTCGGCCCGAGCCGCCGCCGGCGGTGCACACCCCCTGGCACGCCCTCGACCCCGACGACGTGCTCGCCCGCGTGGCCGACCTCCCGCGGCCGGACGACGAGCGGCCCGGCCGGCTGGCCGCCGCCGCCCGCGTGGTGGCCGCGCTGCCCGTGGTCCGGGTGCCGGCCCGGTTCGCCCGCACGGTCGCCGCCGAGCTGGCCGACCCGCTCACCCCCGTCCTCGCCACGGGCGCGGCCGCGACCGCCGCCCTCGGGGAGAACACCGACGCGCTGCTCGTCGGCGGCGTCACGGTGATGAACGCGCTGGTCAGCGGGTTGCAGCGGCTCCGGGCGGAGGCCGCTCTGGAGGCGCTGCTGCTCGAGCAGGACGTCACCGTGCACCGCGAGACCGACGACGGCAGCGAGGACGTCCCCGGCGGGTCGTTGCGGGTCGGTGACGTCGTCCGCGTCGGTGCGGGGGACGTCGTGGCCGCCGACGCCCGGCTGCTGGAGGCCACCGACCTCGAGGTCGACGAGTCCAACCTGACCGGGGAGTCCGTGCCCGTGGCCAAGTCGGTCCCCGCCACACCGGGCGCCGACGTCGCCGACCGCACCTGCATGCTCTTCGACGGCACGACGGTGGTCGCCGGCAGCGGCCGCGCGGTGGTCGTCGCCGTCGGGTCGGCCACCCAGGCCGGGCGCGCCGCCCGCGCCGCCGGCGGGGCCGCGCCCCCGGCCGGCGTGCAGGCCCGGCTGGCCGAGCTCACCCGGGCGGTGCTGCCGCTGACCCTCGCGGGTGGGGCGGCGGTCACCGCGCTCGGGGTGCTCTGGCGGCGCCCGCTGCGGGAGGCCGTCGCCGCGGGCGTGGCCATCGCGGTGGCCGCGGTCCCCGAGGGGTTGCCGCTGGTCGCCACGGTGGCGCAGCAGGCCGCCGCCCGCCGGTTGTCCCGCCGGGGCGCCGTCGTCCGCAGCGCCCGGGTGCTGGAGGCGCTGGGCCGGGTGGACACCGTCTGCTTCGACAAGACCGGCACGCTGACCGAGAACCGGCTGCGGGTGGCCCGGCTGCTGCCGATGGACGACGGCGCGGGGGAGGACGACGTGCTGCGGCTGGCCGCGGCGAGCGTGGCCAACGGGGACGAGCAGGCGCACGAGACCGACCGCGCGGTGGTCGAGGCCGCCGCCGAGCGGGGGCTGGCCGGCGAGGGTGAGTGCGACGCGTGCGTGCCGTTCGCCGCCGAGCGCGGGTTCTCGGCCGGGGTGCGGGACGGGCGGCTGGTGGTCAAGGGCGCGCCGGAGGTGGTCGCCACCCGCTGCGCCGGGTCCCCGGACCTCCGGCAGGCGGTGCAGGAGCTGGCCGCCGACGGGCTGCGGGTGCTCGCCGTCGCCGACCGGGAGGTCGAGGGGGTGCCCGACGACCTCGACGCGGCCGCGCAGGACCTGCGGCTGCGCGGCCTGGTCGGGCTGGCCGACACGCTGCGGGGCTCGTCGGTGGCCGCCATCGAGCAGTTGCGGGCGGCCGGCGTCCGGGTGGTGCTGGCGACCGGCGACCACCCCGAGACCGCCGGGGCGATCGCCGCGCAGGCCGGCGTCCCCGGGGCCGACCGGGTGGTCACCGGGGCGCAGCTCGCCCGCGCCACCGACGCCGAGCGGGCCCGCATGGTCCGCGAGGGCACCGTCTTCGCCCGCCTCTCGCCGGAGCAGAAGGTGTCCCTGGTCGGCGCGCTCCGCCGGGCCGGCGCCACCCTCGCCATGACCGGGGACGGCGTGAACGACGCCGCCGCGATCCGGCTCGCCGACGTCGGGATCGGTGTCTCGGGTGCGGAGTCCCCGGCCGCCCGCGCGGCCGCGGACCTCGTCCTGACCGACCTGGACCTCACCCGGCTGGTGGACGCCATCGGCGAGGGCCGGGCCATGTGGCTGCGGGTGCGCGACGCGGTGTCGGTCCTGGTCGGCGGCAACGCCGGCGAGGTCACCTTCACCGTGCTCGGCACCGCGTTCGGCGGGCGGGCGCCGCTGGGCACCCGCCAGCTGCTCCTGGTCAACCTGCTCACCGACATGTTCCCGGCGCTGGCGGTCGCCGTCGCCGCCCCGCGGGCCGCCGTCCTCGAGCAGTCCGACGGGCCGCTGGCCGGGCACCCGCTGGAGGCGGTGCTGCGCGCCGGGCCGCAGCGCGGCTTCTCCGCGGCGGTGCGCCAGATGGTGCTGGTACGGGGCGCGGCGACCGCGGCCGGGGCCACCGGTGCGTGGGCCGCGGGGCGGCTGACCGGACCGGCCGGCCGGGCCGGGACGATGGGGCTGGCCGCGCTCATCACCACCCAGCTCGGCCAGACCGCGTGGGCCGGACGGCGCAGCCCGCTGGTGCTGGCCACCGCCGCGGGCTCGCTCGCCGTCCTGGTCGCCGTCGTCTCCACCCCCGGTGTCAGCCGGTTCTTCGGCTGCACCCCGCTGGACCCGCTGTCCTGGCTGGTCGTGCTCGGCTGGGCCGCCGCCGGCACCGCCGGCGCGGAGGTCGTGCCCGTCCTGGTGCGGCGCTACCGGAGCCGCTCCGCCGGATGACGCCCGCCACGGTCGGGCGCGCGGGGCCCGACGCCTCCTCGGGAGCAGGCGCGATGCGCCACCCCGGAGACGACGGACGGGCGCAGCCGCGGCCCGCGCCGGGGACCCCGTCGTCGTCTCCGGCGCCGGCGGGGTCGGCATGACCGCCGTCCCGGGCGCGGCCCACACGGGGGCCGAGGACCTCGTCGTGGTCGACCCGGTGGCGTCCGAGCCGGAGGACCGACCGGGGCCACCCGGGCCTCGACGACGGGGAGGTCGTCCCCGGGGTCGTCCCGCACGACGGCCTACCTCCGCCCGCCCGGGGGCGGGCCCGGCGTCGCCGCCGTGACGGTCCGCGAGCTGGTGGTCCTCGGCACCGCCAGCCAGGCGCCGACCCGCGAGCGCAACCACAACGGCTACCTGCTGCGCTGGGACGGCGAGGGCCTGCTGTTCGACCCCGGCGAGGGCACCCAGCGGCAGCTGCTGCTGGCCGGTGTCCCCAGCAGTGCGATCACCCGGATCTGCCTGACCCACTTCCACGGCGACCACTGCCTGGGGCTGCCCGGCGTCGTCCAGCGGATGAGCCTGGACCGGGTGCCGCACCCGGTGCCGGCGCACTTCCCGGCGTCGGGCGGGGAGTACTTCGAACGGCTGCGCGCCGCGTCGGTGTTCCACGACGTCCTCGACCTGCGGGCGGAGCCGGTGGTCACCGACGGGCCGGTCGCGTCGGGGCCGGCGTGGACGCTGGAGGCCCGTCGCCTCGACCACCCGGTCGAGGCCTTCGGCTACCGGCTGGTCGAGCCCGACGGCCGGCGGATGCTGCCCGACGCGCTGGCCACCGCGGGGGTGGCCGGGCCGGACGTCGGGCGGCTGCAGCGGGAAGGGGCCCTCGACGTCGGCGGGCGGACCGTGCGGCTGGCCGACGTCAGCGCGCCCCGGCCGGGCCAGCGGTTCGCCTTCGTCATGGACACCCGCCTGTGCGACGCCGTCTCCGCGCTCGCCGAGGGGGTGGACCTGCTGGTCGTTGAGGCGACGTTCCTCGACGAGGACGCCGCGCTGGCCGACGCGTACGGCCACCTCACCGCCCGGCAGGCGGCGACGGTCGCGGCCGAGTGCGGCGTCCGGAGGCTGGTGCTCACCCACTTCTCCCAGCGCTACCGCGATCCGGAGCGGTTCCGGGAGGAGGCCGCCGCGGCCTTCGACGGCGACCTGGTGGTCGCCGCCGACCTGCAGACGGTGCCCGTGCCGCGGCGGCCGGACGGTCAGCGGACCGGGCCGCTGCCGTAGTCGCCGAAGGGCGCCACCGGAGCGGCGGCGACCGGCACCTCCGTGACCGCCCGGCCCCCGGCGTCCAGGGTGCGCACCGTGTCGGCCCCCTCGGGCAGCGGGACGACGGCGCTGCCGCCGGCCAGCGCGAGGGTGGTCAGCACCGCGCCCCGGTCGTCGAGGACGGCGGCACCGGCCGCGTCCGGGGGAGCGGTCACCACCAGCCAGCGGCCGGCGTCCGAGGGCTCGGTCTCCGGCGCGGAGAAGTCGCACACCCGGGCGACCACCAGGCCGGCGACCGGCGCGGTGCCCGGCGGGGTGTGCACCCCGCAGGGCACCGCCCGCCCGCCGCCACCGGGGCCCACCTGCCCGGCCCACGTCGTCACGACCAGCCCGCCGCCCGGGCTGCGGGCGACCACGACCGCCACGGACCCCGGCACCCCGTCCAGCGGCAGCGCGCCCGACCACAGCAGCTCCGGCAGCAGGTCCGCCGGCTCCACCCCGAGCGGGACGGCCACCTCGGTGAGCGCCTCGGCGACCACCCGGGGTGCCGGCGGGACGGCGACGGGGCGCAGCGGCGCCGGTGTCGGCACGTCCGGGACGGGAGCGCGTACCGCGAGGTCCAGCCCGGGCGCGGCGCGGTCGACGACGGCGCCGTCGCGGAGCACCCGGGTGCTGGCCCCGCTGCCGCCGGACGTCGTCCGCACCTGGGTGACCGCCACGCCGTCGGGCGCGGGCACCGGCTCGTACACCCGGCCCACCGTGCCCCGCGGGCCCACCTGCAACCGGGAGGAGACCTCGACCACGTCGCCCGGGGCCGCGACGACCACCAGCGTCGCGGTGTCCGGGCCACCGATCAGCAGCGACGCCGGGCGGTGCGGGCCCAGGGGCCGGCGGGGGACGTGCAGCTGCAGCTGCGCCGGTCCGGCGCCGACCGGGCCGGTCAGCCAGACGCCGCGCACGTCCTCGTCCACCGTGCCGGTCACCAGCACGACCCGGCCGGCGGGGGTGTCGGTGGCGAGCGCGACGGTGCGCTCGGCCACCGGCGCGGCGGCCACCGGGCCCCAGCCGGCCCGCCGGACGGCGTCGAGGAAGGCGTGGTCACCGGCCAGGGAGCCGCGCGTCGGCCCGGTGAGGACGTCCACCTCCAGGGCCTGCTCCACCGGAGGGGGCGCCGGGACGTCGCCGGGCAGCGCGAGCGGCACCGCGAGCGCCGCGGCGGCGAGCACCGCGACGCCGGCGCCCGCCCGCCACCGGCGCGTGCGCCGCACCCGGCGGCGGACGTCGGCCACGGCCGCGGCGGTGTCCAGCCGCCAGGCGGGTGGGGCGGGCGGCGGCGCGTCGAGGGACGCGAGGACCTGCCCGCGGCCGGCGGTGTCGGCCACGGCCGCCGCGGCCGTCGCGGCCGGGTCGTCCCGGCCCCAGCGCAGCCGGACCCGGGTCAGCGCGACCTGGACGGCGTCCTCGGCGCGCCGGGCGTCACCGGTCAGCCGCAACGCGTCGGCCAGCAGCGCCGCCCGGTGCGCGGCGACGAACCGGTCGAACGCCGCCTCCTCGTCCTCGCGCACGACTCCCAGTCTGGCCGCGCTACGCCGCCCGCGGGGACCGGGGCGGGCGGGAAGGCGGCCCGGAGGCCGGCCGCCCGGCGTCCAGGGTCGGGACGAGAGTGCGCAGCCAGGCGGCCGGGCCGTCGCCGGCCCGGCCGCGACCGGCGCCACGACCGCACCGTGCGGGGACTGCGGTGACTCGGCCGGTCACGGTGCGCGACGCCGCGCGTCCCACCGCCCGTCTCGTCCGGACCGGGCGGATCCGCGCATCTCGGGGGCCCCTAGCGTTCGCGTCGGTCGTTCCGCCGCGAGGAGGCTCCCATGAGGTCGTTGCGCACAGCCGCCGTGGGCGCCGCCGCGTTCGCACTGGTCGCCGCGCCCGCCGCCGTCGCGCAGGCGGGCACCGACGCCGCGACCGGGGGGCGGCGGGGTCGAGACCCCCACCGGCCCCCGGCTTCGACCCGGCCACCGTGGGCGAGGTCGTGCGCATCGACGGGGACGACCGCAGCACCGCCCAGGTGACCATGCCGACCGGCCTGGTGGTCTCCGACGGGGAGCTGTACGGCTCCGCCTGGAGCGTCGCGGCGTTCCTGGGGCTGGACCGGCCCGGTGAGGTGGTCCGCATCGGCGCGGGCGCCTTCGAGTCCGCCGGGTGACGGCACCCCACCGCGCGCGGGGGACGTCGGCCGCCCGGCCGGCGTCTCCCGTCGCGTGCCGGGGCGGCCCGGCCCGGGGCGCCGGGCCCGCGGCGGCGGGCGGGCCGACCGGCCGCGGCCAGGCCGCGCCGGTGCCGGCCAAGCCGTTGCCCGACGTGGTGGGCGACGACCTCGACGTGCTGTTCTGCGGCATCAACCCGTCACTGGTGTCGGCCGCCCGCGGGCACCACTTCGCCCGGCCCGGCAACCGGTTCTGGCCGGCGCTGCACCTGGCCGGGCTGACCCCGCGGCGGCTGGCGCCCGAGGAGGACCGCGAGCTCCTGCGGTACGGCCTGGGCGTGACCAACCTCGTGGACCGGCCCACGCGGGCGGCGGCGGAGCTGACCCCCGACGAGCTGCGGGAGGGCGCGGTGGCGCTGGCCGAGCTCGTCGCCCGGCACCGGCCGCGGGTGCTCGCCGTCCTGGGCATCACCGCCTGGCGGCAGGCGTTCGGCCGGCCGCGGGCGGTCGCCGGACGGCAGGAGGAGCGGCTGGGCGGAGCGGTGACCTGGGTGGTGCCCAATCCCAGCGGGCTCAACGCCCACCACCAGCTGCCCGACCTGGCACGCATCTACCGGCAGCTGCGGCCGCCGTCCTCCGGCTGAGCCGGGTCAGCGCCGCGTGGCCAGCGAGCGCAACTCGTGCACGGACTCCCGCGTCGGCGCTGAGGCGAGGACCTGGGCGAAGGCGCGCTCCTCGCGCAGCCGGGTGCGGATCCGGCGGCGCTCGGCGAGGCGGGTGCGCAGACGGGACATGGCGGGTTCCTCTGGTCAGGCGCCGGCGGGTGCCGGCACGCGGGGGAGCGGAGCGGCGACCGCGTAGACGCCGTCCGCGGGGGTGAGGGTGGCTCCGGGCAGGAGCCGCCGGACGAGGCCGACGACGCGGTCGTTGTCGGCCTGGACGTCGGCGGTGACGGTGCGGACCCCGCGGCGTCCGGCGAGGTCCAGCAGCTCGCGCAGCAGCTGCCGGCCGACGCCGGCGCCCTGCCACCCGTCCTCGACGACGACGGCGACCTCGGCGGTGGCCGGGTCGGCGGCGGCACGGTCGTACCGGGCGACGCCGACGACCTCGTCGCCGACGACGGCGACCAGCGCCTCGCGCAGGTCGTGGTCGACCGCCACCAGGTGGGGGAGGGCGTCGGACGGCGGCCGGTGCAGCGGGGCGTGGAAGCGGCGGTACACGGTGTCCCGGGACAGCCGGCTCCACAGCCGGCAGAACCGCGGACCGTCGTCGGTCCGGACCGGGCGGGTCGCGAGGGGGATGTCCATGCCGCCTCCTGGGTTCGTGAAGCGAACTCTGCTCCTCACGAATCAGTTCGTCAAGTGAACCCAGTTCGGTACGATCGTGGGGTGAGCGAAGCCCTCTGGGACCGGTCCCGCTGCTCGGTCGCCGGCACGCTGGCCGTGGTGGGGGAGAAGTGGAGCCTGCTGGTGCTGCGCGAGGCGTTCCTCGGCGTCCGCCGGTTCGCCGACTTCCAGCGGGTGCTGGGCGCGCCCAGGGCGGTCCTGACCGACCGGCTGGCCACGCTCGTGGCGCAGGGCGTGCTGCGGCGGGTGCCGTACCAGGCCGAGGGGGAGCGGCAGCGCCACGAGTACCGGCTCACCCGGAAGGGCGTCGACCTCTACCCGGCGCTGGTCGCGCTCATGGAGTGGGGCGACCGGTACCTGGCCGGGGACGACGCGGCCCCGCTGGAGCTGCGGCACCGCGACTGCGGCGAGCCGGTGCACCTGGCCCTGGTCTGCGACGCCGGGCACGAGCTCGCCGGCGCCCGCGAGGTCCGGCCCGTGCCGCGGGTGCCCGCCGGCTGACCTCGCCACAGCTGCCCGACACCACCGTCGGCCCGGTGCTCGTGGCCGGCCGGAGCGGCGGCCCCCGTTCCGCCCTCAGTCGACGCCGAGGGCCCGGAGGCCGGCGGTGACCGCTGCCGCCGCCACGACGGCGACCACGACGTGGGCCCGCCGCCACAGCAGGAGGCCGGCCACCGCGACTCCGGCGGTGTCGGCGCCGACGCGCAGCTCGGTGCCGTCGGCGAGCGCCGAGGTGACGACGAGCGCGGCCAGCAGGGCCGAGGACAGCAGCACGACGACCCGGACGGCGGCCGGGGGCAGTTCCCGGTCCCCGGTCGCTGCGGGGCCCACGCCGCGGGTGAGCGCGGTGGTGACCACGCAGAGGCCGACCAGGACCCACCAGGTGGCCGCGCTCACCGCGGCGCCCGGAGGCCGACGAGAGCCGCGGCACCGGCCACGAGCACGGGCAGGCCGGGCGGGGCGACCGGCACCAGCGCCAGCGCGGCGGCCGCGCCGGCCACCGCGACCCCCAGCCGCAGCCGGTCGCGGACCTCGGCGACGAGGAGGGCGAGGAAGAAGGCCGGGAAGACGGCGTCCAGGCCGAGCGCGCGGGTGTCCAGTGCCGGGACGACGACGCCGACGGCGGTGCCCAGGACCCAGAGCACGTACTGGATGCCGGAGTGGCCGAACAGGTACTCGCGGTCGTAGCGGCCGTCGCCGCGGGCGGCCATCGCCCACGACGCGTCGACGGTGGCCTGCCCCTCCAGCGCCCGCCGCAGCCGGCTGCCGCGCAGCGAGGGTCCGAGGGCGAAGCCCATGGGCAGGAAGCGCGAGCTGACCAGGGCGGCCGCCCCGACCGCGGCGCCCACACCGCCGCCGGTGGCGACGATGCCGAGCGCGGCGAACTGGCCCGAGCCGGAGTAGACCAGCGTCGACATGACGATCGCGGCGGCGGTGGGCATGCCGGCGTCGGTGGCCACCACGCCGAAGGAGACCGCGAGGACGAAGGCCGCTCCGCCGTAGGGTGCGCCCTCCCGGACCCCCTCGCGCCAGCCCCTGTGCGGTTCCGTGCCGTCGTCCACGCGCCCTCCCTGTCCCGTCGTCCGCCCTCCCCTTGCCCGGACGGAGGCGGTGGGACGACCCTGCCAGGAGCCGCGGCGGAAGGGGGCCGGAGATGGCTGTCGAGACGGTGACCTGCTGCATCGCCGGGGGCGGTCCGGCGGGGATGGTGCTCGGGCTGCTGCTGGCCCGCCAGGGCGTCGACGTCCTGGTGCTGGAGAAGCACGGCGACTTCCTGCGCGACTTCCGCGGGGACACCGTGCACCCCTCGACGCTGCGCCTGCTCGACGAGCTCGGCCTGGCCGGGCAGTTCCTGGAGCTCCCGCACCAGGAGGTGACCCGGCTCGGGGTGACCACCGACGACGGCACGTTCGTCCTGGCCGACTTCGGCCGGCTGCCCGGCCGGTTCCCGTTCCTCGCCCTGGTGCCGCAGTGGGACCTGCTGGACTTCCTCGCCGACCGCGCCCGCGAGCAGCCGACGTTCGCCCTGCGCATGCAGGCCGAGGTGACCGGCCTGCTCACCGCGGACGGCGGGGTGCGCGGCGTCCGGTACCGCACCCCCGACGGGGAGGAGCACGAGGTCCGCGCGACGCTGACCGTGGCCGCCGACGGCCGGAACTCCCGGGTCCGCGAGTCGGCCGGCCTGCGGCTGCGCGAGTTCGGCGCCCCCATGGACGTGCTGTGGACCCGGTTGCCGAAGCTGCCCGGCGACGGCGGGCCGGAGTTCGGCGGGGCGGGCCGGGTCACCCGTGGCCGGCTGCTGATCCTGCTGGACCGCGGCGACTACTGGCAGTCGGCGTACCTGGTGCGCAAGGGCGGCTACGCCGGCCTGCAGGCGGCCGGGTTCGAGGCCTTCCGCGCCGACCTGGCCACGTTGCTGCCCGCCATGCCGGCGGCCGTGGCCGCGCTGCGGGGGTGGGACGACGTCCGGGTGCTCACCGTGCGGGTGGACCGGCTGCGGCGCTGGCACCGGCCCGGGCTGCTGCTGGTCGGGGACGCCGCGCACGCGATGTCCCCGATCGGCGGCGTCGGCATCAACCTCGCCGTCCAGGACGCCGCCGCGTCCGCCCGGCTGCTCGCCGGACCGCTGCTGCGCGGGAGCGTCCGGCCGCGGGAGCTCGCGCGGGTCCGGCTGCGGCGGCTGCTGCCCACCGTCGTCACCCAGTTCGTGCAGCGGCAGATCCAGACCCGCTTCCTCAGCCGGGTGCTGGCCGCGGACCGCCCGGTGGGCACGCCCCGCCTGCTGCGGGTGCTCGCCCGGCACCCGGTGCTGCAGGGGCTCCCGGCCCGGCTGATCGGGATCGGGGTCCTCCCCGAGCACGCGCCTGCCGCGGCCCGCGCCCCGTCGGCGGCCGGCGCGCCGAGCACCTGACCGCCACGCACAGGAGATCGAGGAGGCCCTCATGCGGCGCACGGTCACCGGCCTGCTGGCCTGGTTCGCCTTCTTCGGCCTGTCGCTCGGGGCGTGGCAGGTGCTCGCCCCGGCGTCCTTCTACCGCGACTTCCCGGGCTTCGGCCGGCACTGGGTCGACGTGGACGGCCCCTACAACGAGCACCTGCTCCGCGACGTCGGGCAGGGCAACCTCGGTCTGGGCGTGGTGGCCCTGGTCGCGCTGCTGACCGGCGGGGTGTGGCTGGCCCGCGCCACCGGTCTGGCGGCCGTCGTGGCCAACCTGCCGCACCACCTCTACCACCAGCAGCACGTCTCCGTGCTCGAGACGACCAGCGACGAGGTCCTCCAGACGCTCACCCTGAGCCTGGTGTCGCTGGCCGCGGTGGCCCTCGCCGTCCTGGCCTTCCGGCTGCCCGTCGAGCCCGGGACCGCCGGCGTCCGGGGCGCGACGGCGGGCCGGGGGACCGTGGGCGCCGACGGTCGGCAGGCCCGGTCCGGGAGGTGACCCCCGACCGCGGCGGGTGCGATCAGACCGGGGGCGGTTGCTCCGGCGGGGGCGCCGTCGGGTCGGTGGGACCCGGCTGCGGCACCGGTGCCGGGCCGGGCGGGGACACCGGGTCCATCGGCGACGGTGAGGGCGAGGGTGGCTGGGGCGCCGGGGGCGGTGGCAGGGTCATCACCCGACGCTAGACCCGGCTCACCGCCAATGGGCGGTCGTGCGCGCGAGGTGCGGACGCCGGGTGGCTCGGGTAGTTCCCACCTGCCCGTGCACGGGGACGCCAGAGCGGAGCCGCGTCGTGGACCCCTCGGTACTCCTGGCCGATGCGGCCGAGAACCTCTACCCGGCGCGCATGCAGATGGCGCTGTCCCTCGGCTGGCACATCGTCTTCGCCTGCTTCGGGGTCGCCTTCCCGCTGGTCACCGTCGTGGCGGAGTGGCTCGGCCACCGGCGGGGCGACGCCGATCTCACCGGGCTGGCCCGCACGTGGGCCAAGGCGATGGGCGTCCTGTTCGCCGCCGGCGCGGTGTCGGGGACGCTGCTGTCGTTCGAGATGGGGATCCTGTGGCCCGGCCTCATGGACCGCTTCGGCGAGGTCTACGGGTTCCCGTTCGTGCTGGAGGGGTTCGCCTTCTTCATCGAGGCGATCTTCGTGGGCGTCTACCTCTTCGGCTGGGACCGGCTGTCGCCCCGGGCGCACATGCTCAGCGCCGTCCCCATGATCCTGTCGGGCATGGCCGGGGCGTTCTTCGTCGTCGCGGCCAACGCGTGGATGAACAACCCCACCGGCTTCCGGCTCGACGACGAGGGCCGGGTCGTCGACGCGCAGCCGTGGGCGGCCATGTTCGGCCCGTCCACGTGGCCGCAGGTGGTGCACATGCTGCTGGCCGCCTACATGGTCACCGGGTTCACCGTCGCGTCGGTCTACGCGGTCGGCATGCTGCGCGGCCGGCGGGACCGCCGGCACCGCGCCGGGCTGCTCCTGCCCCTGGCCGTCGCCGCCGCGCTGACGCCGGTGCAGATCGGGGTCGGTGACTGGATCGCCAACACCGTCGCCGACAACCAGCCGGCCAAGCTCGCGGCGATGGAGGCGCAGTACGAGACGACCGCGGGCGCCTCGCTGTCCCTGGGCGGGATCTACGTCGACGACGAGCTGCGCTACGCGCTGGAGATCCCCGCCGGGCTGTCCCTGCTCATCCACCACGACCCCGACGGCGTGGTCCAGGGGCTCGAGGAGTTCCCCGCCGACGAGCGGCCCCCGGTCAACGTCGTCCACCTCGCCTACAACGCGATGGTCGGCCTCGGGACGGCGCTGCTCCTGCTCTCCGTCTGGTTCGGCTGGGTCTGGTGGCGGCGCCGCCGGATCCCCGGGACACCGTGGTTCCTGCGGGCGGTGGCGGTCTCCGGGGTGGCCGCCGTGGTCGCCATGGAGGCCGGCTGGATCACCACCGAGGTCGGCCGCCAGCCCTGGACCGTGTACGGCATCCTGCGCACCGCCGACGCCGTCAGCCCCGCCCCCGGCCTGTACCTCGGCTTCTACGCCGTGGTGGTCGTCTACGTGCTGCTGACCGGGCTCACCGTCGTCGTGCTCCGCCGCCTGGCGCGCAGCTCCGCCACCCCGGCCCCGCAGGAGCGCGACGCCGCGCCGCCGGACCGGGACACCGGCGAGGTGGCGCTGCGATGACGCTCGCCGAGGTGGTGCTGAGCGTCATGTTCGTCGGCCTCATCGCCTACGGGCTCTTCGGCGGCGCCGACTTCGGGGCCGGCATCTGGGACCTGCTGGCCGGCGGCACCCGGCGCGGCGGCCCGCAACGGGGCCTCATCGAGCGCTCGATCGCGCCGATCTGGGAGGCCAACCACGTCTGGCTGATCTTCGTGCTCGTCGTCCTGTGGACGGCGTTCCCCGGCGCGTTCGCCGCCGTGGTGACCACCCTCTACATCCCGCTGACCCTCGCCGCGTTCGGGATGATCGCCCGGGGTGCGGCGTTCGCGTTCCGCAAGAGCGTCACCACGCTGGGCATGCGGCGCTTCCTCGGTGCCTGCTTCGCGCTGTCCTCCCTGGTCACGCCGTACTTCCTCGGCGCCGTCGTGGGCGGGGTCGCCTCGGGGCGGGTGCCGCCGGGCATCGCGGCCGGCGACGTGGTCACCAGCTGGGTGAACCCGACGTCGGTGCTCGGCGGGGTGCTCGCGGTCCTGGTCTGCGCCTACCTGGCCGCGGTGTTCCTCTGCGCGGACGCCCGGCGCGAGGGGGCCGACGACCTCGCCGCGCAGTTCCGGGCGCGGGCGCTGGGCACCGCGGCGCTGACCGGCGCCGCCGGCATCGCCGGGTTGTTCGTGCTGCGGGCCGATGCACCGCAGCTCTTCGACGGGTTGACCGGCCGGGCCCTGCCCGTGGTGGCGCTGTCGGTCGTCGCGGGGGTGGCCGCGCTCGGCCTGCTCGCGACCCGGCGGTACGTGCCGGCCCGGGCGGCGTCGGCGCTGGCGGTCACCGCCATCCTCGCCGGCTGGGCCGTGGCCCAGTACCCCTACGTGCTCGTGCCGGACGTGACGATCGAGGAGGCCGCCGGCGGGCGGTCGACCCTGGTCGCCATGCTGGTGGCCCTGCTCGGCGGCTCGGTGGTGCTGCTCCCGGCGCTGGTCTACCTGTACGTCCTGTTCCAGCGCTCGCCGCCGCACCGTGCGGCCGAGCCGGCGGCGCCCGACGGCGCGCTCAGGTGAGCTGGCCGGCCGGCTCCTCCCGCGAGGACACCACGGTCGTCACCCCCCGCCCCCGGCAGGGCCGCGCTGCGCCGCGCCCGGTCCTCCGGCGGCACGGACCGCACGATGCCGACCGTCCGGTGGCCGGCGGCCACCGCCGACAGCGCCCCGTTCACCGGGTCCTCCACGGCGACGCCCTCGTCGGGCGTGATGTCCGGAGAGCGGCCGGCGTGGGCGTAGACGGCGGCGTCGGGCTCGCTCGTGGGCCGGTGCGCCGTGACGACCCGTCGGCGTCGCACAGGAGCGTGGTGGTACCCGACAGGTCGGCGGGGGAGCTCACCCGCCGTCCCGCAGGTGGTGCTCGATGGCCTCGCGCGGTCCCTGCCGGCACAGCACCCCGAGGGCCTCCTGCACCGGCTCGGCGAACCGCGGGTCCTCACCCAGGGAGCCGAAGATGCTGCGCTCGGACAGCAGCGGCGCGGCGTCCTCGCCGGCCTCCCGGGCCAACGGCACGAGGTCGGGGCGCGGGCCCTCGATCGGGACCGACTCCCCGGCGTAGTCGGCGCCGCGCAGGTAGCGCAGCCACCCCGCCACGGCCAGGCACAGCAGCCGGTGTGGACGGTCCTGCTCCAGGGCGGCCGAGATCGACGGCAGCAGGTAGTTGGGGATCTTGGTGGACCCGCGGCGGGACAGCCGCGCCAGCTGGTCGGCCATCCGCGGGTTGGCCAGCCGCCCGAGCAGGGTCTCCTGGTAGTCCGCGAGGTCGATGCCCGGCACGGCCGGCAGCAGCGGACCGATCTCCTCGGCCATCATCCGGGTGAGGAACGTGCGGAACACCGGATCGGCCATGACCTCCGCGGTGGTGCGCAGCCCGGCGAGGTAGCCGAGGTAGGCCACGGAGCTGTGACCGGCGTTGAGCAGCCGGGTCTTCACCACCTCGTAGGGCTCCACGTCCGGCACGAACTGCACGCCGACGTCCTCAAGGGGCGGCCGGCCTGCGCAGAAGGCGTCCTCGACCACCCACTGCCGGAACGGCTCGGTGATGACCGGCCACCGGTCGTCCACCCCGCTGTCCCGGGCGACGGCCTCGCGCATCTCCGGCGTCGTGTTGGGCGTGATCCGGTCGACCATGCTGCTGGGGAAGGCGCCGTGCTCGTCGATCCAGTCGGCGAGCTCCGGGTCCCGCAGCCGGGCGAAGGACACCACGGCGGTGCGCGCGGCGGCCCCGTTGTGCTGCATGTTGTCGCAGGACAGCACGGTGAACGGGGCAGGCCCGCCGCGCGGCGCCGGTGCAGCCCCTCGACGAGGTAGCCGAACACCGTCTCCGGCGTCCCCGGGTCCTCCAGGTCCCGGGCGACGTGCGGGTCGTCGGCGTCGAACTCCCCGGAGTGCGGGTCGATGCGGTAGCCGGTGCCGGTGATCGTGAGCGTCACCAGCCGGGTGCGCTCGTCGGCGAGCGCGTCGAGCACCGCCTCGGGGTCGTCGGGGCCGTAGAGGTAGCGGGTCATCGCGCCGACGACCCGGGCGCGGTCGCCGTCGGGCGCCCGCTCCACGACCGTGTACAGCCGGTCCTGGGCGTCGAGCACCTCGCCGATCTCCCGGCTGTGCAGGCCGACGCCGACCACACCCCAGCCGGTGACGCCGCGGCGGGCGAGCTCGTCGAGGTAGACCGCCTGGTGGGCGCGGTGGAACCCGCCGACGCCGAAGTGCACGATCGCCGGCACCAGGGCCGACCGGTCGTAGCGCGGCGCGTCGACCGCTGCGGGCAGGTCGGCCAGGCTGGCGGCGGACAGCGGGACGGCGCTCGTGGCGCACGTCGGGGCAGATGGCATCGATCGAGGTCCTCAGGTGGATGCGGCAGCCCGGCGGCTTGTTGCACCCGCGACCCCGGGGTCTGGGTACCAGTCGTCCCGTCGGGGGAAACGTGACGCCCGGTCGCCACCGGCGGGTCGCCGTCCCGCGGTGTGTCGCCCGTGAGCGCCCGGGGCGCCGTTACGGCCGCGACGCAGGGGGTAGGGGACGTCGACCGGAACAGGGCCGCGGACCTGGTGGGGGACCCATGACCAGCAGCAGCGACAACCACTTCATCGCGCAGGCAGTGCACGACCTCGGCTCCGCCATGTGGTTCGGCGGGACCCTCATGGGCGTCGCCGGCGTGAACAAGTCCGGCAGCGAGCTCTCGCAGGGCATCGACCGGGTGCGCGTGGCCAGCTCCGCCTGGGCGCGGTACGCCCCGGCCCAGTGGGGCGGCATCGCGGCCACCCTGGTGGCCGGCCTGCAGCTGACCCGGGCCGGTGGACGGCGGCTCGCCCTGCAGGAGGGGTTCGCCTCGGTGGGGGCGCTCAAGGCAGGGATCGCGGTGGCCGGTGCCGGCGCCAGCGCCTACGCCGCCTACTGCGGCAGTCGCATCGGCACCCTCGCCGAGGAGGCGGTCCGCCGGGGCGAGCAGCTGGAGGTCAAGGACGCCACCCTGCCCACCGCCGGGACGCCCGAGGAGATCGCCCGGTGGCAGCGCCGCCAGCGGCTCACCCAGTTCGCGGTCCCGCTCCTGGCCGGGGCGAACATCGTCTGCGGCTCGTGGCTCGTGCAGTCCTACCGGGCCGGGGCGACGCTCAAGGGCATCGCCGGCCGCCTGCTCCCCATCTGACGCCGGCTCCCGGGACCCCGGCGCCGCGGCCCGCGCCGCACCCTGGGAGGCGCACGGTGACCCGGCTCGACGCCACCGCGCCCGCCTCGCCCAGCGCGTCGGTGCGGGTCCCCGCCACGACCGCGACCGCGGGCGTACCGGCGTCGTCCACCTCGGCGTGGGCGGTTCCACCGCGCCGACCGGCGCCGCGGGGCGGGCCGGCGGAACGGCAGCCGGGCGGTCCGGCGCGGCCGACGCCGCGCCGGACCCGGCTCAGATGCCCTGGACGGAGTCGGCCTGCGGGCCGCGCTGGCCGGGGCTGGCCTCGAACTCGACCCGCTGGCCCTCGTCCAGGCTGCGGTACCCGCCCTGGTCGGCGATCGCCGAGAAGTGCACGAAGACGTCGGGGCCGCCGTCGTCGGGCTCGATGAAGCCGAAGCCCTTCTCGGCGTTGAACCACTTCACCGTGCCGCGGGCCCGGCCGCCGCCACCGCCGCCACCGCCGCCGGAGCCGCGGGAGCCGCCCCCGCCGCGCGGGCCGGAGTCGCGGTAGCCGGAGTCGCGGCCACCGGAGTCCCGGTGGCCGCCGTCGCGGTACCCGGAGTCCCGGTACCCGGAGTCGCGGCCGCGCCCGCCGCCCTCGTCGAGCGGCTCCACGTTCTCGGCCTGCGGGCCGCGCTGCCCCTGGGTCGCGTCGTACTGCACCCGCTGGCCCTCGTCCAGGCTGCGGTAGCCACCGGTCTCGACGATCGCGGAGAAGTGCACGAAGACGTCGGCACTCCCGTCGTCCGGGGTGATGAAGCCGAAGCCCTTCTCGGCGTTGAACCACGACACCGTGCCGGTGCTGCGGCCCCCGCCCCGCGACGGCGACCGGCCGCGGTCACGGCTCCCGTCCCGGTCACGGCTCCCGTCCCGGTCGCGGCCCCGGTCCCGGCCGGCGGGTGCCCCGCCGACGGGCCGGACCCCCTCGGCCTGCGGGCCCCGTTGGCCCTGGCTGGTCTCGAACTCGACCCGCTGGCCCTCGTCCAGGCTGCGGTAACCGCCGGTGTCGGCGATCGCCGAGAAGTGGACGAAGACGTCCGGGCTGCCGTCGTCGGGTTCGATGAACCCGAAGCCCTTGTCGGCGTTGAACCACTTCACCGTGCCCTGCGGCATGTACCTGCTCCTGCGTCGTCCGGCGCGACGGGTCGGTCCCGTCACCCGCCTCCAGGGTGCCCTACCCAGCCGACGACCGGTTGCCCCGCCCCGCGGAGGGATTCCCGGGACGGGCGCCCCCGGCCCCGGCCCGGCCCGGGCGCCTGGTCGCCGCGCCCGCCCGCCCGGCGGCGGAGCGCGGGTGCCCCTACCGTGCCCACGTGGGCAAGCGGGTGGTCGTGGTGGGTGGGGACGCAGCCGGAGCCAGCGCGGCGTCGCAGGCGCGCAAGCGGCAACCGGACCTCGACGTCGTCATGTTCGAGCGGGGGAGGGCGACGTCGTACTCGGCGTGCGGCATCCCGTACTGGATCAGCGGGGCGGTGGGGTCCGAGGCGGCGCTCGTCGCCCGGACGCCGGAGCAGCACCGCGCCGCCGGCATCGACGTCCGGATGCGCACCGAGGTCGTCGGCATCGACCTGGACCGGCGGGTCGTGCACTGGCACGAGCTCGAGGGCGGGGGCTCGGGGACCGAGCCGTTCGACGACCTGGTCTACGCGACCGGCAGCGTCCCGATGCGCCCGCCCGTCCCCGGCATCGACGCGCCCGGCGTCCACGGCGTGCAGGTGCTCGACGACGGCGTGGCGCTGCGGGCCGCGCTGGACGGGGGCGACGTGCGCCGGGTGGTCGTGGTGGGCGGCGGCTACATCGGGCTGGAGATCGCCGAGGCCTGCCGGGTGCGCGGCCTCGACGTCACCGTCGTCGACCGCTCGGCCACCCCGGTGGGCACCTTCGACCCCGACGTCGGGGAGTTCATCGCCGAGGCGGTGCGCGAGGAGGGGATCGAGCTGGTCCTGTCCGACCCGGTCGCCGCCATCGAGACCGGCGCCGACTGCCGGGCGCGGGCCGTGGCCACCGCGAGCGGCCGCGTGCTGCCCGCCGACCTGGTGGTGCTCGGCCTCGGCGTGCGGCCGGACGTGCGGCTGGCCGAGGAGGCCGGCATCCCGCTGGGCATCTCCGGCGGGGTGGCCGTCGACGCCCGCATGCGCACCGACGTCGAGGGGGTCTGGGCGGCGGGCGACTGCGTGGAGTCGCGGCACCGGCTCTCCGGCCAGCGGGTCGTCGTCGCGCTGGGCACCCACGCCAACAAGCAGGGCCGGGTGGCCGGCATCAACATCGGCGGTGGGTACGCCACCTTCCCCGGCGTCATCGGCACCGCGATCACCAAGATCTGCGACGTGGAGGCGGCGCGCACGGGGCTGTCGGAGGCCGAGGCGGAGGCCGCGGGGTACTCCTTCGTCACCGCCGTCGTCGACTCCACCACCAAGGCCGGCTACTTCCCCGGTGCCCAGCCGATCCGGGTCAAGATGATCGCCGAGCGGCGCAGCGGCCGGCTGCTGGGCGCCCAGATCGTCGGCCGGGCGGAGAGCGCCAAGCGCATCGACGCCCTGGCGATCTGCATCTGGAACGAGATGGGCGTCAACGAGGTGCTCTCCCTCGACCTCTCCTACGCCCCGCCGTTCTCCCCCGTCTGGGACCCGGTGCTCATCGCCGCGCGCAAGGCGTTCGAGGCCGTCGAGGCCGACGTGCGCGTGCTCTGAGCGCCGGGCCCCGACGGTCAGACCCGGACCAGGATCTTCATCCCCGCGCCGCCGCGCAGCCGGCCGAAGGCGGCGACGACGTCGTCGACGCCGATCTCCTCCACCCAGCCGGTGGCGTCGTAGCGGCCCTCGGCCATCGCGGCGATGACCGCGTCGAAGTCGCGGGGGAGGTAGGCGAGCACCCCGGTCATCGAGGTCTCGCCGAAGACCAGCATCGTCGGGTCGAACTCGAACGCCTTCTCGTGCAGGGCGACGACGACCAGCCGCCCGCCGGGGGCGAGCAGGCCGACGGCCTGGACGACGGCGGCCCCGGCGCCCGCGGCGTCGAACGCGACGTCCACCCCGTCGCCGCCGGTGGCCTCGGCCACGGCGGCGGCCAGGTCCCCGGTCGTCGGGTCGACGACCCGGGTCGCGCCGAGCCCGGCCACGGCGGCGCGGCGCGCCGCGCTGGGCTCGGAGACGACCACGGTCTCCACGCCGCGGGCGCGCAGCGCGAACCACAGGCCGATGCCGATCGGTCCGGCCCCGGCGACCAGCGCGGCCTGGCCGGGGCGGATCCCGCTGGTGTCGACGGCGTGCCAGGCCACCGCCATCGGCTCCACGAGGGCGCCCATGCGCAGGTCCACCTCGTCGGGCAGCCGGTGCAGCATCGTCGCGGGCACCGTCGTGTACTCGGCCATGCCGCCGCCGTCACTGGTCAGCCCGTGGAACCCGAAGCTGCGGCAGGTGTTGACCATGCCCTTGCGGCACGCCGCGCAGGTCCCGCAGTGGTACACGGGCCAGACGGCGACCCGGTCACCGACGGCGACGCGGTCCACGCCCTCGCCGAGCTCCACGACGGTGCCGGAGAACTCGTGGCCGAGCACCTGCGGGGGCATCGACCCGGTCAGCGGGTGGGGTGTCGTGTAGTCCAGGCCGGAGCTCTCCGGCGTGTAGTAGACGTGCAGGTCGGAGCCGCAGATGCCGGCGTAGGCATTGCGCAGCTTGACCTGGCCGGGGCCCGGCGCGGGCTCCTCGACCTCCTCGACGCGGACGTCCTCACGGGCGTGGAACCTCGCTGCCTTCACGGTGCCTCCTCGGGTGGCGGGAGGGGGGGGGGGGGGGGGGGGGGGGGGGGGGGGGGGGGGGGGGGGGCGCGCGCCGGGCGGGCGGGGGGGCGGGCCGGGGGGGGCGGGCGGGGGGCG